>JALYPI010000057.1 GCA_030856445.1 Bacteroidota bacterium
CAGGTAAGCTCATTAAAAGCCAAAGGTCAGGAAATTACAAAAGAAGATGAGGATGAACTTTTAAACAAGATCAAAGACAGATATGATAAACAAACAACTGCTTATTATGCAGCGGCCCGTTTATGGATGGATGCAATTATAGATCCGCTTGAAACCAGAAAAGTAATTTCTATGGGTATAGAGATGGCAAATCATGCTCCTATTGAGAAAAAATTCAATGTTGGTGTAATTCAAACATGAAAATTGCAAAAACACAATCCGAATCTAAAATAATATTATACTTTTGTTTCGCTTAATTTAAAAAAAATAACTTATGTTTAGGAACACACACTCTACAATTCTTGTTTTTTCTTCTATTTTATTCTCTTTGTTTTTACTTTCTTCCTGTGATGAAAAAAAAGCAGAAGAACAGCCTGATTCTGAAACAATAGATATTACGGATGATATAACAGACGAGGAGAATATTACATACATTCTTCCCTCCCCTTTGCAAATTGCATCTATTTTCAAGCGTTCTGGAATGGAATATGTTTCAGGTATTTCTAATCCAACTGCAAATGCTGAAAAATACACAGGAATTTTTAGTAAATCATTGGCAATGGGAATATACTCTGCTGATTTGGCTTATGGAATAGTAAATAACCAAACCCAGGAAGCCATGAATAACTTAAAAACCATTAAAAATATTTCTGGAGACCTTGGGCTTGCTAGTGTATTTGACACTGAATCTCTTTTAACTAGGTTTGAAAACAATTTAGGCAATGAGGATTCTTTAGCTTATATAGTTTCTGATTTACAAATGGATATGGATGTTTACCTGGAGGAAAACCAAAAAGAACATTTAGCAGTATTGATATTTACAGGAGCCTGGATTGAAAGTATGTATCTTGGTTCTAAAACTGTTGAAAAAGCAGACAATAAAAAGCTGTCAAATAGAATAGGTGAACAATTTATAATATTGGACAATCTTATAAAAGCATTAAAATCAAAAAACAAAGCAAATGAAAGCATCCCATTGCTTATTACAGAGCTTGAACATATAAAAACACTTTTTGATTCTGTAACAAATGAAACTGAAGATCAGTCTTCTTTCAATATTAAAGAACAGGATTTGAATTTACTTTCAATTAAAATACAAGAATTAAGATTAAAAATCACAGAAGGAAATTTATAATAATAATATATTTTTAAATTTATGAAAAGCATTATAAACATAGCCTTAATTGTATTACTTTTTTTCTCACCAAGTGCTATAAATTCTGTTTATGCTCAATGTAAATCAAAGGTTATTGTTAAATCTGCTAAGCCAAAACTGAAACCATTTAAATATTCTGGAGCTGCAGTTAATGCTATTGTTATTGATGATAAAGCTAAAGTAATAGATCTGGAATTCACTGCTTATGCAGGACAAGAATACAGGTTGATTTTTTGTCTTTCTGATAATATTTCCCAGGAAATTAAAATCAATGTTTTTGACAAAAGGAAAAATATTAAATCAAGAAAACTTATTTTTGAAACAACATCAAAAAGCGAAAATTCCCTTACATTTGACCCTCCAAAATCTGGAAATTATTACATAGAATATGATATTCCTATCAATGAAAAAGACACAACCCAAAGTACAGGTTGTATGGTATTAATGATAGGTTACCAGACAAAAAATTAATTTTCACTCGAATTTATTCTAGAATTTTTGTTAAATTAAAGTTTTATTAAATTAATAACTCCTTTGATTTAAATATTCCTTATAGTTAAGAAATGATTAATATAACATTGCCTGATGGCTCTAAAAAACAATTCCAAGCAGGTGTAAGTGCATTTGAAATAGCAACTTCAATTAGTGAAGGGTTAGCTCGAAATGTTCTCGCAGCAAAAGTGGACAATGAAGTTTGGGATGTTAACCGCCCTATTAACAATGACGCATTTGTAAAACTTTACACCTGGAATGATGATGAAGGAAAAAATGCAATGTGGCATTCTTCGGCTCATCTTTTAGCCGAAGCTCTTGAAATATTATACCCTGGAATTAAATTTGGAATAGGCCCACCAATTGATAATGGTTTTTACTATGATGTGGATTTGGGAGAACAATCTATTTCTTCAGATGATTTCAAAAAGATTGAAGAAAAGATGCTTGAACTTGCCAGGCAAAAAAACAAATTCGAAAGAACAGAAATATCAAAACATCAAGCAGTTGAATATTTTAAAAAGAAGAATGATGAATATAAATTAGAACTTCTTGAGGGATTAAATGATGGAGAAATCACATTTTATTCCCAGGGAAATTTTACTGATTTATGTAAAGGCCCACATATACCTGATACAGGATTTATTAAAGCTATAAAACTATTAAATATTGCGGGTGCATACTGGAGAGGGGACGAAAAGAGAAAACAATTAACGCGTATTTACGGAATAACCTTTCCTAAACAAAAGGAATTGGAAGAATACCTGGTTTTATTAGAGGAAGCAAAGAAAAGAGATCACCGTAAACTAGGTAAAGAGCTTGAGCTATTCACTTTTAGTGAAAAAGTAGGAATGGGTCTACCATTATGGCTTCCAAAAGGAGCAGCCTTGCGTGAGAGATTAGAAAGTTTTCTTAAAAAGGCCCAACTAAAAGCAGGTTATGAACCTGTTATCACCCCTCATATAGGACATAAAAACCTCTATGTTACATCAGGGCATTATGAAAAATATGGAGCAGATTCATTTCAACCCATAAAAACACCACAAGAGGGCGAGGAGTTTTATTTAAAACCAATGAACTGCCCTCACCATTGTGAAATTTATAAAAGCAAACCTCGATCTTATAAAGACTTACCAGTTCGCTATGCTGAATTTGGAACCGTTTATCGTTATGAGCAAAGTGGAGAATTACATGGTTTAACAAGAGTTAGAGGATTTACACAAGATGATGCGCATCTTTTCTGTATGCCCCAACAAGTTAAAGAAGAGTTTATTAAAGTAATTGATTTGGTGCTATATGTATTCAAAGCACTTGATTTTACAGATTATACTGCCCAAATATCTTTAAGGGATAAAGAAAACCGAAGTAAATATATAGGAAGCGATGAGAATTGGGAGAAAGCAGAATCTGCTATTATAGAAGCTGCAGCAGAGAAAGGATTAAGAACAGTTGTTGAATACGGTGAAGCTGCTTTTTATGGTCCTAAACTTGACTTTATGGTAAAGGACGCCTTAGGCAGAAAATGGCAATTAGGAACTATTCAGGTGGATTATAATCTACCTGAGCGTTTTGAACTGGAATATACAGGTAGTGATAATAAAAAGCACAGACCTGTTATGATTCACAGGGCTCCATTTGGTTCACTTGAGAGATTTGTTGCTGTTCTTATTGAACATTGTGCAGGAAATTTTCCAATTTGGCTTACTCCTGATCAGTTTGCTATCCTTCCAATTAGTGAAAAATATAACGATAATGCAAAAAATCTTTTAAATGTGTTAAAAAATTACGATATTCGCGGCTTTGTTGATGACAGAAATGAGAAAATAGGTAAGAAAATAAGAGACACCGAATTAAGCAAAGTGCCTTATATGCTTATTTTAGGAGAAAAAGAAGTCAATGACAATACGATTTCAGTAAGAAAGCACGTTGAAGGAGACTTAGGTACTTTTACAGTAGAAGAATTTAAGGATTTATTAAATAAAGAAATAGAAAACAAATTAATTACATTTTAATTTAAGGAGGAAAAAACATAGCAACAGATAGCCGATTTGTGCGGCCGAGGTTTCAAAAGAAGGAAGAAGCGCACAAAATAAATGAAAAAATTAGAGCCAGAGAGATCAGATTAGTTGGTGATAACGTAGAAACAGAAGTTGTTCCGCTTGAAAAAGGCCTGGAATTAGCTAAGGAAATGGGCTTGGATCTTGTGGAAATCGTACCTAATGCAAACCCTCCGGTTTGTAAGGTTGTGGATTACAAAAAGTTTCTTTACGAACTAAAAAAGAAAGCCAAGGAAATAAAAGCAAAAGCTTCTAAGATTACTGTAAAGGAAATTAGATTTGGACCTAATACTGATGATCATGATTTTAACTTTAAAGTTAATCATGCTATAAAATTTTTGGAAGATGGGGCAAAAGTAAAAGCTTTTGTGTTTTTCAAAGGAAGGTCTATCATATACAAGGAACAAGGTGAGGTTTTATTATTAAAATTTGCCCAGGCTTTGGAAGAATACGGTAAAGTTGAAAGTATGCCTGCTCTTGAAGGAAAAAGGATGATCATATTTTTGGCCCCTAAAAAGAAAATTAAATAACAATTAAATATATCCACGGAAATGCCAAAGATGAAAACAAATTCCAGCGCTAAGAAAAGGTTTAGACTAACCGGCTCTGGAAAACTTAAAAGAAAGCAAGCTTTTAAACGTCACATCCTAACCAAAAAATCTACCAAAAGAAAAAGAAACCTAACTGGTTTCACTATGGTACACGATGCGGATTTGGGTAACATTAAACTTTTGCTTTGCATAGGTAAGTAAACTAATCATTAACCAGGTAATTCAGCATCAAAGTTTCTCAGTTAATGGGAGCGCTGCTTATCAAAAAACAAAAAAATTATGCCAAGATCGGTAAATGTGGTGGCTGCTAGAGCCCGCAGAAAAAAAATATTAAAATTAACTAAAGGTTACTTTGGTGCCAGAAAAAATGTTTGGACCGTTGCTAAAAACACTTTAGAAAAAGGTTTAACCTATGCTTATCGTGATAGAAAAGCTAAAAAAAGAACTTTCAGAGGATTGTGGATCCAAAGAATTAACGCTGGAGTTAGAGAACATGGAATGTCGTATTCTGAATTTATGGGTAAAATTCATGCAAAAGGAATTAACCTAAACAGAAAAGTACTTGCTGATTTAGCAATGAATCATCCTGAAGCTTTTAAAAGCGTTGTGGATTCTGTTAAATAAATCATAATCTCATTATTTTAAAAAGGGAATCCTAATTATTTAGGATTCCCTTTTTTTATGTAAACAAGTTTTAAATTAAACTAAGTTCAGAAATGATTATTATAAAAATATTCTGTTTGATTTTCGGCCTATTTCTGATATTTTGTTAGATTTGTTACTTTAATTAAGTATTAATTATTTAATTTTAGTGAAAAACTTCTTTTTAATCATCTTCCTTTTTATTATAACTGTTTCATTTTCATCTGCTGCAACTTTTATAGTTAACAATACAAATGATTCCGGTGTGGGTTCTCTAAGACAAGCCATTATCGATGCTAATTATTCTACTACTTTTGATTATATCATTTTTTCAATTTCCGGCACCGGACCTTTTGAAATTAGCCCTATAACTCCCTTACCAACCATTACAAGCCCTGTTCATATAAATGGATATTCTCAAGTAGGCTCCTTGCTTGGAACATTAACTTCTGCTCCTGTTTTACAAATCGGAATTACAGGAGCCGCTTTTACCACATGCCCGCTTACAATTTTAACCATACAAAGCAATGGTTGCATAATTGAAGGACTGGCCTTTTACAACCATGACTATTGTGGAAATACAGGAATGGAGGTTTCTAGTTCGAATAATATTATTAAAGGTTGTTTTTGGGGATTACATGTAAATGGAAATACAGCAAGTGCTGTAAATAACTGTTTGCAAGTGTATGGCAATGGAAATATAATTGGTGGAACAAACTCGGGGGACAAGAATTTTTTTGGTGAGTCTGGTACAAGATTAGTAATTTATGGCAGCAATAATAAAGTCTGGAGGAATAATTTTGGGACTAAATCTGATGGTACAGGACAGATTAACTGCTATTTTTCAAGCGTAGTTATAAATTCTGGAACAGGAAATGAGGTTGGTGGAATAAATCCAGGTAAAGAAAATATTATTACGGGTTCTGGCTCCTCAGCCATCAAAATAGACGGAACCAGCACTGTTTGTCTAATTAGAAGAAATCTTACTTTTTGTAATTCTAATGTTGCAATCCAACTTTCAAATTATGGAAATCAAAATTATCC
>JALYPI010000209.1 GCA_030856445.1 Bacteroidota bacterium
AACTTGCTAATTCTTATAAACTGCTTCTGGAATTTGTAAAGTTTAAACCATATATGAAATTTTATAATTAAAAAAATTAAGCCTGCTCCCCACAGAGAGCAGGCTAGGTTAAATTATTTAAGAACAAATTTAAAAGGAAGTGTATATTCCACTGTAACAAGTTTTCCTCTTTGCTTACCAGGACTAAAAACAGGGAAAGCCTGGGTCACTCTGATTGCTTCCTCATCAAGACCTTTAACACCCCTTACAATGGAAATGTTTTTTGCTTTGCCATCAGGGCCAATTGCAAAATTTACATAAACAGTTCCTGTAATCCCTGCATCTTTAGCCATTTGAGGATATTTCGTATTCTTAAATAAAAACTCCTGAATTTTCTCATCTGTGCACATTTTTCTTTGGTCAAAATCTGCAATCTTCTCGCATCCAGGAAAGGAAGGCATTTCTTCTACAATTCGAAAAATTTCAATTTCTTCAATTTTTTCTGCCTCTGGAATAATTTCAATCACAGTTGCTTCATGCGCTTCTGAATTTATTTCAACTTCTGTTTCAATCTCCACTTCATTATCTACAATTTCAAATTCTATAACTGCCTTAGGAGGTGGTGGTAGCGGTGGTAATTCAGGGAGGGTTATTGGGATCATTTCAACTTCTTCATGGTTCAAAACAAGTTGGCCCAAGCCAGCGGAATTGCCTTCATAACTTTTCCATTCTAAAGCCATTAATGCCAGTGCCAAGGAAACTACAAGACCTATTTTAAGAAACATTGGTTTCTTTTTTTCAAGATCGATCTGAGGATTTTTCTTACATTCCATATATGATTTATTTTAGGGGTTACGAATTTAAAATCGCTACTAAAACTCTTTACTCACATAATCATAAAAGTTCTAAAAAGATACACAAAATGAATCCTTATTCTTTTTAAAATTTTAGGCGTGTAAAGATTAAACCATATAGAAATGAATTAGTGTATTATTGTTCAAAAGGTTGAACAGGTGATAAAAACTATAAAATTTTAAACTTAATTGGAAGATTGTATTGTACAGACACTGCTTTACCTCTTTGTTTACCTGGAGACCATGCAGGCATTTTCTGAACTACGCGTATTGCTTCCTCATCCAATCCCTTAACCCCTCTTAATACTTTGACATCTTTTACTTTTCCATCAGCTCCAATTACAAAAGTCACATAAACAGTTCCTTGTATACCTGCATCTTTAGCCATTTGAGGGTACTTTACTTCATTGCCTAAATATTTAAAAAGAGCTTCTTCCCCACCAGGAAAAGAAGGCATATTTTCAACTATGGTAAATATTTCAGTTTCTGCAATTACTTCATCCTTAATTACAATTTCAACAAAACTAGATTGATCTGCTTCTGATTCTTTTATTTCTATTTCGTTTTCAATTTCAACATCATCCTCTACTAATTGTAATTCTATTACAGCTGGAGGGGGAGGTGGTGGAGGTGGTATTTCTTGCTGAGTAATGGGGATCATCTCCTCTTCGGCAGGATCAATAATTAATTGACCCAGGTCTGAAAGGCTTCCTTCATAACTTTTCCATTCTAAGGCCAGAAGTACCAGCCCCAGAGAAATCACAAGCCCTATTTGAAGAAACAGAGATTTCCTTTTTTCAAGGTCGGCATGAGGATTCTTTTTTAATTCCATGATTGAATTAATTTCCTTGTTGTTTCTTATTACGAAAATAAATGCAAACAGTTTCTAAAAAAGTTCTTTTTATCGAAACATATACTGTTTAAAGGGAGAACATAGGTATATTAATCGAAAAAACTCATTCTATTAATAGAAATTTTCCTTGGTGAAATAAATAGAAATAAAAAAGGTATTTTCAGAAGGGGAAATAAAAAAAAGCGCTGATTCAGAATTTGAACCAGCGCTTTTTTAATTGGAAATTATATTTTACTTTAAAACAAATCTTATTGGCAAGTTATACTGAACTGATACAGCTTTTCCTCTTTGCTTACCTGGAGACCAGGCTGGCATTTTTTGAACAACACGTATAGCTTCATCATCTAAACCTTTAACTCCTCTAAGTACTTTTACATCTGTTACTTTACCATCAGAACCAATAACAAAAGTAACATAAACGGTACCTTGTATTCCGGCATCTTTAGCCATCTGCGGATATTTCATTTCATTACCAAGAAATTTAAAGCGCTTCTTCACCACCTGGAAAGGAAGGCATATTTTCAACTATAGTAAAAATTTCATTTTCAGCTATAACTTCTTCTTTTATCACAATATCAACAAAAGAAGATTGATCTGCCTCCGATTCCTTTATTTCAACTTCGTTTTCAATTACCACATCATCTTCTACCAATTGTAATTCTATTACTGCAGGGGGTGGAGGGGGTGGTGGTGG
>JALYPI010000089.1 GCA_030856445.1 Bacteroidota bacterium
TCACTACGTTCGGGAAAACAGGTGCTTTGAACTTTGTTCGGGAAAATAGGTGCTTTTTACTTTGTTCCAATCCATGTTCAACGCTGCTATCCCGACCCCCAAGCCATGTTCAACGCTGTCATCCCGACCCCCAAGCCATGTTCAACGCTGTCATCCCGACCGAAGTGAGGGATCTCTCGCCAAACGCAGGCAAGCTAGCATTCACTTCCACTCGCAGCAAACATTAAAAATGAAACACTTGTTACTGGCTAACCAAGAGAAGAATATCAAGCACTAAGCAATAACCCCAAAAATAAAAGGGGAAAGAATAAGAGCGCTTTAGGCTTTATTCTTTCCCCTTTTTAAGGTTTTACACGTTTCTTTTACAAAACTAGTCTATGGTGGAGTCTGGAACTTTGTTGGCTATTTTTTGAATATGGTCAACAATGTTTGTTATTCCTTTTCTTGTTTTTGCTTTGTAGAAACTGTTATCGAAGTCCATTTTATAAACTACTGCAACAGAATGTTGAAGGTAATTAGAAGCTGTTGTATTATCAAAGGTAAACTTACCTACTGTTTGTAAATTAAGTCCAATTTCGTCTGTGATCCAAAGGTTGAATCCAAAACCTACATTGAAGTTCCCTGTGTTTAAATCTCTTTGTTTGAATTCAGGATAAAGTATTGATTTTCCATTTTGAACATAGGTGTATCCCAATCCTGCCATTACAAAAGGATCAAACCATATTGTTTGTCCCACTGCCTCATTTAGGTCATATTTTCCCATAACATCTACCCCTACATAGCTTCTTACCTCATTTAAAATTTTCCCATTGAATATTTTGCCTGGTCTAAACCTGTTATAGCTTGCAACAGCCTCTGCACTAAAACCATTTGCTATTATTTTTTCTGCACTTAATCTGGAAGGATAATATACAGTGTTCCATCCTTGCTTAAAGTCAAATAAAACTCCGGCTTTTCCATCATTATCGATAAAACTGGTACCTATTCCAAAAATCCAGGGAGTGGATTCTTCATCATCAGACTGAGCATTAGCCGTATTTGTTAAAAAAAGAGCCATTAATGCTATTGCTGTGATCTTAAAAATATTCATTGTGTATTTATTTAGTTTGCAAAAATTTTCTTGTATGAAAAAAGATTACAATAGTACATAATATATTCTCATTAACCTAAGGATTAAGGATAATTTAAGGCCCATTAAATCAAGTTGGTAGGTGATTAATTGTGGTTTGTTGTCTTTTTATTATTTGAGCTACTTGTAAAAGCAAGCTGCTCTATTAACATAGATTAAATTTCATTTTACAATAAAATACACACTACCCGGAATTAAAAGCACCATTTTGTAAGTGCCTATGTTGCTTTTAATTATTCCACATTATGTGACTGGAATTACTCATGGAAAGACTATATAAATAACATCAGCTTTAGCTGAGCACTGTAATGAAGGGGGAAAGCAAGGAGATGGTATAGTTGTTAAAGTATTTGTGAAGCACAATATGTTTCACAAATACTTTATTTCTATGATAAAATGGATACTTTTATTTTTACTTATCTCCTCTAATATTTTTGCACAGGACAGGAATACAAATTCCGGTTTTACTATTCCAAGGGACAAGCAACTGCATTTAATATGTGGAGCGGGTATAACTACTGTTTCATATTTGGCTGTTTATAAAATAACCAAAAACAAAAAAAACGCTTTTTGGCTAGGGCTCAGCAGTGGAATTTTGGCTGGTATTGCAAAGGAAACCTGGGATGCCACCGGTAGGGGAAATCCGGAAGTTAAAGACGCGGTGGCTACGGGGATTGGTGCTTTTGTTCCTGCAATTTCTTTTGCTATACTTTTGAAAAACCCTAAAAAGAAAGAGAAAAAAGAAATGATTGTGGGGTATTGAGTTGTTTGTTTTTCGTTTTTCGTTATTTGTTATTCGTTTCTTGTTTTTCGTTATTTGTTATTCGTTTCTTGTTGTTTGTTTCTTGTTTTTCGTTATTTGTTATTCGTTTCTTGTTACTTGTTACTTGTTTCTTGTTATTTGTTATTTGTTATTTGTTGTTGGGTAATAGGAGGGGAGGTTTAGCTTTATTTTGGATAGGTGGGGATTTTTTTAATAACTGATTTCTCTCATTACCTCAAAATCATACAGGGTTTTTAACCGCAAATCATAGTAGGAGATCCAAAAGTCTCTTAGGGATTGTACATAGCTTCTTTTTGCCTGTATACGCTCATCAAAAGCTACATTTAAATCAAGTATTCCTATTTTGCCTATTAGGTAACGCTGCATGGTTATATCCAGCCTTTTTTGGGCAATGGTATCGGATTGTATTGCAACTTTTAATTTTTCACGGTACATATCAAACTGAGTGGTTAGCAAAATAATTTCCTGTTCGAAATTCTGTTCTCCTTGTGAGACATTCAGTTCAACCAATTCTTTGTTTGCCTGTGCAGTTCTTATTTGAGATTTTGCTCTTCCCCAATCCACTATAGGCACCTGAAAACCCAACCTTAGTCTTTGTTGCTCCAGCGGGTTTACATAAGCGCTCTCTACAACCACAGCACTTTGAGTAAGGCCATATGAAGCGGTAAGGTTTGCATTTAGCCTGTTTTCTCCTTTTGCTCTTGCCAATTCCCTGTCTGCTTCCATTTTTAAGCGCTCAAAACTAAGCATATCCTGCCGGCTTTCTTTGGCTTGTGCTATTGCTTTTTCCAGGTTCACATCAAACTGGGGAATTTCCATGGGTTCCATAAGATGGATATCCTCGTTTCCTTTAATGTTTAAAAAATTTCTTAATCTTAGTATTCCCAATTGCACATCCAGTTTGCCTTGTGCTACAT
>JALYPI010000098.1 GCA_030856445.1 Bacteroidota bacterium
TGCCTCGCATGAGCGAGGCACAACTGTCCCACAGCTAGAGAAATTATCCGATTTTAGATTCAAAGAGCAAAAGAATATTCCGCAGGATAGTTTATATCATCCGGAATTTCCCTTTTATTATTTACAAGGTTGCTTAGCAATCATTTTTAGTCGCGTTTTGCGATTAGGGTCAAATATTTATTTCTTAATAAACTGTACTTTGGCTGCTGTAAGCTTTCTGCCGTCACTTTGTTTATTGAACTCTGTTAATTTTTTAACGGCCTGAATTACAGCTGGGCTTTTTCTATTGTGCTCAATCCTTTCTTTAGTATTGGCCCATTTTAGATTATTAGCCTTATTATTTCCCTTCTTAAAATCTAAATGTATAACAAATGTTTGGTCTTCTGCTTTCTCCGGAAGAAAATGCTCAGCCACCAATTTGTGAATATAGAGTTGCCTATGAAGCCCAGGAGCTCTTAAAATCAGTCGTAGGTCTTTATAATAATGCAAGACCTCACAGCTACAAGAAGTTGGCGATTCCGAAGCACTAAACTGTCTGCCACCACAAAACTTGATACGAAGCAAAAAGCTTCATTTAACCACTGAACCGCCAATTTTTTGTAGGTGCTGTTATACGCTGTGGCTATTTCAAGGTTAGTCGATTTGTTCATATAAATGTCGTTTGCCAGTCTTTGAATTATGCACTTTCATCAAACATAACTTCGTCTGAACTGCCTATTTTATTTAAAGGTTTCTCAATGGGTAATGTAAAATAAAAAGTTGAACCTTCACCTTCAATACTTTCTACCCATATTTCACCACCATTTTTTTCTAAAAATCCTTTTACCAATAATAATCCAATACCAGCCCCTTTGTTTTTTTTTCTTGTTTCTGAAAGGCTTTTCATTTGTAGCGTAAAAAGTTTTCTCATTATTTCTTTTGACATTCCAATTCCCGTGTCCTTAACCTGAATAATAATTTTGTCGTCTTTTCTTTTTGCTGAAACCTTCACTGTACCGCCTTTGCCCGTATGTTTTATTGCATTTGAAACAATGTTTTGAAGGATGGAAATTAACATTTTACCATCCGCAAAAACAGAAGTATTCTCTTCAATGTCTTGATGAAGGTTTATTGTGTTTATTGAAGCAGTTTCGTTTAAAGTTTCAAAGACTTTAGCAATGTATTCGGTTAGTTTTATTTTTGTTGGAGAAAAAGCGTCTGATGCATATTTGATTCTTGCCCATTCTACTAAATAGTCTAACATAGCTAATTCATCCGTTGATGTTTTGTAAAGTAAATCAAGCATTTCCTGAACAGCATCAGGTTTCATTTTGTGAAAATTTTCTTTCAAATATTTTGCAGTTCCAATAATAGCTGACAGAGGACTTCTTAAATCGTGTGAAAGTATTGCAAGAACACTCTCCTTATGCGTATTAAGTTCTTCCAATTCTCTGATATATTTTTTTATAGCATCCTCCGATTGCTTCCTGAATGTCAAGTCACGCAAAATTTTCACATAGCCCAACATCTTACCGTCTAAACTGATGAGTGGAAAAACCAACCCATAAGCATAAAACAGACTCTTGTCTTTAGTAATATGCCATCTATTATCTGTTGCTCTGCCTTCTTTTAAAGCTGTATCAATTTCTTTTTTTGGAATACCATTTTTTATATCCTCCGCTGTAAATATTAAATCAAAAGGTTCTCCAATAACTTCCTTCGTTTCGTAGCCAAATATTTTTTTCGAGCCAGAACTCCAACTATTAATGATATATTCATTGTCCAGCGTAAAAATTGCATAATCTTGTAAACTGTCAATTATTTGGCTATAAAATTCAGCAGTCGGTATATATTTTTTAAGTGTTTTTGGATTTTCTTGTTTTTCTTCCATTTGATTTATATTAGTCGTTAGGTTAATACTTATGTTGTCTTCCGCCTTTGCTGGTAACGGTTTGCGGCTTGGCGATGTTTTTTTGTTGGGGTTTTGGAACACAAATTTTCAATTTACTTCAAATGTTTATTAATGCTCAAATGTTCATTTAACCTCGTCAGCCCCCAATAAAAAAATATTGCTAAGCCGCTGTTGCACTAAACCTTCGGTAGTTTTCTAAAGTTCCATTTAATTTCTGAATATTGTAGTTCAACCATAAACACTCATAACTATGATGAAAAAAAAGAATTACCGAAGAATTTAGTTCAACATG
>JALYPI010000110.1 GCA_030856445.1 Bacteroidota bacterium
GTTACTAGGAAGACAAAACCTAATCAAAGAAACATTCAGAGACGAATTGGAAAAGGTAATGTGCGGCATTTAACAAACCAAAAATGTAAAACCTATGCCATTACTGTTGGAAAAATTTGAAATTGAATATGATAAATTATCCTGAACTTCCACTTTCTTTTCTCCTGCCACATTTAATACTATTTCCAAAATTATTGAAAGCGATAAACTATGTGTTTCTTGTATATTTCTTTCTACTGATTCTTGCCCAACCTCAACTTTTATAGTTTGTATTTTTGCGAGAGCAATCCCTTCTTCAGTCATAGTAAAAATGAAAGGCAAATTCTGGCAAGAAGATTTAACCATTTTAATGCAGTTATTGCAATGTCTACTTTAAATGTTAGCTTTCCTGCTTACTTGGTCGGCAAATACTTCTTCTTGGACTTATAAAAACCAGGAGGTTCCTTATGTACGTGCACCTTTTAAAACAATCTCTCCTGAATTGAAAGGAGACTTATAATAAAGTTTCTCCTTTTAAAAAAAACATTTCTTTAAAAACAATTGTAAAATTAATTAGGGCAGCTTGGCTTGTAAATAATGATGGATTTTAAATTAAATTCTTTTCTTAATTAAACCACCTTTTCACATAGGGCATTTTTGCCTTAAATTGTAGAAAACTGGCACATGCCAATGTTAATTTAATGTTAAGGGCAGAAAAATCAAATATCTTCCACTTTTTAAAAAAAATTAAACACTTCACCTAGTTGTTTAATATTAATGGGAGAAATCCATTTCTAAGCCGCCTTTCCCTTTGTTATGTTATTGTTAACAATATTAATTCTATGTTTTTTCTTCCATTTATTCTCAATATTTGCAATGTAATTAGTAAAAAGATAAACTAATAAGATTGAATATGAAAAAAAATAATTGTGACAGAAAAAGCACTACTCTTTTTCAAAAGAAATTTTTAATCCTTTTAACTATATTATTAATTTCTTTTACGGGAGTTAAAAGTCAGGATAAGGTTGATGCAAAGTTTGGCAGTGGAATTTCTATTGTTGATGAAGATTCAACATTTAGTTTAAGGTTCAGTGCCAGAATACAAAGTTTATTAATTGTGCAAACCCCGGTATTGGATGATGTAATTGATTTTGACGATGGAACAACTAATTTTTTAATAAGGAGATCCAGGTTAAAATTTGATGGTTTTGCATATAATCCTAAAATAACTTATAAACTTGAATTAGGGCTTTCAAATAGAGATTTAACAGGAGGAAATGGTTTTACAAGCAATACTCCCAGGCTTATTCTCGATGCTGTTGTAAAATGGAATTTTTATGAAAATTTCTCCCTTTGGGTAGGACAAACAAAACTTCCAGGAAACAGAGAACGTGTAATATCATCACAACAACTTCAATTCGTTGACAGAAGCATAGTAAACTCAAGGTTTAATCTTGACAGGGACGCAGGAGTTCAATTGCATCATAAAATAAAAATAGGACAGATGGTTTTTAAAGAAATTGCTTCTGTTTCACTAGGAGAAGGAAGAGGAATTACTGCACCAAACCAAGGAGGTTTTGATTATACAGGAAGGGTTGAATTTTTACCTCTTGGGGAATTTACAAAGAAAGGGGATTATGTTGGATCAGACATATACAGGGAAGAAACTCCTAAAATCTCCTTGGGATTTACCTATGATTACAATGATGGCGCAGTAAGGGAACGGGGACAACTAGGAGAATTTACGCCTGTCCAAAGAGATTTGAAATCAATCATGGCAGACGTGATGATTAAATATAAGGGAATATCTATAATGAGTGAGTTTATTCAAAGAAACACTCCTGTTACCCCTCTTTATTTTGAAGGAGATGATATTTTAGGATCTTTTTATACAGGTAGGGGTTTTAGCATACAAGGTGGATACTTATTTGAAAATGATTTTGAGGTTTCAGGTAGATACTCAACTGTAATGCCTGAGGAAATTACCGGAAATCCAAATATAGATATGTACACTTTAGGTTTTAGCAGATATATAGTTGGCCACAATCTAAAAGTTCAAAGTGATATTTCATATACTCAAACAGGACAAAATGAAGGAGCAATGTTTAGAATGCAAGTTGAGCTTGCTTTCTAAACATTTAATTCAGGAAAATGAAAAAAGAAATTAATAATAATTACTAATTCAAAAATTATAGAAAATAATTTTACTAAAACATTAAAAACAAAGGTATTTGACCTTAATAAATATAAACCTTAACTTTAATTTAACATAAACAAAACCTTTTAGTAATGTGTTGAATCTACTTTTACAGTTAATAATTTTAATTATAAAAATATAAATTAAATAAAAATGAAAATAAAATCTTTAATAATAGCCATCGGAGTATCTGCATTAATTGCAGGATGTGGCACCAATAATGACCATGAAAATAAAAATCACCTTACGGGAGATATAAAAATAGATGGTTCAAGCACTGTTTATCCATTAACGGAAGCGGTTGCAGAAGAATTCAGAACAGTACAACCTGATATTAAAATTACTGTTGGTGTTTCAGGCACTGGTGGTGGATTTAAAAAATTCAGCCGAGGTGAAACAGATATCAGTAATGCATCAAGGCCTATTAAAGCATCAGAAATTCAGGCTTGCAAAGAAAATGGAATAGAGTTTATAGAAATCCCTGTTGCTTATGATGGATTAGCTGTTGTAATTAGTAAGGAAAACACTTGGGTTGATTTCCTAACTATTCAAGAGCTTAAAAAAATATGGGAACCCGAAGCTCAAGGTGTAATCACTAAATGGAGCCAGATAAGAGCTGGTTGGCCTGATAGTGAAATTCATCTTTATGGAGCAGGTGTGGCCTCAGGAACTTATGATTATTTTACAGAAGCCATTATGGGCAAATCACAGTCAAGCAGGGGCGATTATACTGCAAGCGAAGATGACAATGTTCTTGTACAAGGTGTTTCAACTGATAAACTAGCTCTTGGGTTTTTTGGATTAGCTTATTTTTCTGAAAACAGCGATAAATTAAAATTGGTACCTATAGATGACTTGAATGATGAAAATGGAAAAGGACCAATTATTCCTACAGTAGAAACAGTAGAAAATGGAACTTATCAACCTCTTGCAAGACCAGAATTTATTTATGTAAATGCAAAATCTGCAGACCGTGAAGAAGTTAAAACTTTTATCAATTTTTATCTTGAAAATGCAGCTGTACTAGCAAAAGAAACAGGAGCCATTGCACTGCCAAAAGAAGTTTATGCAGAAGCTTCAAAAAGATGTAAAGAAAAAATTTCGGGTTCTGTTTTCGAAAATGAAACTAACAGTGTTGGAGTTAATCTGTTACAAGTGTTGAAAAAGCGTCCTTAATCTGCAGAGTATATACAAGACACAGCAAAAAATACTGTGTCTTTTTATTCTTGGGTTTCAGATTTTAAAAAAAAAGGATGGATTTAAAAGAAAAAATAATAGAAAAACTGCTCTTTACCTGTAGTCTAATTACCATATTTACCACTCTTGGCATTATCGTAGTATTGCTTTATGAATCTGTTTTATTTTTTAAAGAGGTATCTGTTCTTGAGTTTTTAACTGACACTGAATGGACCCCGCTTTTTGAGCAAAAAAGATTTGGTATACTTCCTTTAATATCTGGAACTCTCCTTACTTCACTTATTGCAATAGTTGTTGCAGTACCAGTTGGACTTACTATTGCTGTTTATTTAAATGAATATGCAAACCAAAAACTAACAATTGCAATAAAACCCGTTTTAGAAATACTTGCTGCTGTTCCTACTGTGGTTTATGGCTTTTTTGCCCTTACATTTGTTACTCCTTTATTGCAAAAAATAATTCCCGGACTTGCTGGTTTTAATGCCCTTTCCCCGGGAATTGTTATGGGAATAATGATCATTCCATATATTTCTTCCCTAAGTGAGGACGCACTAAGATCGGTTCCAAAATCTTTGCGGGAAGCAGCTTATGGAATGGGTTCCACAAGATTACAAACTGCATTTAAAGTGATGATCCCTGCTGCTTTTTCGGGAATTGCCGTTTCGGTGATTCTTGCCATTTCCAGGGCAATAGGTGAAACAATGATTGTAGCAATTGCAGCAGGACAGCAACCAAGATTAACATTTAACCCAATGGTACCAATTGAAACCATAACTACCTACATTGTTCAGGTAAGCCTTGGGGATGTTCCTCATGATTCACTAGAATACCGAACTATTTTCGCTGCGGGAATTACTTTATTTATCTTAACTTTTATTCTAAACAACATTAGTTTTTGGGTTAAAAGCAAATTCCAGGAAAAATATGAATAAGGCTGAAAAAACAAATCGTTTAAAAGATAAAGCATTTAACCTGTTTGGAATATTTTGCACTTTTTCGGGCTTACTAATCCTTATAGTGCTTTTGGTTGATGTGTTTTCAAAAGGAGGCAGTCGTTTAAGCTGGGATTTTATTACCGGTCTCCCATCACGTTTCCCTGAAAAAGCAGGAATATTAACTCCATTAATGGGGTCGATATGGATACTTATTTTAACTGCCATAATAGCATTTCCAATAGGGGTTGCGGCAGCCATTCACCTTGAGGAATACGGAAGCAAAAACAGGCTAAGTAAACTGATAGAAATAAATATTGCCAACCTTGCAGGGGTGCCTTCAATAATTTATGGATTACTTGGTTTACAAGTGTTTTCGCGCTGGGGACATCTGGGCTCAAGTCTTTTAGCCGGGGCCTTAACGCTTGCTTTATTGATTTTGCCTATTATTATTGTGGCTACCAGGGAAGCCATCAAAGCTGTCCCCCAGTCAATTCGGGAAGCTTCTTGCACTGGGTGGATCAAGATGGCAAACTATCTGGATGCAGGTATTGCCAGCATCAATGGGGGGAATATTAACAGGTGTGATTTTGGCATTATCAAGGGCGGTTGGGGAAACAGCGCCACTTATTGTAATTGGCGCTCTTACTTATGTTGCTTTTGTACCTTCTGGGCCTTTAGATGAATTCTCGGTGCTTCCAATACAGGTTTTTAATTGGATCAGCAGACCACAGCATGGATTTGTAATAAATGCAGCTGCTGGAATTATTGTGCTTTTAGCCATTACTTTTATTATGAATGGCATAGCTGTTTATTTTAGAAACAAATGGCAGAAAAAAATTAAATGGTAATATTAAAATAGTATATATGCTAAGCCAAAAAACGAATAAACTTGAAACCAAAAACCTAAATGTTTTTTATGGCGAAAGCCAGGTTTTAAAAGATATTAATATGATTATAAAATCAAACACGGTTACGGCTTTAATTGGGCCTTCGGGTTGTGGTAAATCTACCTTTTTAAGGTTATTCAACAGGATGAATGACTACATAGAAATTTTTCGAAAAGAAGGAGAAATATTAATTGATGAAACAGAGATATACAGCAGAAAAACAAGTGTGGTGGAGCTTAGAAAAAAAGTAGGTATGGTATTTCAAAAACCCAATCCTTTTCCAAAAAACATTTATGAAAACGTAGTGTATGGTTTAAGAATACAGGGAATAAAAGATAAATCAATATTGGACAATGCGGTTGAAAAATCATTAAAACAGGCTGCTTTGTGGGATGAGGTAAAAGATAATCTTAAAAAATCTGCTCTTTCTTTATCTGGTGGACAGCAGCAAAGGCTTTGTATTGCAAGAGCCTTGGCTGTTGAGCCCACTGTAATTCTTATGGACGAACCTACTTCTGCACTTGATCCTATTTCATCTGCAAAAGTGGAAGAATTAATCTATGAATTAAAAGAAAAATACACCATTGTAATAGTAACCCACAATATGCAACAGGCAGGGAGGGTAAGCGATCACACGGCTTTTTTCTATTTGGGTGATTTAATAGAATATGGAAAAACAAAGGATATTTTCACCAATCCAAAACAAATAAAAACTCAGAATTACATTACCGGTAGGTTTGGTTGATGTTATTAAATTTGAGAAAAGAGAATATCAATTAAAACCTTATCAATAAATAATACCAGAGAAACATGACACATCTTGATACCGAACTTCATTATTTAAAAGAAGATTTGATAAAAATGACCAGAATGGTCAGGTCTCAAATTTCTAAAGGCAAAAGCGCGATTTTTGACTTTGACAAGAATTTGGCTAAAGAAATACTTTTTACCGAAAAAAGAATAAATGCCTTTGAATTAAAAATAGACAGGGATTGTGAAAAAATATTTGCCCTGTACAATCCTGTAGCTGCTGATTTGCGCTTTGTGCTTGCAGCTTTAAAAATAAACTCAAACCTTGAACGCATAGCAGATAATGCAGAGAGCGTTGCTCATTATGTAATGGATGTAAAAACACCATTTTCAATTGAAGTTCTTGAAAAGTACAATTTAACTAAAATGTATGAAGTAGCTCTTTCTATGCTTGATGATAGCCTAGATGCTTTGATTAATGAAGACACCGAACTTGCAAGAAAAGTATTTATAAAAGACGATACGCTTGATGAAATTAACCTGGCAGCAATAAAAATAACATTATCACTTATTGAATCAAGTCATCCTGATCCTTTACATTACCTTTCCGTTTTATCCGTAATTAGAAAAATAGAAAGAATGGGCGATCAATCTAAAAACATTGCCGAGGAAATTATTTTTTACATTGAAGCAAAAGTGTTAAAGCATAGGACTTAGCTCAACGGATTCGAAGGAGGCATACTTTTTTCAATTAAAACCCTTTCCCTAAAAATTCCGTTATCAACTTTAGCTTTAACTATTATTTAACATCAACCACTTTTTTGTTATGGGATATTTTATTAAATTTATAAAGGAAGGATCAGTATTAGTACATTTTGTCCTAATTCATTTATAAAAGTCTATCAATGGACACAAAAAGTAAATTATATGTTATTTCAAGGCCTATAATATTGGTATTTGCCATTATTTCTCTTTTCCTTGTATTGTTTGGAGTGATGAATTTGAACCACCTGAATAAGTTTGAATCAAATATAAAATACATCAAAGAAATTTCTTTTGAACAATTAATCCTGCTCAATACGATTAAGCATAATGCCGGAATGAGAAAGCTAAACATATTGTATTATTTGTTCAGCCAAGATCCCATTTCCAAAGAGGTTTACAAAGAAAATATTCATAATTATTATGAAGAAAACGAAGAACATTATAAAAAATTAAACACCTTAATAACAAATGAAACGATTAGGCAGCAATTTGATGTTGTTCAAAAATCAAGAGGTGAGTATAATTTAAAAGCAGTTAAAGCAATTGAATTATTCAAGAGTGATACGGGCATGGATCCGCTTGAATATGAAAAAACCGAACTTAGGCCTGCTTATACTCATTACATCAAAAATTTAAATGACCTTTCAATACTCATTAGAACCAATTCATCAGAAACCATCGCCGCAACACAGGAAGCAGTGGATAACAACAAAAGAATCATATATTTAATGCTTATCATAGGAATCCTGATTATTCTATTTTCCGTGAGGACTTTAGCCCGGGTCGTAAAAAAATTGAAATCAGATTATTCCTTGCTATCCAAATCACAATCAGCGTTACAGGTTTTATATAATGAATCAGAAGAAGAAGTTCAAAAACGTACCAAAGAACTCGTTACATTAAATATGGAGCTATACTATTTTAAGGAAATTGTAGAATTATCCGATAATCCTATCTTAATAACCACTCCAGATGATAATATCACATTCTGGAATAAAGGGGCGGAAACCGCATACGGCTATAGCAAAGAGGAAGCATTGGCTTCAAACAGGCCAGGTTTACTTAACATTGAATTCGGAAAGCCATATAGTAAAATTAAAGAGGAAATTTTGGAAAATGGCGAATGGAAAGGCGAATTTACTGCGAAAACAAAAAGCGGAAAGTTGGTTAATTCCTTGACTCAGATTACATTATTGAAAGATGAAGAAGGAAAACCAATATCTATTTTGGAAGTTTCACAGGATATCACCAAAAGAAAAGAAATAGAAGATGAAGTAAAAAAGTACAATCAGGATTTAAAAGAAATAAATGAGGCAACAGAAAAGATAATTTCCGTTATTTCCCATGATTTGAAAAATCCGCTGGCAGGAATTGTCAGTTCATCAGAAATATTAAAAAACAATGTAAAAACTCTTGAGAAAGAACACATTAAAGAATTTTCGGATATTATACACCGTTCCTCTACAAAACTACTTCAGCAGCTTAATGAACTGATTGCCTGGGTAAAGTCAAAGCAAGAAAAAGCAAGTTATGACCCTGCTAAAGCCAGGCTGTTTTTGGCTGTAAATGATGCACTGGCTGTGTCCTTAGAGAATGCCAAGAATAAAGACATCAAAATAGAAAATTTAATCCAAAATGAAATTTTTATTGTTGCAGACACCAATATGCTAAAATCCATTGTGCAAAACCTGGTGAACAATTCCATAAAATTTACGCAAAAAGGTGGCCGAATTCTTATTACTGCCCATTTAAAAGGCTCCATGGCGGAGGTTCACATTACAGATAATGGCGTGGGAATGTCCATAGAAGTAAAAGACAAGCTGTTTGAGAAAGAAAGTATTTCTGAAACAGGGACTGAAAATGAAGAAGGCACAGGCATGGGTTTAAAACTGGTGAAGTATTTTGTCAGCCAAAATGGTGGTGAAATATCTATTGAAAGTGAAGAACACAAAGGAACTACAGTGATTTTTACACTGCCATTGGCTGAAGATTCACTTTATTAGTGGGGAATTGACTGTGTATTAGTGCTATATCTTCACAATCAATTTTATTTGCCTTCAAATGTTTGTTTGTCCCCATAGATTAAATTTAATACAAAAATAGTGGGTATTAGAATAAAAGCGGAGGGTAAATATAATTTTGATGTGTTAAGGTATTAATGGGGCGTAGCCCCAAAGTCTTGGAAGAAAAACAATGAAAATTTAAAAAAAAACAGGGGCGTAGCTCTGAAATCAGATTGAGCCCATCAATGAAAATTTCGGGTAAATATAATTTTGATGTGCTAAGGTATCAATGGGGCGTAGCCCCAAAATCTTGGTAGAAAAACAATGAAAATTTAAAAAAAACAGGGGCGTAGCCCTGACATCATTACAACAATGGCAAATACATACACACAATTATACATCCAATTCGTTTTTTCGATACAAGGGCGGCAAAACCTAATCAAAGAATCATTCAGAGATGAATTGGAAAAAGTGATGTGTGGAATTGTTACCAACCATAAATGTAAAACATATGCAATTTATTGCAATCCAGACCATACCCATATTTTTGTGGGGATGCACCCAACAATTTCGCCTTCTAAACTAATGGAACAAGTGAAATCGGGTTCGTCAAAATGGCTGAATGAATCCCGATAATCGGGATGGGGAAATTTTCGTGGCAAGATGGTTATGGGGCTTTTACCTATTCAAAATCGCATATCGACAAAGTAGTGAACTATGTTTTGAACCAACCAGAACATCATAAAAAACAATCTTTCCGAGACGAATACTTGTTACTATTAAAAAAATTTGAAATTGAATATGATGCAACATATTTGTTTGAATGTTACGATTAAGAAAGATATCAGGGCTACACCCCTTTTTTGCTACGAAGAATGCCGCCCCTTATGCTACGGTAATAATGGGGCGTAGCCCTAAAATCTTCGTAGAAAAACAATGAAAATTTAAAAAAGAGGGGCGTAGCCCTGACATCAGATTGAGCCTATGGTACGATTAGGAAAGATATCAGGGCTACGCCCCTTTTTATCTACACATACATTTTTCTACGAAGAATACAGGGCTAACGCCCCTTTTTTGCTACGAAGAATGCAGGGCTACGCCCCTTATGCTAAGGTATTAATGGGGCGTAGCCCTAAAATCTTCGTAGAAAAACAATGAAAATTTAAAAAGGAGGGGCGTAGCCCTGACATCAGATTGAGCCCCATGGTACGATTAGGAAAGATATCAGGGCTACGCCCCTTTTTATCTACACATACATTTTTCTACGAAGAATACAGGGCTAACGCCCCTTTTTTGCTACGAAGAATACAGGGCTACGCCCCTTATGCTACAGTAATAATGGGGCGTAGCCCTAAAATCTTGGTAGAAAAACAATGAAAATTTAAAAAAGAGGGGCGTAGCCCTGTACATCAGATTGAGCCCATGGTACGATTAGGAAAGATATCAGGGCTACGCCCCTTTTTATCTACACATACATTTTTCTACGAAGAATACAGGGCTACGCCCCTTATGCTACGGTAATAATGGGGCGTAGCCCTAAAATCTCCGTAGAAAAACAATGAAAATTTAAAAAAGAGGGGCGTAGCCCTGACATCAGATTGAGCCCCATGGTACGATTAGGAAAGATATCAGGGCTACGCCCCTTTTTATCTACAC
>JALYPI010000116.1 GCA_030856445.1 Bacteroidota bacterium
GTTTATGGCCTTGAGGATGTGAAGACTATTTATAGAGGCACATTCAGACGTCCTGGTTTTTGTAAAGCTTGGGATACCTTTGTGCAATTAGGAGCCACAGATGATACTTACACTATAGAAGGATCAGAGAACATGACTTATAGGGAGTTTATCAATTCATTTCTTGCTTTTCATGAAAGTGATTCCGTTGAGTTAAAATTAATGCACTATATGAAACTTGAGCAGGATGATGTGGAAGTTCTTGATAAATTGGAATGGTTGGATATTTATAAGGACATAAAAATTGGTTTGAAAAATGCCACTCCAGCACAAATTTTGCAACAAATACTAGAAAGAAAATGGACTCTTCAACCTCAAGATAAAGATATGATAGTGATGTGGCATAAATTTAATTTTGAATTAAATGGTGAGGAGCGTCTTGTGGAATCTTCAATGGTTGTAACGGGTGAAGACCGAGTAAATACTGCTATGTCCAAAACTGTTGGTTTACCTGTGGCTATCGCAACTAAAATGATATTAAATGGCACAATTAGTTTAACAGGAGTTCAAATACCTGTTAATAAGAATATTTACCTGCCTGTTTTAAAAGAATTAGAAGAATTTGGTGTGAATTTCAATGAACAGTATTATTAATTTCATTTTTGGAAAATTAATAATACTGCTCATTCATTTTAAAATAATTTAACTCTTACCTAATTAAGGTGAAATGGCCGTTGTACTGACGTTTCTGACCTAGATTATCATAAAAAAAACTATTCTTTATCAATGAAAAATTTGTTATTAAGAATTTGATGAAGAAAATGTTCCCCAGGTTAATAGTCCTTATTTTATGTTTGTTTATATAACTAAATCTTTCTAAAAATTTAGATAATAATTTTTAGTTAGCAAGATATATTCGGAAGTATAATGGTGGCGTTTTTCATTTTCAATAATTAATTCGCTTGCCTTAGGTAGATCGATTTTGCTTTTAGAAAATTCTACGAGTACTCTTTTGGGATTTTTATTTGGTTTGGGAATAATCTTACAGAATCGTTTAAGGTAAAAACCTTTAGAAGTGGCCAAATCTATAAGAGAATCAGCATCATTAAAAGGAATAATAAGGGACAATCTCCCTGAAGCATTTAATAATTGAAAAGTAGAATTTATCAAATCAGAAAAGGGTAAAAGGCTACTATGCCTGGCTTTGGCACGCGCTTCGTTTTCTGGTTTTAAGGCATTATGAAAAAAAGGAGGATTGCAAATAATAAGATCGTATGTTAATTCTAAATCTAATGCTTTTGTCTGTAATGATATATGGTCTGTTTTTATTCGATCATTCCATGGACTTTTATAGAAGTTTTTACCTGCTTGTTCAATAGCACCTTGATCAATGTCAATTGCATCAATTTGAGCATTGCTTTTTTGAGCAACCATTAAGGCAATTAATCCAGTACCACAGCCTGCATCAAGTATTTTATTTGCATTTTGAGTATCTGTCCATGCTCCTAATAAAACTCCATCTGTACCCACTTTCATGGCACAATTGTCCTGATCTATTGAAAACTGCTTAAAATGGAATGTGCTTTCAGACATATTTATTAAACCAAAATTTACAAATTAATATTGTAAAAAAAAAGCACCTCTGGTGTGGAAGTGCTTTTTGTTTAAAGTTCAATTAAAATTAATTCTTAACTACTTTTTTTGTAACAGTGTTTTCAGAAGTAGAAATCTGAATCATATATACTCCCAAGGTGAATTCTGACAGGTCAATTGTAGTTTTTACATTTGAAGCAGTATAGTTTTGGGTGAAAATTTGTTTTCCCGTCATATTATAAACAGATATTTTGATAGGTTCATTTTTATCAGTTTCTATAAATAATTCATTGTGAAAAGGATTAGGATAAACATTTATTTGCCTTGATAATACATTTTCTTTCACATTTACTGTTATAGAATTGTAGATGTAAAGATGCTTCATATAATCTTCCCAGTTCCCGTTCCAATCCAACCAGGAAAACTCAATTGTTAAAATATTATTATTTGAATCATATGTATAGGTCATTTTGTCGCCATAATCAAGCGACCATGCACTTCCATCCCAGTAATAGTAAAGATTTTCAGTTAAATTATCATTATTATCAAAAGTACTAACAGACCATGAATTATTTCCCCAAGCAGAACCGTCCCAAATTTCATAAATTTCAGATAAAGCTTCTCCATTTGTATGGAATGTTCCAGTAAATTTTTCACTGTTAATGAAAGTTGAAAAATCTTTTTCCTGAACAGTATATCCTGAGGGTTTAAAATAAGCAAAATTATACCAGGAAATATTTATTACCTTAAAATTAGAATCCCATGTTGAACCTGTCCATTCAAAACCAGTAAGTTCAGTCCATTCTCCAAGTGAATTTATTACATATTCTTCTTTATAGTCATTGGTCCAGGCTATTCCGTTGTAGGATTGGTAGATTGTGGAAGTTAAAAAATTGCTGGTATTATAATTTTTTATTTCTTTTGAATCATTGACCCAGGTTCCATTATCATAATAGCTGTAGATACTTGTTAAAATATCTCCATTTGTAGAATAAGTATAAACATTTTTAGCTCCCCACATAGTATCCCATTGGTTTAAATTAATATCCCAAGATAAAGATAGCTCCAAAGTTGAGTTATTATACATATCAAATTCATGTTCTTCCCTTGAGTTAATTTCCCATGAGTTAGAAGTGCTATTCCAGTAATCACTTACTTTTAGAATTAAATTAGTAGCAGCATCATAAGTATTCGTTTCTCTTCCGTCATTTTCATAGGTATTATTTCCTGCATAAAACTTATTGATTTTTTCTGATACTAAATTGGAACTTGGCACATAAGTAAACACATCCTTACTTAATGTATCCCATCCTGAGAACCAATCTAAATTTATTATCTCATCTGGAAGAAGAGTAGATCTTGATCCTTCTGTTTTTTTAATAGTGGTAGCGTTTTTAGTTTCTTTAATCTGCAATAATTTTGTTTTGGCAGTTTGAGGAGTTTTTTTCTCAAAACTTGGTTGAGCCTTAAGACTAATACCGGTTAGTAATACTAAAATTAATATACCAGTAAGTTGGATTAAATTAAAAGAATGTTTTTTCATCTTTAGGGTTGAATATGTTTAATTTAAAGCAAATGTAAACCATAAACTTACAATATATTTTTTTTAGCTTAAATTTTATTGTATTGATAATTAGTTGTTTGGTTCTAATTGTTGTTTAATTTTTAAAAATGAATGTAATTTTTGAGCTGATAATATCAGAAAAGTAGAAAATAGAATAAACTGTATTTGAAATAGGAAATAAAAGTGATAAAAATTAAAAAAATCATCATTTTTTAATTAGAAAAAAGATAAAGCAATTATACACGTTAATAAGTTGGAGATTTTTATATGATATTTCTTGACTTTCTTTTACAAATAATCCGAACTTTGCCTTAGTATACATTTAAAACTATAAAATCGTATGAAAAAGCTTATTTTATTATCGTTTTTTATTCTTTCTACTACAATATCTTTTGCACAGTCTGATGTAATTGGTAAACTATTTCCTTCCATTACTGCAGAAACATTAACTGACAAACAAGTTATGATTCCTGAAGATTCCAAAGGGAAATATACAATTATAGGAATGGCCTATTCCCGAGATGCCGAAAGTGATTTGAAAACCTGGTTAAATCCCGCATATAATAAATTTATTGCTAAAACCGGTTTGTTGGATATGGAAATTGATGTTAATTTGTATTTCATTCCTATGTTTACAGGAACGAATATTCCAATTGCCGGAAAAGCAAAAAAAAGTTTGCAGGAGGATACCGATAAAGAGTTTTATCCTCATGTGTTATTTTATAAGGGAGAATTAAAAACATATAAAAAGGCTCTTGAATTTGATAAAAAGGACACAGGTTACTTTTTTCTTTTAGATAGAGATGGAAAAATTGTTTGGGCAACCTCAGGAAGGTTTACCCAAAAGAAAATGGATGCGCTTGAAGATATAATAATTGATTCAGAATGATAAAATTTAAAATAAGTACCGAATATATTGAACTGATTGGTTTGTTAAAAGCCACAGGTACTGCCTTTAGTGGTGCTGAAGCCAAGCAGATGGTAGATGATGGAATGGTAAAAGTAAATGGGGAATTAGAAAGCCGTAAGCGTGCAAAGCTAAGGCCTGGAGCTAAAGTTGATGTACAAGGACAAATCATTCTGGTTGAATAGAAAATGGATAAAAAACATATAGATTTTTTAGCAGTAGAGTTAAATATTCCTGCCAATAAAATTTCAAATACCGCAGATCTCATAGCTCAGGGAGGAACTGTTCCCTTTATTGCAAGATATCGCAAAGAAGCTACAGGAAGTCTTGACGAGGTTCAGATCTTTTCTATTAAAGAAGGTCTGGAAAAACTACAGGAACTTGAAAAACGCAGATTAAGCATTCTGAACTCTATAAAAGAACAGGGAAAGTTAAGTACAGAATTAGAACAGAAAATTAAGGAATCATGGAGCATTTCTGAACTGGAAGATATTTACCTTCCTTTTAAACCCAAACGAAAAACAAAAGCTGAGGCTGCAAGAGAAAAAGGATTGGAGCCTCTGGCTAAAATTATAATGTTGCAGCAGGAAAATGATGTAGAGCGATGTGCGGAGAAATTTCTTAACAAAACTGTAACTAATGTTGAAGATGCCATTCAGGGAGCAAAGGACATTATAGCGGAATGGGTAAATGAAAACCAACAGGCAAGAATCCTGATCAGAAAGCTTTATGAAAGAGAAGCCATAGTAAGAAGCAAACTTGTTAAGGCAAAAGAGGAGGAAGCAATTAAATACAAGGACTATTTTTCCTATGAAGAAAAGCTCGCTAAAATTCCCTCCCATAGAATGCTGGCAATAAGAAGGGGAGAGGCAGAAGGTTTTTTAAAAATAAGTATAACGCCTACCGAAGAAAATTCACTTTCTTCCTTAAACCGATTGTTTGTAAAAGGAAACAGGGAATCAGCCTTAGTAGTTGAAAAAGCGGTTAAAGATGCATATAGTAGACTTTTACAACCTTCAATAGAAACAGAATTCAGGAATTCTTCAAAAGATAAAGCAGATGAGGAAGCTGTAAAAGTGTTTGCAGATAATTTAAGGCAACTGCTTTTAGCGCCTCCCTTGGGACAAAAGCGTATTCTTGCAATTGATCCCGGATTTCGTAGCGGTTGTAAAATAGTTTGCCTGGATGAACAGGGAAGTCTGCTTCATAATGAAACTATATATCCCCATAAGCCACAAGAGCAATTAAAACAAGCCTGCTCCAAAATATATAATTTAGTAGATACTTATAATATTGAGGCTATCTCAATTGGAAATGGAACGGCAGGAAGGGAAACTGAAAGTTTTATTCAAAAGCTTAAATTTAACAAAAAGGTTCAGGTATTTATAGTAAATGAAGCAGGCGCTTCTATATATTCAGCATCTCCTGTTGCCCGTGAGGAGTTCCCTCAGTTTGATGTAACTGTAAGAGGGGCTGTTTCCATTGGCAGGAGATTAATGGACCCTTTGGCGGAGCTTGTGAAAATAGAGCCCAAAGCTATTGGTGTTGGACAATACCAGCATGATGTAAATCAAGTAATGCTACAATCAAGCCTTGACAGTGTAGTAGAAAGCTGTGTGAATAAAGTAGGAGTAAATTTAAATACTGCTAGCAAGCATCTTTTGACTTATGTTTCTGGCCTGGGAGCAAAACTGGCCCAAAGTGTTGTTGATTTTAGAAACACAAACGGTCCTTTTACTTCCAGAGCCGATCTTAAAAGAGTTCCCAGGTTAGGAGATAAAGCATTTGAACAAAGTGCCGGATTTATGCGTATCAGAGGTGCTATTAATCCTTTGGATAATACTTCAGTGCACCCGGAGAGTTATCACATTGTTGAAAAAATGGCCAAAGACCTAAAATGCAGTGTGAATGACTTGATCCAACAAAAAGAGCTCAGAGAAAAAATCAATCCTGAAAAGTATGTGAGTGATAAGACTGGTATGCCAACCTTAATGGATATTTTAGACGAACTTGAAAAACCAGGACTTGATCCAAGAACTATTATAAAGCTGTTTCAGTTTGCCAAGAATATTTTTAAAGTAGAACAACTCATTCCAGGTATGGAACTTCCGGGTATTGTTACCAATATCACCAATTTTGGTGCTTTTGTAGATGTTGGAGTAAAACAGGACGGTCTTGTTCATATTTCACAACTAGCTGATGCTTATGTTAGCAACCCAGCTGATGTGGTAAAATTAAACCAGCATGTAAAAGTTAAAGTGCTTGAAGTGGATATTACCAGAAAAAGGATTGCTTTCACAATGAAAGGACTTAATTAGAAAAGTTAAGTTGAGTGTTTTGGTAGCTGCAGGTGTAGCTGAAAGCTACCTGCATTTCGGTCGTAGTTAAAAACTACGCCCAGTATGGGTTACTGCTTTTCTCCTTCCCATAGTCTTCGACAAGCTCTGATTGACTACGCATGGATGACGTTGGCTTTTTTTACTCCGTTCGCCTGTCATCCTAAGCATAATCAAAATACCACTTTTAACTTTCAACCTTTAACCTTTAACTTGCAACTTATTCCAAAGGCAAAGCCACTTTTTCATTCACCCTTGCTACTGGGTATCTTAAATATCCTTTTTCAAAATAAACTGAATTTTGATAAATAAAATATAGCTGGGCCCAGGAATTAGACAAAAACACTTCATCTTGCTTCTGTTTTTCTTCAAACTCCTTTTTTAGTTCAGGATTGTTTTTTAATATTTCTTCCGCTTTTTCTTCAAAAACATAAGGGGAAAACCATTCTTTTTGTTGTAGTATTCCATCAAAAAAATTCCAGGCAAAAAAACCGTCAGTAGCCTGTGGTTCCAGAGTTTCAATTATATATCTGTTTTGCACTTGATTAACTGATATTACATAATCCCCTTTATTGTAATTTATATTTTGGGTTTCTATTCGTGTTTTAATATTGCTGTGAAGATAATGACCTTCAAAAGGTTTTTCAGGAGTTTTGTAATCTTCAATATAATATACTTGCACTGTTAAAACAGTATCTTTTTTGAGTCTTTGCACTGCTACCTGATTCCATTTTAAGCGCTCAATTACTTCTTTCCAGGCCTGAGGTACTATGTAATATTCAGGTTTGTTTACAATAATATCAGGAAAATAAGTAGTAAAATACTTTATAGGTTTAGTATATGGTTCAAGTGTATCATAATAAAGACGTTCCATGGAAGTTACATTGCTTTTTTTGTATTTAGCTTCATATCCCATGAAATTAAAAAGCTCATGCTTTGTGGTATCCAAAGTCCAGGAAACAGGAAATTCTGTTCTTGTTAAGATATCTTTATCAGCTTCTTTTTTTAATTTTCCAATTAGCTCGCTTTCCTGATTAACAAACTCCAAAACACTGGTTAAAAAAGCATATGTGGATTTAACTCTTTCAGGAAAAGACTTTAACATATGTGCTTCTGAAACAAAGCCAATAGTATTAAAAAGTGCAGCGTAGCCAGTAGAATAACGAGGTGTTTCCAAAAAGTCAATAATACCCTCGTCAGGAGTTGATTTAACCGAATTTACATAGGGGCACATGGGATATTCTTTGCTTTTCATTTTTTCATAAAGCTGAGGAAGCATAGTGTTTTTCATAAAGTTTCCCAACAAAGGGTGAAGTTTATTATATTGGGTAGGAATCACCGTCATAGTATGCCTGTAATCTGCTCCATTAGTGGCATGAGTATCAATAAATACATCCGGTTTCCAGATATGAAACAAATTTGAAAAAGCACGTGCATTTTCCGAATCACATTTAATAAAATCACGGTTTAAATCCAGGTTCCTTGCGTTTCCTCTAAAACCATATTCTTCCGGGCCATTCTGATTAACCCTGCTGCAACAGCCCCTATTAAGAGAACCTCCAACATTGTAAAAAGGAATAATACAAACTACTGTGTTATCAAGTAGTTTAGCCATGTCTTTGTTGGTAAGCAAATCCTTGGCTAAATTCATAGATGCATCTATTCCACAGGGCTCTCCCGGATGTATTCCATTATTTATTAAGATAATTCTTTTGTTTTTGTCTTTTAATGAAGCAGTGTTAAAATCTTTATCCTTGGATATTACAAATAAATGAAGAGGTAAACCAATATCAGTTTTCTCATATTCAAATAGTTTTGACTGAGGATATGCTTTTGCAAGCTGTTGATAAAAAACAATAGCTTCCTGATGGGTTACTGTTTTATTCTGAAGAAATTTATCTTCAACGCCTTGAGCGAAAAGAAACGTAATTAGAAAACTAAACAGGACTGTATAGACTAATTTCATATATAGATAATTTGTTTTTTAATTGTCATATGGAATACACCATAATATCTTCATTAGTGTTTATGAACTGTTGGGTGCATGGCTATTTCATATGTATATAATTTGTTTTTTAATTGTCATATGGAATACGCCATGTTATATTCATTAGTGTTTGTGCACGGTTGCTGCATGGCTATTTCATATGTATATAATTTGTTTTTTAAAGGTCATA
>JALYPI010000129.1 GCA_030856445.1 Bacteroidota bacterium
TAAAAAAATCATTGCTAAATGCTCCATTTACGTGTTCCCTGTTTCTTAATCCTAAATACCATGATAAACCTGTCCTATTAAAAAGAGTATCTGGAGAAACAAGAAAATGTGCACCTATATTTATATCCCCTCCGAACCTATTTAAATCAAACTCCTGCTTTTGAGTAGGCATTCTTTCTGCAATTCTTTCTAAAGTAGGAGCAGGAATTGATCGTCCCTGAATAAAATTAGTTGCAAAAGTAGTGGTAAGCGCAGTAGAATTAAAACTATAGGAAGCATCAAGACCTATCTTAAAACGAGTGTCTGGTACGTAATAATCAAGTGGGGAAACGTATACCTGGGCTTGAAGTAGTGAAACTGAAAGAAGCAGCAATAAGAATAAAAAACTTTTCATAGCTATTTGTTATTTAGCTAATTTAAGGAAAATATTCAGGATAATTTTTGCAGTTATTTAAACTTCTTAAGCTCTTCTTTTACAGCGTCCTTATGAATGGTAAAGGACATTATTTTTAACTTGATATAATCTTCATGATAAAAATAATAGCCTTTATTTTTTCCGTTAAATCCACCACTTCCTGAATCTTTTATAAGGAACCAATAGCCATTTGGTTTTTCTAAATATCCTGTAAGATGAATAGCATGGTCATCAGTAGTAGAGTTATTGGAAAATCTTAATTGTCTTGCATTTTCATCTATATATGCAGAAGGAATATCATAAGTGGGCACCATTGCCAATTCTGAATGAGAATCATAACCGCTCTCGGAAACATCTCCTCCAATTGCAATTGTATAACCAGCTTTTGAAGCATTTTTAATTATATTCATAAACACATCTAATGGAACATTATAATAATCAGAGCTTTTCCACCAGTTGTCAGGAACATTGTATAAACTTTGTTTCCAGTAAGGCTGTTCCATTAAAGACATAAAATCAACATAATCATCAGGAGTTAATTTAGCTACATTTTTAAGGTATTCCTGTGGGCTAATGCTTTTTCCATTAACTGTTACTTTAGTTGGAGGTACACCAATATAATAATCCAGGATTGATTTAATTGTTGCAACAGCTTGTTCTTCATTCCAGTTTGATGAAGTTTTAATGTATTGAAGATAATCATTCATTTCCTTAAACATCAAATTGTGATCATGGAATTTCCTTCCGTTTTTTAAGCCATTATATGCCTCAAGTGGAACAAGCCCATGAGTTTTCATCATCCTTTTTACAGCATTGGTTTCGGATCCTTCACCAAACTCTGATGTACCTCTTGTTTTTACAAATTCACGGGCTTTTTCTATATATTCAAAATAAACAATATAAAGTTCAGATAGCTTTATTTGTTGACCAGTAAGCCTGAATATTTCAGATTCATAAAATGAGGAAGTAGAAAAACACCAGCAAGTACCAGTTTCGCCCTGAGAAAGTGGCTTGTTACACCAGTTTGTTTTAAATTCATCAACAGAAACCGGTACATCAATACCTGTAAAATCCATTCTAAATAATTTGCGTTCTTCCTTTTCAGGAGAATTATCTTCTGAATTACTTTTTTGGATTTCTTCGTAAAAGCCAGGAACATAAGGTTTATAAACGGCTTTGTCTTTTTTTTGCTCCTGTGCAAACAAGTTGGAAATAAAGAACAAGCTTAGAGTTAATATCAATATAGGGGTTTTCATATATATAATTTGTTTTTAAAAGGTCATATGTACCTGATAACTATCGGGTACGCCATGTTATATTCATCAGTGTTGTGTGAACCTTAGTGCATGGCTATTTCATATTATCAAATTTAACGGAAGACAAAAATAACAGAATTCCAAAGACATGAAAGTGTTTTTTTTAATTCATTGATAAATTGCCAATTGAAAATTGATGTTAGTTCTTTTGAAACATCCTAAAATTCGGCTATTTATAAAAATTAAAAACTAGAAAAAAAAGAAATAATTGCAGGTTATAAATTATTACAACAATCTGGCTTTTTAGAAACATGAAATTACTTACCAAATCCAAGCCTTAGTCCTAAAAAATACCTTCTGCCCTGTAAAGGCCCATAAGCGTAGGCAGTATCAAAATTATCCCCAAAAGGATTTTGAGGATCAATTAAGGGGCTATTTTGAGTATAATTGAATATATTTCTGGCTCCTATATAAACTTCAAGTAATTTAGTGAACTGATGGGTAATTTGAATGTTTTGTAAACTGAACCAAGGTGATATTTCAGGCCTGTTATAAGGAATTTCATAGGTGGGCAGCTCCATTGGCCCCATAACCTTCCCAGAATAATCTATACTGGTCTTTATTTTTTTAAAATTGTAGGAAAGAGTATATACACCAGATAGTTTTGGCACAAATACCTGATTTTCTCTACTTGTATTTCCATCATTCTCCTGAATAATAGCATAAACATCAAGGAAGGTTGCTCCTGCTGATAGTTTTAAAGGAAAATTAAAACGTTGACTGTAGGACAATGAAAAGCCACGAGAAATTGAAAAACCTTGAAGATTATCATATATTATTAAATTTCTGTCTGTTTCATAATCAGGAATAATTTTATTTTCAAAATAAGTATAAAAGGCATCAGCATCAATAGATCCCGAACTTTCTCCCAATGTAAAAATATGATTAAAGTTAAGATTCATGTTATAGGATTTTTCAGGATTCAATTCTCCTTTAATCACTACAGTTCTTGCCCCTGTAAGTGCTGCATGCTCTTCGGTAAAAAGATTTACTACCCTAAAACCGGTTCCGGCATTAAGTCTGAATGTAGTATATATGCCTGGCTTATATTTTAAATTGAAACGGGGAGAAAAAATGCCTGAATGATTTTTATGATAATCATACCTTAAACCACCTAAAAGAGTAACATTGTCTTTTAAAGTATATTCATCCTGAATAAAAACACCAGGTATAATAGTTTTATCAGCATAAGGGGTTGCATATGTATTGTCATCATAATTATTGTAGCGCAGGCTGGATCCTATAAGTAAATCATGCCTTGCTCCTATTCTTTTATCCCAAATAAAATTTGAAAAAATAGTTGTTTGAACAGCAGCATATTCAGTATTACCATACCAACTGTCCTGGTTATGGTTACTAAAGGAAACATCCCATCTGATTTTTTCTTCAAATGGAAGTTGGTATGAGCTTATTAGCTCATATCTTTTGGTATAAATGGATTCTCCATAAATAGAATCGCTGCCCCGAAATTCAGGTGTCCATTCTTTTACTCCCCCAAATCGATTTTCATTGTAATATTTTGCTGAAATATTAAATACCCTATTGTTCTTTCTTTGAAAAGACCATTTATTGAATAAAGAAACCCTGTCAACTAATGGAATATCGTTAAAATTATCTTTATTATGGTCAAGAAAATTGTTCATATTATAGTAATTCCCGCTAAATAACATTTTCACTTTCTTCATTTTTGGTGCAAAAGAGAAGTCAATATTTTTTTCCAAATGGGAAGTGCCAAAAGCATTAATTCCAAAAAGAGGTACGTCCTCCGGCTTTTTGGTAATAACATTAATTATTCCAGCAACAGCTTCTGTACCATATAAAGTGGATGAAGGGCCTTTAATAATTTCTATTCTTTCAATTAAAGATGTAGCAATTCCATTTAATCCATAAACTGTTGAGAGAGAACTCATAATTGGCATTCCATCAATCAAAACAAGAGTATAGGGCCCTTCCATGCCATTTATATGAATATCTGATGTCCCGCATACTCCGCATCCAATCTGTTCCTGAACTCCATTTACTGTTTCAATGGCTTGCATAATATTATTGGAAGGTGATTTTTCAAGGAACTTGGCAGTAATTACTTCTACTTTTACTGGTGATTCACTAATAAATACTTCTTTCATTGTTCCTGTCACAACTATTTGATTCAATTCAGCTGCTGTTGGTTTTATGCTAATTTTAACTTCACTTGTTTGATCTTTTGTGATTTTAATGATTTGCTTATACTTTTCATATCCTATTACTGAAACAATTAATTCTTGTTCCCCTTCTGGAATATTATGAATTATAAAGTTTCCCTTAAGGTCTGTTGAAGATCCGATATTTAGTCCCTTAAATCCCACGTTTGCAAATGAAACAGGCTGCCCTGATGAGGAAACATTTCCTTTTAATATCCCTTGAGAATGAGCATTAAAGGCAAATACAATTATAATAAAGGTAAATATTTCTTTCATTTTTTTTTGACTTTAGCAATATTTAAACAAATGTAAATAAATTTTTAGACTTATCTAAATTAATAATTTTAGCATACAAAATAAATAACATACCTTTGTAAGGAACACTATGAACACTTATACCGAAGAAAATTACTTAAAGGCCATTTATAAGCTATCTCAATCTCATGAGAATGGGGTTAACACGAATGCAATTGCAGAAATGCTTCAAACAAAAGCAAGTTCTGTAACTGACATGATAAAGAAATTATCAGAAAAAGATTTAGTAAATTATGTTAAATACCAAGGTGTAACATTAACATTAAAAGGTAAAAAAATAGCAGTAAATATTATTAGAAAACATAGGTTGTGGGAATTTTTTCTTGTTAACCATTTGAATTTCAAGTGGGACGAAGTGCATGATATTGCTGAAGAATTAGAACATATAAATTCGGAAAAGTTAATTGACAATTTGGATAAATTTTTAGACCACCCTAAATTTGATCCTCATGGAGATCCAATACCAGACAAGGAAGGAAATATTTATCAGCATAAGGAGGTTTCCCTTGCTGATTTAAATGATAAACAAACAGGGATTATTGTTGGAGTTAAGGATCATTCAACACAGTTTTTAAAGTATCTGGAAGGAATTCATTTACTATTGGGAATGAAAGTGAAGGTTATAAAAAAATTCGAATATGATGATTCAGTATTAGTTTCAACTGAGGATAATAAAGAAATAATTGTTTCAAATAAGGTCAGCCGTAATCTTTATATCAAAAAATCTATTACAAATTAAAAATATGTTTGAAGCACTGAAAATTTGGTTTCTTGATCTTTCTCCGGTAATACAAGCACTTGTTGCAACTACTTTCACCTGGTTATTAACTGCCCTTGGTGCTTCTTTTGTTTTCTTTTTCAAAACTATGAAAAGAAAATTCATGGATGGTATGCTTGGTTTTACTGGGGGAGTAATGATAGCAGCAAGTTTTTGGTCGCTCCTTGACCCAGCTATTGCAATGTCTGAAGGACTTAGTGTGCCTACCTGGTTTCCTGCCGCTGTTGGTTTTTTAATGGGAGCTTTATTTCTTTTTGGTTTGGATAAAATCTTACCTCATTTACATATTAATTTTAAACGCTCGGAAAGTGAGGGAATAAAAACGGATTGGCATCATTCCACATTACTTGTACTTGCCATTACTCTTCACAATATTCCTGAAGGACTTGCTATTGGAATTGCATTTGGAGCAGTTGCTGCCGGGGTTCCTCATGCTGAACTGGGAGCAGCAATAGCGCTAACACTTGGAATAGGACTACAGAATTTCCCTGAAGGAATGGCTGTTTCCATGCCTTTAAGAAGACAGGGACTTACTCGTTTTAAAAGTTTTTGGTATGGTCAGCTCTCAGCAATAGTGGAGCCTGTTGCGGGAGTTTTGGGAGCTTTTGCTGTTATTTATGCTCAGCCTATTTTACCTTATGCATTAGCTTTTGCAGCCGGAGCAATGATCTATGTGGTTATTGAAGAAGTAATACCTGAATCACAACGTGATAAATATACCGACACCTCCACAATGGGTTTTATCGGTGGTTTTATAGTTATGATGATTCTTGATGTGGGCTTATCTTAAAAATTTATTAGTTCAAAAGAGCATCAAATATTTTTTCAGGGCTTGTTATCAATTTCATTTATTATGGTGGTCAACTTTCAACTTTAGTTATACATTCTTCTTTTTAAAGTATTAGTTTTGCAAAAGCAAGATTTTTTTTCTTTTTAACTGTTAACATTTCTTAAATCTTAAATTTTAAAAAAACTTGTAACTTGTAACATACAATTTACAATTGAACAATGGAAAAGGATAAGCATAAAACAATAATTAATATAAAAAACAGGAGAGCTTCTTTTGAATATGAGTTTTTGGATGTTTATGTGGCGGGTATTCAGTTAACCGGAACTGAAATTAAATCAATAAGGGATAGCAAAGCCAACATCACTGATGGTTACTGCATTTTTATTAATGATGAACTTTGGGCAAGAAATATTCATATTGCAGAATACAAAGAGGGTTCTTACAATAACCATGAACCTAAACGGGACCGAAAACTGTTACTGAACAAAAAAGAATTAAGTAAATTAGCTAATAAAACCAAAGATAAAGGTTTAACTATTATCCCATTGCGATTGTTTATCAATAATAGAGGGTTTGCAAAACTGGAAATAGCCTTGGCAAAAGGAAAAAAACTATTTGACAAAAGGGAAAGCCTTAAAGAAAAGGATACAAAGCGAGAAATGGATAGAATGATGAAAGAGTAACAAAAAGGGGGAATTCTTGCAATAACATTATTACTTGTTAGGGATAAAAGCAGGACAAAGCATTTTTATTTCTTTTATCTTCTCTCGTTTTATGCAACCTATTGCTTTTTAAAGGTAATAGAATCTATAAAAATTATTTAACCACCAATTTTCTATTGTAAAGATTATTATCAACTGATCCGGTAATTAGGTAAACACCCGGTGATAGTTTTTCATTTGGATCAATAGCAATTACACTTTCATTGCTATCTAAAACAACTACTTTAGAAAAATGTTCTTTTCCAGCCATATCAACAACCACAATAAGAACCTCTTTATCAATTTCTCCGGCTATTTTTACATTAAGCATTGAACCCGATTGTAAAGGATTTGGATAAACATTTACAGAAGCACTCTCTTTTTTATCAAATTTCACACTTACTAAATCAGAATAACTGTATTTTTCATCAAAATCTGTTTGCTTTAGTCTATAATAAGATAAACCAGAAAATGGATTTTCATCTTTTATAGTATAAGTAAGTATAGTGTTGCTGTTTCCAGCCCCTTTTTCCTTTATGACTTCGATAAATTCTTTCCCATTAGTAGTTTTTTCTATGGTGAAAAAATCATTGTTTATTTCAGACGCAGTTTTCCATTCCAGTACAACAATATTATCTTGAATAATGGCTTGAAAGCTTAATAATTCAATGGGTAATACCGAACCAAATGTGCAAGGACTTGTAGTGCAACAACCAGAACCGGAACAACCAAAAGTAGTTCCATTATTGGTTACTGATCCATCTACGCTTAGTGATCCACTACCTTCTATAACTCCACCGTTTCCATTAAAAAAATTTCCAGCAACAGAAACAGTACCATTAATAGTAATGCCATCACTATTGTTATTATTGGTTAAATTCCCGGTTACAATTAAATTGCCAGTGCTGGTAATATTAACAGTGCTTCCATTGGCAAAAGAAATATTTCTGGTAGTAACTGTTCCACTGATATTTAAAACTCCTCCTGTTTTTACTTCAATATCACTTGTGCCATTTCCAGTTAAAAAGGCGCCAGCGTTAACAGTTACATTAGCAGGATTTCCTCCTCCTGACCCTATAGTAATATTTGCAGAAAAGGTAACTGTATTGTTATTTCCGATGATTATTATATCATTATTTCCAGGGATGCAATTACAAGATACACCATTAAACGAAGCAGCTGACCAAGTACCATTTGAGAACCAGCCTCCGTTAGCCCTGGAATAAAGAATTGCGCTTTGAGATGCTGATATAAATAATAAAAATAATAAACCAAACAGCAGGTATATTTTTTTCATAAGCTTTAAATTTAAGTTTATTTTATTACAAATGTAAGTTTTAGTATAATTATACGGGAAATATATTGAAAAGTTATTAAAAATCCAATATTGTTATTAATTTATATAGTCAGGAATTCCTTAAAGGTCGGACAATCCATTAATAGCCTTTCTTTATTGAAAAATCCATTTTTCGAAAATTTTCCAAAATAGTATTCAGGTCTGTATTTTTTTGTTCTTTTAATAAGATCTGATTTAATAAAGTCTGGGTTGCTTGACTTATATTAATATTCGAATAATAATTCTCCCTCATAAAATGAATGAATTTCATAGCTTTGAAGCCATCAAACCAGATATAAAACCTTTTTTGAAAGGAAGTCAAATCTTTGCAGTTTCCTTTAATTTCTTTCAGTTTTTCTTCAAAATCACAACTTTTTAAAAATAAATTCACAGGCTCTGATAATTGAATTAAGCTTGATGGTAAATAAAAGAAATCCACTTGCTCCAAAAAGGATTTCATTTCTTGAAAGACTTTTGGATCATATGTAAGAAAATGTTCATTTTTGTTATTAAGCCAACTATTTATTGCTCTTCCTGTGCCAAAAGGAACCCTTTCTGATGGCCTTGGGGAAGGGATAACTTTTGTTGTATTTAATTCAGAAAAATTACCAAGAGGGATAATTTTATGAAGAAAATAAAAGTCTTCTCCTGCCTTTTTTTTGTTCATTCCACCTTGTTTCTGATAAACATTGCTTCGAACAGCCATTGAAGACCCAATGGTATGATATGCAAAGGGGTGATTGGCATACCTAAGCCCTGCTATATAATATCTTAAATGCAGTTCATAATTTAATATCCCAGTATATATTTCAGTTGAAAACTCTTCTCCTTTTAAAGGATGCTCGAAATAAATAGAACAAGCTGTTGTTTTTGGGTTATTTTTAAAATGATCCTCTGTTGCTGTTAAATAATTTTTATCACAGCATGAATCAGCATCAAAGCAACAAATTATTCCCTTAGCATTATCCACTTTTTGAAATCTCCTGACTGCTTCATCCATTCCTACTTTTCTTGCCAATCCAACTCCTGCTATTTTTTGAGGAAAATCAAAAGCTTCAATAATATGAAACTTAAGTTTTTCTTCATTGTTATTGTCTATCCATTGCTGGGCTTGCCGAATCATTTGAATTGAAGTCGTTTTAGTCAATTCATCCGCTTCAATTGAGTGATTTATAACCACTATTACTTCAACCGAACAAATGGGCTGATCACATTTTTTAATTGAAATAAGAGATTCGAGCAAAAGAGGCTCACAAAAAGCTGGGATCACCACTACAATACCTAAATTGTCGTTGGGCTTATCAAATAATTTCTGAGGATAATATGCATGTCTGTCCAGGTAATTCATTTTTCTTTAGGAACTATTTATTATGGAGATAAGCGTTCTATCTGCCAATGGTTATTTTCATTCTTATTATATCTGATACGATCATGCAAACGACTTGGCCTTCCTTGCCAAAATTCAATTTGAAGAGGTTTTATAATATATCCGCCCCAATGAGAAGGTCTGAAAATTTCTTTTCCTTCGTATTCTATGCTAATATCATTTACCAGTTTATCCAGAGCTTCTCTGTTGTTAATTACAGCACTTTGTACAGATGCCAATGCTCCAATTTGTGAGCCTCTTGGTCTGCTGTTAAAATACAAATCAGAATCTTCTGGTTTTTGCTTTTCTGCAATTCCTTGTATTCTGATCTGTCTTTCCATCTGAGGCCAGAAAAAGTTCATGCAAACTTTAGGATTTTCCTGAATATCTTTTCCTTTCTGACTATTGTAATTAGTATAGAAAACAAAACCATCTGAACTAAAGTCTCTCATATATAAAATACGCAAGGAAGGAAATCCCTGGGCTGAAACCGTTGCCAGGTCAAAAGCATTCATTTCAGGAATTTGTGCTTGTAATGCTTCATTAAACCACTGTTCAAATTGAATCAAAGGATTTTTATGCACAGTTTGCTCATGAAGTGATTTAAGTGAAAAATCTTTTCTTAATTTATTAATATGCTCCCTTAAATTATCCATTTATAAAAAAGTTTAAAAATTTAAAACTACAGTTTTCAAAATTAAAAGATAAAATTGTTTTGATCAAAATAAAAGCTTGAATTATAAAAAGAAGCATTTATAAAGGTAAATATAGCCTTATATTTGGCCTATAAAACCAAAACTGTATTGCAGAGTTTATAAAACAGGAACCAAGTCAAATAATAATTTAGTACAGTTAATGAATTTTTATATCCCGCATTTAATATTAAAAACCAAATTGTAAGATAGATGAAACTTTCGCCAGAATTAAAATATGAAACAACACAAGAATGGGTAAAAGCAGTACTTTCTGATTTTGAAAGTTTTATTCAAGATCATGCAGATTGCGAGAGAAAAGCATCTGCCATGGCTATGAGTTTTGTGGCTAAATGTCCAGATAAGGTGGAAATAATTCCCGAATTGATAGAAACTGCCCTGGAAGAGATGGAACATTTTAAACAGGTATATGGTCTAATGCAAAAAAAGGGAATCAGGTTAAAAGCGGATATGCCAAAGGACGCGTACATTCAGCAACTATTGGCATTATGCAGAAGTTCCCCTGAACAAAGGCTAATGGACAGGATGTTACTGGCCTCAATAATAGAATGCCGAGGGGCTGAAAGGTTTAAACTCATTTCAGAAAATGTAGAAGATATAGAACTAAAACAGTTCTATAAAATGCTTTGGATATCAGAAGCAAAACACGGCAATATTTTTGTAAAAATGATATTAAACTATTGTAATGAAAAAGATGTATTTGAACGATTGGATTACCTGGTAGAAAAAGAAGCGGAGATTTGTAAACAATTGCCAATAAGAGCAGCTCTTCATTAAAGTGGTATTAATAATTTTTTAAAAAATATTAATTATGGGATTGAGTAATATAAATCCAAACCAGGGTAAACTTTTAATATCAGAGCCATTTTTACATGATCCATATTTTCAGCGTTCTGTAATTTTACTTACCGAATATAGTCCTGATACAGGTGCTAGCGGACTGATTTTAAATAAACCTATTGATTTGTCCCTTAATGACGGACTAACCGATTTTCCTCCCTATGATGGTCAGGTTTACCTGGGAGGGCCAATCCATAAAGACAATCTGTTTTTCATACATTCTCTTGGGGAAAAAGTTGAAGATTGTGTGGAAATAATTCCTGGGCTTTACTGGGGTGGAAACTTCGAAATAATCAAATCTCTTATCGCTGGAAATCAAATAGATGAAAACGAAATTAGATTTTTTGCTGGTTATTCAGGCTGGGAGCCTCAGCAGCTGGAAAGAGAAATTGATGACCAGGCCTGGATAGTAACTAATGCCGATGTGAATCAAATAATGAATACAAGGAATGATGCAATGTGGTCAGAGGTTTTGAAAAAAATGGGTACTGAATATGCTATTTTAGCAAACTTCCCTATTGATCCTAGTCTTAATTGATAGATTCAGTTTTTAATCATTGTGTTTTGTTTACTTAATATGAATCAGTATAATTCAGGATGAATTATTGTAAAAAGTCAGTATGGAAACAAAATTTTTACTTTATTTAAAAATTAAAGGCATACCGATTATCTATCAACATCAAGCCTTTCCTTTTAAACTTTATTCTCGTTTTTATTACATTTAATTTTACGGAATTTTTTTATTTCTCTGCTGCTTTATTTATTAGCAATTGATTCAATTTTGATGCAACAGGATGAAAATATCTCTTTTTTTCATAGCCTCCAATCCACCTTATACCGTTAGTGGCATTGGTAAGAAAAAGTTCGTCAGCATCCAAAAGATCTTCCGGGTTGATACTACATTCATATACCTTTCTTCCACTAGAAAGAGCCAGTTCAATAATAGTTTTTCGCATGGTTCCAGCTATACATCCCTCCTCCAAGGCTGGTGTATATAGTTTACCGGAAGAAACAAGGAAGAAATTAGAGCTTGTTGCTTCTGCAATATTTCCTGACTCATTTAAAATCAAACAGTCATCTAGCTTTTTTTCATCCCTAAAAATAGAGGCAAACACAAAATAAAGTGAATTGTTTGATTTTACATTGGAAAGCCTGTTCAATGGTTTATTCAAGTCTTCATAAATATCTATGATCAATCCAATTTTATTTAAATTAAAGCCATTTTCATAAATTGCTTCTGCTTCAATCAAATATTCAAGTGAATTATCAATTGGACCATAAAATCCACCTTGCTTTCTGAAAATTGTAACCCTTACTCTTGCATCTGAAGTAAGCATGTTTTTTTTCAGCAAATCAGCAATTTGTTCTTTTAAAAATTTTTCTGTAAAAAAAGAAGGCAATTCAATATGTAAAAAGGAAGTATCGTGCTTTAACCTCTCAAAGTGATTAGCAAGAAAACAAATTTTATTATTTATGACCCGAATAGATTCAAATATACCGTCTCCATACCTGAATGACCTGTTTTTAGCAGTGAAAACAGGTTGATCAGCAGGAATAACATTTCCGTTATAATTGATAAACTGCATACTCTAAAAGTAATTTATAATTTTATCTATAAATTCAAGGGCGAAAGTTGGTCTTAAAGCAATGGTGAAGAAAACACCAAATAATGCTCCCCACAAATGTGCATCATGATTAATATTATCCTGACCTTTTTTGCCCATATAAATCGAATATCCCAGGTAAATTATGGCCCAAATTATCCCCGGAAAACACAATATACCATAAAGGCAAATTTTATTTAGAGGGTCAAGCAGGATACCTGAGAACAAAACTGCCGAAACGGCCCCCGATGCTCCTACTGAATTATAATAAATATCATTTTGATGTTTTTTGTAAGTTGGCAATACAGCAAAAATAATCCCTCCTACATAAAGTAGGATAAAATAAAGTATTCCCTTTGCTCCAAAATAATATTCAAAATAAGTTTCTAGGTTTCTGCCAAAAAAATATAAAACCAGCATATTAAAAATAAGATGCATCCAGTCCACATGCAGGAAAGCATGTGAAAAAAAACGCACCCATTCCTTATTGTTTTTAACTGCATAAGGATTAAATTGATATTTATACATTATTTCATGCTTTTGAAAAGCAAGAATGGAAATCAGCGCGGTGATTATAATAATTATAAGTGTCATGCTGCAAAGGTAAAACTTTATGGCAATTTCAATAAGAAAGCCAGTTTTTCAAAAGTTGCTCCCCCCATTGGGTAAGTATGGATTCAGGATGAAATTGAACTCCCCTTACATCATATTGTTTATGTCTTATTGCCATTACATTTTCATTTTCATCACTTGCAATAACCTCAAGGGAATCAGGAATATTTTTATCTACTACCCAGGAATGATATCTACCAGTAAGAAAAGAGGGAGGAATATGCTCAAAAATCAAATCCTTTTTCTTTACCATTACCGGCAATGCAACTCCGTGCAATACTTGATCAAGGTTGATTAAATTTCCACCGAATGCTTCTGCTATGGCTTGATGGCCAAGGCAAACGCCCAAAATGCTTTTGGTTTTGTAATATTTTTGAATTAAGGGAATTAAAATACCTGCTTGCGATGGCAAACCTGGTCCCGGGGATAGCAGAATTTTATCATACTGCTGTACTTCTTCTATTTTGATTTTATTATTCCTTTGTACATGAACCTCACAATCTGCTATTTTCTCAATAAGATGAACAAGATTATAAGTAAAGGAATCATAATTATCAAAAACCAGGATATTCATTTCAAATTATATAATTACAAACAGAATAACATCTGAAATTTATTTTGGATATTCAATCCTGACATGATAAATAGTTAGGAGTTTTTTCTTAAGAATCTTTTTTATAATTGAAATATCTTTAAATGTAATATCAGCATTAACAAACTGATTATCGGAAACCTGGGAGTTTATAATATTATCTACCAATTTATCAATGGATTCAGAATCATAGCTTTTAAGGCTTCTGGAGGCCGCTTCCACAGAATCGGCCATCATTAAAACAGCAGTTTCTTTAGAATAAGGCCTTGGTCCGGGATAACGGAACTTCTTCTCATCTACCATTTTATCTGGAAACTGTTTTAAAAAAGATTTATAGAAATATTGAACCATTGAATCTCCATGGTGAGTCCTGATAAAATCTATTACTTTTTCCGGCAAATTGTATTTTTTTGCTTTCTCTACCCCTCTTATAACATGGCTTATGATGATTTCAGCACTTTCATCAAAATTAAGTTCTTCATGAGGATTAATACCAGAGGTTTGATTTTCAATAAAATACCTAGGCATGTCCATTTTTCCAATATCATGGTATAAGGCTGCAGCTCTTACCAATAAGGTATCACCGCCAATTTCAAAAGTTGCTTCTTCTGCAAGATTAGCTACCTGAAGTGAATGCTGAAAGGTACCCGGGGCACGCATAGCAAGTTCTCTTAATAAAGGACTGTTTGTATCAGATAATTCTATTAAAGTAACATCTGAAATAAAACCAAATACTTTTTCAAAAAGATAAATTAAAGGATAAGAAAACAAGGTTAGCATTGCACTAATTCCAAAGTAACCAAAATAAACAGGGTTTACAGATTGAATTTCACCTTCTTCAATTACAGCGAATCCAAAATAAATTAAGGAGTAGGAAGCATATATTATAAAGGAGGTAAAAAACAATTGAGAACGCTTACTCATATTTACAATACTAAATACAGCAAAAATACCGGCAATTAACTGAATGAAAGCAAATTCAAAACCATTGGGAGCAATAAAACCAATTACAAGGGAAGTAACAAGATGTGTAAATATAGCAAGGCGGGTATCATAAAAAGCCCTAATTACAATAGGCAAAATACCAAAAGGAAGTGCATAAATATTAACATAATCAAATCTTAAGGATATTGAAGCCATAAAAACCATCAATATGGTAACGAATAACAAAAATCCAATTTTTAAATTATCTGCAAGAATATCTTTTCTGAATAAATAGATGAAAAAGAAAATAACTAAGAGTGCTATTGATACTAAAATTAATTGCCCTATAATAATCAGCATATAATTATAAGCACCACCAGTTTGAGATAGATATTCTGCACGAAAAGATTCCAGCATACGGAATTTTGCTCCATCGATTAATTCTCCTTTAGAAATTATTCTTTCACCTTGCTGAATTTTACCCCTGATGAGTGAAACTTGTTCCAACTGTTGATTAAGGACGGATTTAGTGGTATGATCATCATAAAT
>JALYPI010000136.1 GCA_030856445.1 Bacteroidota bacterium
GAGGGGCGTAGCCCTGACATCAGATTGAGCCCCATGGTACGATTAGGAAAGATATCAGGGCTACGCCCCTTATGCTAAGGTATTAATGGGGCGTAGCCCTAAAATCTTGGTAGAAAAACAATGGAAATTTAAAAAACAGGGGCGTAGCCCTGACATCAGATTGAGCCCATGGTACGATTAGGAAAGATATCAGGGCTACGCCCCTTAACTCCCCAGCACATAAAATTATTTGCGATTGAAAATGCTTTGGATCTTCATTGTAAGCTTGTTTCAATAATTCAATGGAAGCCCGCAGATTTGAAAGAGGATTGTTTATATCATGTGAAATAAAATCTAACAATGTTTCATGGTCTGAAATTAATTTTTCCTGCTCCTTTAAATCTTTTATACGGGCAGTAATTTCAATAAATGTTAAAATTACTCCAATTGTTTTATTGTTCTTTAACTCTATGTAAGGAATAATATTCATTTGGAACCACCTTAAATCCGTAGTTTCCCAGTTTTGAATTTCGATTTTTGAATTTTGGCTGAATTTTTAAGGCAACTTCTTCAATAAAACATTCTTTTTTATCATTTCTGTGATTATCTTTAAGTTAAATTAACATACAATTAAGAATAACAATAATAATGAAGGATAGCAATAACGGAAATAAAAACGAAATGTGGTCGCAGGTTGTATTTGAAAAAAGCCCCTTACCCATGCTTATTATTGAATTAGAGGATTTAAGGTTTCTGGCAGCCAACCCTGCGGCAGAAAAACTATTTGGCTATACTAATGAAGAACTGTTAAAACTACATTTTAATGACATTGTTCCCACTGAAGACTATGATAAAGTTGAACAAGCAATAAGGAAAGTAAAACCAGACAATGACATAAGATACACCTTAAGGAATATAAACAGGAACCACGAAATAATTGACGTTTATATAGTAGCCACGCTTATAAAGTTTAACAATGTTACCGCCATACTTAAAATTGCTACGGATGTTACAGAAATGAATAAAGCCCAGGCGGTAATAGAAAGTCAGAAATATCACTTTGATGTGCTTTTTAACGCTTCCCCATTTGCCATTGCCCTTTGTGATGCGGATGACAAGGTTATTAAAATAAACGTGGGTTTTGAAAAACTGTTCCTTTTTAAAGAAGAAGAAATAAGGGGAAAGAAACTGGATATAATTGTTCCCGGAGAAAGGCTGGAAGAATATAAGAGAATTTATCAAAAGCTGCAACAAAGGAAAAAAGTTCAGATGGAAACGGTACGGCAAACAAAGGATAAAAAGCCCATTGATGTGCTTTTAGTAAGTTATCCGCTGCTTATTTCCAATGAGATTTTGCTTGGTTACTATGGCATGTATATTAATATTTCAGGCCAAAAGACAGCGGAAAGGAAACTATATGAAAATGAACAAATAACAAGTAAAATCATTGATACAGCCCTTGACGCTGTTATACAAATGAATGATAAAGGAAAGGTAACTGGCTGGAACAAGCAGGCTGAGCACATTTTCGGGTATAGCCAAAAAGAAGCCTTAGGCGCCTTCATGAGCAATTTAATAGTTCCGCCTGTTTACAGGGAATCTCACAGGAAAGGATTAAAACATTTCCTTAAAACCGGTGAACAAAAGCTTTTAAATAAACGGATTGAAATTACGGCAATGCACAAAAACGGAACCGAATTTCCTGTAGAATTGGCCATTTCGCCTATCCTCATATCGGGCAAATACAGTTTCAGCGCCTTTTTAAGGGATATTTCAGAACAAAAGCTATGGCAGCAGCAATTAATGGATAACAACTACGAACTGAAAAAAATAAACGCAGAACTTGACCGCTTTGTTTACAGCATATCCCATGATTTAAGGGCGCCCCTTACTAATATTATGGGTCTTTTTAATATAATGGAAGATGTAAAGGAGCAGGCACAACAAAAGATATTGATAAACAAGGGCAGTAACGCAGTTAAAAGACTGGACGAATTCATTAAAATCATTCTTGAATACTCAAGAAACTCAAGGCTTGAAATAAAACCCTCGCTCATTAATTTCGAGGAGCTTATTGCTGAATCATGGGAAAATTATTCCTATATGAAGGGCGCAGAAAAAATCAGCCTGGATGTAAAATCAAATCAAATAATCCCTTTTACTTCTGATAGGGGGCGCATATCCATCATACTGAACAACCTTATTTCAAATGCCATAATATACTCCGATCCTGCCGAAAAAGAACCATGCACTACTGTTGAAATTGAAGTTGATAAGGATTTCGCTCACATTGTTTTTAGAGATAACGGCATTGGTATTGAAAAAAAGTACCAGAAAAAAGTATTTGAAATGTTTTTCAGAGCCTCACAGGAAAGCACAGGTTCAGGCCTGGGCTTGTATATAGTTAAAGAGGTTGTAAAGAAATTGGGCGGAAACATAAAAATGAAATCCGAACTGCAAAAAGGAACTGCCATTATAATTGATTTGCCCAATCAAAAGCTCTGTTAGAGAATAATTTTGATTACCAATATTTCACTCCTAACATGCAGTGTGCTGATTTTAAGATGTCGGGATTAAATAGTGGTGAAAAATAAGCGTCCTGAATCTGGTTTCCCTTTTTCTCTTTTCCCCTTTCTGGGGCAGGTGCGGTTGCTTCCCCATGGGTCGGGAAAGGTTGGGGGGGTGCTTTTTAAGTGTTGCTGTGTAGGTCGTATTTTCCAATTGGTATGGTAAAATGAAAAGTAGTTCCTTTTCCTACCTCACTTTCAACCCAAATCTCTCCTTCCTGTTTATTAATAAAGTCCGCTGCCTCAGCTAAGAAAGGAAGAACATTTTCTTCCATACATTAGACTGGATTTACCTTCAAAAATTAATAGATATTCCTCGAATGGATTTCAGCTATTATTCTTGATTTGAAATACTTTTTAGAACGCATATATTATGCTACTGAAATTCCCCAATTTGTGTAAA
>JALYPI010000022.1 GCA_030856445.1 Bacteroidota bacterium
CCTTTTTCTCCTGGGATATCCCCTTTTATGGCTTGGTAAAAACTGGATTTTTTTCCCATTTATAGAAATAATTTGTCCTTTAATTACTTCCCTGCTTTTTTTAAATTCCGCGCTTACAGTATAATTAACTAGATTATATATGATGTGAATATTGATTTTTATCATGGCATGAATTTTCCTATTTATTATAAAACATATTATTTTATACGGAAAATTATGAAAAACCTAAATAATATATCAATAGCAATAATATTATTGATGATAATGACGCTTACTGGTTGTGAAGTAGTAGAGGGAATATTTAATCTTGGTGTGGCAGTAGGGGTTTTTCTTGTAGTTATTGTTGTAGGGCTTATTATATGGATATTTTCAAAAATTGGTTGAGTTTAAGCTTTTAATTGAATCAAGTATTCTTCATTAAGGTTAAATTTTCCATCTATTTTTGATCCATCATCCATTAAAATATTCTTTATAGATTTGGTTTCCCCTTTTAAAATTAAAAGTTCGATTTGGGTGCTTGAAAGTTTTTTCCCCATAAATTCAAAAGGAAGCCTAAAATTACATCCACCTTTCCACTGAGAACATCCCCATGCTTTTGCTCCTTTTAAGAGAGCTGCTTTGCATTTTGGACAGGATAATTCTACTGATTTTAGCTTTTCTTTTTCTTTAATGATGGATTTCTTGAAAATCAGTTCCCAATCTTTATTTAATTCAACTGTTCCGTTTTGGTCGTCTTTTTTAAATTTGATTTTTCCGTTTTTTACTAGTGTTAATATCTGGCTTTCATTGAGTTGAAAAGGATCCGAATTGAATGCAACTTTAAAACCGCACTCGTTGTAATTTCTGCAGCCTATGGCAGTTTTTCCTTTTGCAATCAACGCTTTATTACATTTTGGACATTTTATATTATCGTTTCCAACATCTGGATTACTTGGAGCAGGACTGTTATCGGTTTTTACTACAGGAATAATCCTTCCAGTTTCATTTTTCACCTGAACCACAAGATTTGAAACCATTTGCTTCATTTCATCCAAAAAAAGCAAAGCTTCATACTCCCCTTTCTCAATTTGCCTAAGTTTAAATTCCCACTGCCCGGTAAGTTCAGCAGATTTCAATAAATCATTATTGATGGATTGAATAAGAGCAATCCCAGTTGGTGTTGCTACCAAAATTTTTCGCTCTTTTTGAATATAATTTCTTTTGAATAAAGTTTCAATAACCGCAGCACGGGTTGATGGCCTTCCGATTCCATTGTCTTTCATGGCTTCCCTTAACTCTTCATCGTCAACTGTTTTTCCAGCCATTTCCATTGCTCTTAACAAAAGAGCTTCGGTAAATGGTTTAGGAGGCTGAGTTTGCTTTTCCATTAATACAGGCTCATGAGGTCCGGATTCTCCTTTAGCAAAAGATGGAAGTAACTGAATTTCCTCCTGTTCGTCCTCATTGGAAGTTGTTTCTTTTTGATAAACAACTCTCCAGCCTTCTGATAAAATTTGTCTTCCTGTTGCTTTAAACTCAGTTTCAACTACTTGTCCATTTACTGTTGTATTTGAGACCTCACAATCCGGATAAAATGCTGCAATAAATCTTTTAGTAATAGTATCATACACCTTTGCTTCATAACCACCTAATCCTCTGGCAGTAACATCAGTAGGAATAATGGCATGATGATCTGTTACCTTGTTATCATTAAAAACTTTGCTTGATTTTTTAATTGACTTTTCAAGCAATGGAGCAGCTAACTGTTGATAATCATTCAGACTTTTTAATATTCCTTGTATTTTAGGATATAAATCATTGGAAAGATAAGTAGTATCTACCCTTGGATAGGTAACAAACTTTTTCTCGTAAAGAGTTTGAATGGTTTTTAGGGTTTCATCTGCAGAATAACCGAACTTCTTATTACACTCTACCTGCAAGGAAGTTAAATCAAATAATCTGGGTGGAGCCTCTTTTGCTTTTTTAATTTCGACTCCTGTAATAGTAAAAGGATCATTATTGATTTCTTCGATGGCTTTCTCCGCTTTTTCTTTCTCTAAAAACCTGCCTTTTATGGAATTAAATATAACATCCCTGTATTTGGTTTTAAGTTCCCAAAAAGTCTGAGATTTAAAATTCTCTATTTCTAGCTGTCTGTTAACAATAAGGGCAAGAGTTGGGGTTTGCACTCTACCTATAGATAAAACCTGCTTTCCCTGCCCGTATTTTAGCGTAAAAAGCCTTGTGGCATTCATTCCCAACAACCAATCTCCTACTGCCCTTGAATTGCCCGCAGCATATAATTTATCGAATTCACTAGCATCTTTTAGTTTTTTAAATCCCTCTCTAATAGCATCTTCAGTAAGAGAGGAAATCCAAAGTCTTTTGGTAGGCTTTGTATTTTTCGCAAGACTTAACACCCATCTTTGAATTAATTCTCCCTCCTGCCCGGCATCCCCGCAATTTATAACCTCAGAGGCTCCGGAAACTAATGTGGCAATTGTTTTGAATTGCTTTTCAACCCCTTTATTGTCAAGTACTTTAATTCCAAATCTTTGAGGAAGCATTGGTAGTGAATTCAGATTCCACCATTTCCAATTACCATCATATTCGTGCGGCTCCTTTAAAGTGCACAAGTGGCCGAAAGTCCATGTAACCTGATAACCATTTCCTTCAAAATAACCATCTTTTCTGGCTCCAGCACCCAGTACTGATGCTATTTCTTTTGCTACACTTGGTTTTTCAGCTATACAAACTTTCATCGCATTCAAAAATAGTAATCAAAAGAGTGGTATTTGCCAAAAGGGATAAGGAGTTTTGAACAATTTTCACTCAATTTTTAAAAATTATTTTCAAAATAAGGATGGTAGATAAAATCTTTATGGTTTTTGTAAAGTTTATAGCTTTCTCATTATAATAAATGCTATATTTATTTATGAATCTTCTTTCCTCAATTAACAGACCTCATCTTATTCATCAGTTGTCTTCTGAAGAATATGACCTGTTAATAATCGGTGCTGGAATAACAGGAGCAGGAATTGCATTAGATGCTGCTTCCCGAGGCATTAAAACAGCACTTATTGACAAGCAGGATTTTGCATCAGGAACAAGCAGCCGTTCAACAAAACTTATTCATGGAGGATTAAGGTATTTACAACAAATGGAATTTTCCCTTGTAAGAGAAGTTGGTAGTGAAAGAGGGATTCTTTATAAAAACGCCCCACATTTAGTAGTGCCTGAAAAAATGCTTTTGCCTCTGGTTAAAAATGGGAATTACGGAAAATTAGCCACTTCATTTGGTTTGTTTGTTTATGATTTATTAGCGGGAGTAAAAAAGCAAGACAGAAGAAAAATGCTTACTAAAGAACAAGCACTAGCAGTTGAACCGCTGCTTAACCAGGAAGTTCTAAAAGGAGCAGGTTTATATGTTGAATACAGAACTGATGATGCACGGCTTACTATTGAAATTATTAAAACAGCAGTAAAAAATGGAGCAGACGCAATTAATTATGTTCAAGCTGAAAATTTCACCTATAAAAATGATATAATAACAGGAGTTGAGTGCCAAGACCTTTTATCCTCACACGTTTTTAAAATTAAGGCAAAACAAATCGTAAATGCATCCGGACCCTGGGTAGATGAATTACGAAAAAAAGACCATTATTTAAAAGGAAAAAAATTACACCTTACCAAAGGAGTGCATTTGGTAGTTCCCAAAGAAGTATTTCCAGTAAAACAAGCTATTTATTTTGATGCCCCAGACAAAAGAATGTTGTTTGCAATTCCAAGAGCAAATGTTACCTACTTTGGTACTACAGACACGGATTATTCAGGAAACCTTGAACATCCTACTGTTAGCCAAAAAGATGTGGAATACCTGATTAATTCTGTTAATGAAATTTTTCCTGCTATTAACCTTACCAAAGATAAAATTATTTCCAGTTGGGCAGGAATAAGGCCTTTAATACATGAGGAAGGAAAGCCACCATATGAATTATCAAGAAAGGATGAAATATTTGTTTCTAAAAGTGGGATGATCTCTATTGCTGGTGGAAAACTTACCGGATATAGAAAAATGGCTGAAAGGGTGGTGAATAAAGTAATGGAAAATCTTCATGAAAGAAGTGGCTTTATCTATGTGAAATGTAAAACAGAAAATATAAGAATAAATGGTGGAGAATTTAAAAATCCAGAACTCGTGGATGAATATATATTACAGGTTTTTCAAAGAATAAAAGCTTGGAATTTAAATAAAGAAAAGGCAGAGTATTTAGTCCGCACATATGGAAAACAAACAGATTTACTATTACAAAAACTGGATGAATTCAAAGATGAAGATCCTGAAATATTGCTTGCTAGAACAGAATTATGGTTTACACTTAATTATGAAGCGGTATTCCACTTGCATGACTTTATTATAAGGCGCAGCGGTAAACTATACTTTGATGTAGCAATTATAAAAAAACTATTACCGGTTCTATTGTCTGATATGCAAGTCTATCATAGTTGGAGTGATAATGAAACTGAGCAAGAAAAAATAACAATAGAAAATATTCTTTTACAAGTAACTAATTTTAAGGTATGATTAAACAGGGCAGACGCATTAAAAATTCAAAGGTTAAAATGTTAATAACTATTTGATAATCAATTATTTATGTATTGCTTAGGAGCTTATTAATTTGTATATTTATCTGATAATCAAATAGATAAATTAT
>JALYPI010000170.1 GCA_030856445.1 Bacteroidota bacterium
TTTGTGAGGAACCCATTGGAAACAAATATTTTCCTGACGAATGAGTCCTTCTTGATAAATAACCTATACCATCAGTACTAACAAACCCTGTATTTCTCGAAATAATTGCTGCATCAAGATTTTCAATATAGAAGATTTTATCAGTTGTAGCCAATTCATTGTCATTTAGATTTAAATGTTTAAATAGATATTGATCTACAAACAATTCTTTTTTATTGGTCCCGCTTAATTCAAGATTGTAAAAATGGGTTGGTTTGCGGCCTCTAAGCCTCTGGTAACCACCAAAAAGTTCTGAATTACCTTCATATGTCATGAATAAATTTGAATTGGCATTGTTAATCCAGTCTTTTTCAACTCGAATTACCCCTTGGTTTTGAAATAATCCTTCCTGTATAGCACCATTAACTATTCCTCCTGTTTCATTCAATAAGTTACAATGAATATTTAGAAAAGTGAATTCGTTAATATGAACTTCTGCACCATAATTATTAAAACAACATCCGATAATAGGTGAACCAATACATGGTGTTACAAAAATAGTTATACTATCATAAGAAACGCAACCATTTGCATCGGTGACGGAAACAACATAAGTAGTTGTAATATTTGGAGTAGCAATTACAGATGTACCAGTAGAAACATTTAAACTATTTATCGGTGACCATGTAATATCTATAAATGGAGCTGTAGCTGGACATCTACTACATGAAGACGTTGCAACACCGATAGAGAGAGTAACGGAATCATCTGTGCATATTTCAACAGCATCGGCATTGATGTTAAAAACAGGTTTTGGAAGGACAAAAATGTCAAGTCCATCAAAGCTTTCACATCCATTGGTTATACCGGTTACAATATAAGTTGTAAAAGCGGTCGGACTTGCAACAGGATTCGAAATATTGGGATTACTTAAACCGTTAGGAGGGTCCCATGAGTAAATAGTTGCTCCGCTTGCATTCAGCTGCACACTGTCTCCCTCGCAAATAGTTTGATCAATTCCAGCATCAACAATTGGAATAGGATTTACTTGAACTACCACTGTGTCCATGTTTTGACAATTGCCTTCAGTCCCTGTTACAATATAAGTAATTGTAGAGGCTGGGCTTGCAATTGGATTAGCGATATTGGGGTTGCTTAACCCTGTTGACGGGCTCCAGGAATAAGTTTGCGCTCCACTCGCATTCAATTGAACACTATCTCCATAACATATAGTTTTATCAGTACCCGCATCTATAATTAGAGCTGGGTTGACTTGAACAAAGACTACATCAGTATTCTGACATCCATTTGAATCAGTACCTGTTACAGTATAAGTGGTAGTAACAGCAGGACTTGCAATTGGGTTAAAGATATTAGGGTCACTTAAGCCTGTTATTGGACTCCAAGAATAGGTATGTGGTCCGTTAAGTGGTTCGGCATTAGCATATAACTGAGTACTGTCTCCTTCACATATAATGAGATTACCATTATTTACGTAAATATAAGGAAGGCCATTGACAGTCACAACAACTGAATCAGTATTCTGGCATCCATTCAACTTGGTACCTATAACAGTATAGGTAATAGTAGATGCAGGATTCGCAATAGGATTCGCAATATTAGGGTCACTTAAACCGGTTGTAGGACTCCAGGAATAGGTTAATGCTCCGCTTGCATTAAGCTGAACACTATCTCCTGAACATATGCTCACATCTGGCCCTGCACTTACAGATGGAAGAGGTTTTACTTGAACTACTATGGTATCACTGCTTTGACATCCTATATCGTTAATGGTTCCTGTTACAATATATGTTGTGGTAGAGCTTGGGCTTGCAAATGGATTAACAATATTGGGGTTGCTTAAACCTGTTGATGGACTCCAGGAATATGTATCTGCTCCGCTTGCATTTAACTGAATACTATCTCCTGAACATATATTCACATCTGGGCCTGCACTCACAACGGGAAGGGAATTTACTTGAACTACCATTGTATCAGAATTTTGACATCCTATAGAATTGGTTCCAGTAACAATATAAGTTATAGTAGAGCCTGGGCTGGCAACTGGATTAGCAATACTTGGATTGCTTAAACCCGTTGATGGATTCCAGGAATATGTGCTTGCTCCGCTTGCATTCAACTGAACACTGCCTCCTGAACATATACTCACATCTGAGCCAACATTTACATATGGAAGAGGATTTACATTAACTATCACTGAATCCGTAGTTTGGCACCCATCCCCTTTTGTACCTGTTACAATATAGGTAGTAGTTGAGATTGGTTTTGCAATAGGATTGGAGATATTGGCGTTGCTTAAACCTGTTGTAGGGCTCCAAGAATATATTGTCGCATTTGTTGCAGACAATTGAACACTGTCATTGGCACACATGCTTTGATCAATTCCTGCATATACCTTTGATCGACTATATGTAATAACAAGCTTGGGACGTAAACTAGTGGTACTATGGTCACTTGAAGCATAATATCTATCATTATAGTAGTTTTCAGCTTGAAGCCGCATCATAATTCCATAATTGATATTTGGAAGGAGAATCATGTTTTGAACCCATGAAGTAAGACCAAGCACATCATTTTGTGTAGAAGATGTTGTGGTTGCCAAACTTAATTGATCTCTTGTGCTTACAGTAGGTTGGTTATTCCAAGTTACAGTACTTTCTGCCCAACTTCCTGTTACTCTATGAAAATAAACAGAATTATTGCCACTTGCTGGATTGTGGTTTGTGCCATAAAGATATAAATTTGCATCGTTAATTGTAGCATCACAAGGAATAGAAGAAAGATCAAATTTAATTAGACTTCTCTGATAATAAGGAACTCCTCCTATTGTCCCGGCTACAGCTCTAAAAGCTGCATTGCTGCCGTAATTATTATTAGGGGCATAGGAATGGATGAGTGCATCAATATTTGGATAAAGTGTAACAGTTGTTGGTAACTGAGCACAAATTGTACCTATAATGCTTAAGTTAATAATGAGAAAAGCAATAAATATTTTGAATTTGTTTTTCATTACAATAATTTATTGTGTCCAGGAATTCCACATTAGCGGTTGAGAAAATGTACCGGAAGTATATTGAAGTTTTGTCTCATAAAAGTAAAGGCCTGAAGGAAATTGCCCCAAACCAAGTATTACTTCATTCAAATTTCTATAATAGCTTTGATTTCCAGGATAACCAGCATTAATATCATATAAAAAGGCATAATCTAACATATCTGATGCTCCATTTGAAGTTCCAACTTTAATATGTATCTTTGAAATATTAATAGTATCTTGCAAGATAAGTGAACATTCTATGTTATAAATAGTGTCAAGACTATTTTCTTGCAATGTGTTAGGGATCATCTGAATTTCAAAAGAAAAACCGGGATTACCTTGAGCAGACAAAGCAGGTGACAAAAAAAGAGCGATAACAAATGCTAGGATTTTAATTTTCATGGTTTTGATTATTCATAAATTATTGAATGCTTCTTAAAACATTCTCAAAAGCCAAAACTAGGCTAAGTCAACATAAAAAAAAAGGCCCAAGATTATTCAACTAGGGACACATATGAGCTGTAACCTTTACCAACAAAGCACATCATAGTTTTAAAAAAAATGATTTTTCCGATTTTTGGATGCTTTTCGAAAAAACAAGCTAGTTTTTTGCTGCTTTTGAATATTATAAAAAAACAATATCAAAAGCCTTGTTTAACGAGCAATTATAATTTTTTCAAGTAATCGTAACAAAAAACATAAGCATAATTTAAATTTTCACTCCAGACATACTGCTTTGTTCTTATATAAACACTTTCACGACTCCCATGTCCCCTTTTTAAGAAATTTGGGCTCTACATTTCCTGTAGAATTGTTCTAAATTAGCCGCCATTTGAGCTAAGAACTAAATAAATTTAAATAACCCATACTGCTTAAAAAACACGATTTGATATTTTTGATTAACCTGTTATAGAAGAATTACTACCAGTACAATTCTTGACTTATATCTTTTTAAATGAAAAAAAATCTACTTAAAACAAAACTTCCAGCATTTACCTTAACAGAACTTCTGGTAGTGTTAGTAATAATAGGTATACTTGTTTTGCTCGCATTGCCTAATTTGATGCCTTTAATATCCAAGGCAAAAAGTACTGAGGCTCAATTGCAGTTGGAGCATATTCATACTTTACAAAAAAGCCACTTTTACCTTCATTCCAAATACAGCAGCAATTTTGATGAAATTGGTTTTGAACATGTAAAACTGGTAACCCAAAACGGGACGGGCAATTATCAAATAGAAGTTGTAGAGGCAAGCCCCACTACTTTTAAAGCAGTTGCCACTGCTGTGGTAGATTTTGATGGTGATGGAATATATAATATCTGGGAAGTAGATCAGGACAAAAACCTGAAAGAGATTACAAAGGATTAATGTTTAAATTTTAAATGTCATTAGGCAGATGACAAGCATTTTGATTTCATATGGATATTGCAACGATAAATTTTACTCAATTTCATAAATACTTATGAATTTATTTTATGACATTTTAAGTATTAGTTTGCTGGGTTTAATCACTTTTCAGGATTTTAAATATAAGGCAGTATCATGGCTAGTATTCCCAGCCCTGTTTTTGATTTTTATATTGACTGCGCTTGAGCAAAACTCAGTCGCCTTTATAGCTGAACATTTATTATTTAATATGATGTTTGTGCTGTTTCAACTCTTGATGGTAACAGTTTATTTTTCAATAAAAAACCGTAAAATAATAAATATTGAAAAGAATTATCTTGGATCCGGAGACATCTTGTTTTTTATCATTTTAGCTTCCTCCTTTTCATTTTTAAATTTTGTTTTTGTTTATATTTTAAGCCTTATTGCAGTTGTAGCTGCTTATTTATTTTACCAAATATTTAAAAAAAATGCCACAGACCAAATACCCCTCGCAGGTGGAATGGCAATACTAATGATAATCTGTGTTGGCTTAAAAAATATTATAGGCAATATTAATTTTCATGATGATTCTAATGCACTGGAATTTTCTACCAAGCTATTAAATTAAAATGAGTGAAGAAACAGGTTATATAATACTTAACATAGATCTGCAACAGGTAATAACAACTGAGCAGGCATGGCATTACACTATTATTCCCAAAGCCACGGATAGTAATTCTATAACCTTATATGCTGATGCATCAAAAATAAAGAATGGATTCCAAGATGAACTTGAAATCCTACTTGGTAAAAAAATAGAGTTTGTAGAACAATCATCGGAAGTTATTCAAAAAACACTGGTTAAATATTATCGTAAGAATAATACTCGTAATCAAGGAGTAAAGGCTGTCGACACGCATAAATCGGATGATTTTTTAAATAATTTAATTGCAGAGGCCAAACAATTGGGAAGCAGTGATATTCATATTGAAGCGTTTGAAGAAAGATGTAGAGTTAGGATAAGAATTGACGGACTTTTGATAGAACGTTATACCATTGGCAAAGCAGATTATCCTGCCCTTATTAATAAAATAAAAATAAAAGCTCATCTTGACATTGCAGAAAAACGCCTTCCACAAGATGGACGTATTTTTTTTGAAAGTGATGGAAGTAAATTTGATATTCGGGTTTCCGTGCTACCAACACTTCATGGAGAAAAAATAGTGCTAAGATTGCTTAATAAAGATTCCACAGATATTGATATTAATATGCTTGGCTTTTCTAAAGATGAACTTGAAAATTATCTTGAGGGAATTAAAAAACCACATGGAATTGCTTTGATAAGCGGGCCTACTGGATCAGGGAAAACAACTACCCTATATGCAACACTTAAAGTTTTAAACAAAGAAAAAACCAATATTTTAACCATTGAAGATCCAATAGAGTATACCTTAGAAGGAGTAAACCAGGTGCAGTTAAAGGAAAGCATTGGTTTAACATTTTCAAGTGCCTTGAGAACATTTCTCCGTCAAGACCCGGATGTAATTATGGTTGGAGAGATCAGGGATGGGGATACAGCACAAATTGCGATACGGGCAGCATTAACTGGCCATTTAGTACTGTCTACTATACATACGAATTCTGCCTGGGGAACCATTTCAAGACTTATTGATATGGGCGTCCCCCCTTACCTTCTGGCTAGCACCTTAAACACTTCGGTTGCACAAAGACTCATAAGATTACTTTGTCCTGATTGTAAGAGAAAAGAAGCATTTAGTGAAAAATACTTTCCTCTGCATTTTAAACCATTAAGACCAATAATGGAACATTATGTGGCTGAAGGTTGCGAATCTTGCTATTATACAGGATACAAGGGAAGAAGAGCGATCTATGAAGTAATACCAATAGATTATGAATTAGCTGAGAATATAAAAAACAGTGTCTTTACTTTGGGAACTCTTTTAAAAGAAAAGAAAATTAAAACCCTGACTGAAAATGCTTTTGAAATGTTTGAAAATGGCGAAACCTCTGTAGAAGAAGTTTATCCAATATTATTAAATAATTATTAAAGACTTTTGAAAACAATAATTAAATATTACTTAATAGGTATTTTCATTCTGTTTATTTCTGTAAGTTCGGCTTTAGCTCAAACTCCAGAAAGATTAACAGTTATAGAAAGCAAATTAAACGAATTGGCAAAAACCAATCCTGGTTTAGTGGAAAAAGTTGATCTTTCTGTTACCAATGTTTCCTTACAGGAATTCATCCGAGGATTGGGGGTTTCCAATAATCTCAATATAAGTATTGATCCGGGTATAAAAATCAGTATTACAAATAATTTTTCAAATGTTAGTATAAAGGATATAATTTTGTTTTTAGCAGAAAAATACGAACTGGAAATCAACTTCATTGGATCTATTATGTCTTTTTCAGAGTATTCTGTACCAGTGGCAAGACCAGTTATCTATACTCCTAAAAAACTTGTTATAACCTACAACAATGAAACAGATATATTGGGACTTGATCTAAAAGAAGATAGCCTGTTTATGGTGGCAAAAGAAATAACAAGGTTATCACAAAAAAACGTAGTTCTATCACCTTCCTTAATTCAAAAAACTGTAAATGGTTTCATTCAAAATATCTCCTTTGAAAATTCACTTGATAAACTTGCCTTTGCAAATGATCTAAAAATTACCAAAACTGAAGACAACTCTTATTTAATAGAAAAAAAAGATGCTGAAACAACTATCTCTTCTGTTTCTAAGTCTGAAAAAAACAATAAAAAGGGCAATTATCAATTAAATAACGTTTCAGATCTATATATCAAGATTGATGATGGCCTATTAACAGTTGATGCCTCCAACATTCCTATTTTAGACATTATAAGTGGAGTATCTTTTGAAACAGGAAAGAATTACTTTTTGTTTTCTGAACCTAAGGGTAACGCTACTTTAAAAATAAAGAATGTTGACTATGAACAGTTCTTAACCTATCTTTTAAATGGCACTGATTTTACATTTAAAAAAGAAGGTGAAATATACCTTATGGGTGACCGGAACATGGAAGGATTAAGATCGACACGAGTAGTACAATTGCAAAACAGGACGATTGATAAGGTGATTGAGTTTATACCTCCGGATCTTAAAAAAGGCGTGGACATTAAAACCTTTCCCGATCTTAATAGTTTAATTTTAAGCGGATCACTTCCAAGAATTACTGAAATTGAGTCTTTCATTAGAGACATTGATAGAGTAGTACCGGTAATAATGATAGAAGTAATATTGGTGGATTTTAAAAAAAACCGGACAGTATCAACAGGAATTAATGCAGGAGTGGGTGAAGCACCTGTATCTAGTGGGGGAAGAATTTCTCCAGGAATTGATTTTACCTTCAGTGCATCTTCATTAAACAATTTGATTTCAACTTTTAATGGTTTTGGAATTTTCAATCTGGGTATGGTTACACCAAATTTTTATCTCAGCTTAAAGGCACTTGAAGAGCAAGGTGTATTGAATACACGATCTACACCCAAACTTGCTACATTAAATGGCAATGAGGCTAAAATGAGTATTGGCAAAACTGAATATTACCTGGAAATATCCAATAATGTTATTGGTTCTCAAAATCCTCAGAACATTATCAGTCAAAATTACAAATCTGTCAATGCTGATCTTTCTTTAACCATAAAACCTATTGTTTCAGGAGATGACCAAATTACACTTGATATAAGAGTTCAACAATCTGATTTTACTGCCCGGATTAATCCTAATGCACCTCCAGGAACGGTAAAAAGAGATTTTCAATCCTTAATAAGGGTTAAAAACGAAGAGATGATCATTTTAGGTGGGCTAGAAGAAGAAGCTAGTAATGAATCAGCTACTGGGTTTCCATTGCTATCAAGGATACCAGTTCTTAAGTGGATATTTAGTTCCAGACTCCGCAGCAAAAGCAAAAGCAAACTAAATATTTTTATAAAGCCGACAATTATTTATTAAAATGTTTGAAAAAATATTAAATAGCTCTGTTTTAAAGAGCAAAAATATTGCAGGTGTGGAAATTGTATTCCTCTCTGAAGGCGGATTGCATTTTAATTTAGTGATTTTAAAGAAAGCAAAATCAGGTATTGATGTTCAAAATGTTTATATAGGAATAAAAAATATAGAGGAACTTCAAAACAAATTGGATTTAAGACTTCCAATTAATATCGTAATTAATGGAAAAGGGGTCATCCATAAAAAGGTAATCTTGAATAAGGGTGAAAATGAAAACAAACTGATAGAAAAAGTTTTTCCAAATGCCAAAATCAATGACTTCTATCTACAGAAAACAGAGCTTTCAGGAAATACTGTATTTGCCTCTCTTGTCAGAAAAAAGACTATTGACGAACTATTGGCTACATTTACAAATAAAGGATACTTTTTTTCAGCAATTTTTTTGGGACCTTTTTGTATTAATGGAATAATTCCTCTTATAAACCCTTCCTCTGAGAATTTATCATTGGGAAGTTTTAAGTTTTCTCTTCATAACTCTGAATTTATTGATGATTTTCAGGATAATAATTTTTTTCTATCAAATGAAAAAATCTCAATAGCAGGGGAAGAAATAAATCAACAAGCTGTCATTGCTTTTGCAGGAGCTTTTCAATACTTTTTCCCATATACTGGAGATGTTTTAATGAATGTTCCAGTAGTAACAGAAAGCAATAATGAACTTAAGCAAAAAAAGTTTTTCGAATTAGGAGGTTGGGCTGTTTTGATTGTTTTTCTTACAGGCCTGCTGTTTAATTTTATGTTGTTCAAATATTATGAAAAACAGTTTCAACAATTGAATACTGCATTTTCTGGCAAAAAAGAACAATTAGAATTGGTGAATGAATTAAAAATAAAAGTAAAAGACAAACAAATTTTTCTTGAAAAAACTGGCTTAAAGGGAGTTTCAAAAACGTCTTATTATGCTGACCGAATTGCATTAGATTTGCCAGAGACCATTATACTCACTCAATTGCACATCCATCCTTCTGAAAATAAAATAAAAAATGATGAAACGCCTGTTTTTCTCAGCAAGGTGATTATTGTAAAAGGAAGCTGTAAGAAAAGCACTGAACTCAACGAATGGATAAGAAGCATTAAAAAAATGGCATGGGTGAATGATATTTCTGTGATAAGCTATAAGCAGGAAAACATGGCCAACATTGGTGAATTTGAAATTAAAATAACAATTGTATAGGTGCTCAAACAACTTACATATAAAAAAAGGAACCTGTTATTAATTTCAGGGATGGTGCTTTTCTCAATTGTGATATATATTTCTCCCATAAAAAAAACAATAGATCTACATACTCAATGTAATGAATTAGAAGAGAAATTACTTTTGGCCAATAATTCTTCCTCTCAATTATCTCTATTGCAGAAACAGTTACATGAAGTTGAGGATATTTTTGGAGATAAGGGGGAAACCTACAACAATTACCAGCAGAATTTATTGGAAATTATTAGCAACTATTGTTCATTAAATAATGTCATTTTAAGAGAGTTTCCCACACCTATAATTTTAAATGAGCAGGAGTTTTCAGTGGAAACCAATGTGGTAGTTGTTGATGGAAGCTTTTCTAATATTTTGAACCTAATTTATCTACTAGAACAAAAGAAAAAAACAGGCAAAATTTCGTCCTTGCAATTTAATTCAAAAAAAAATTTTAAGACGAAACAACTAGGATTAAGTGCAAGTCTTTATATTCAGAATGTTAAAAAAATATAGCAATCTGAAAGTATAAGGCGTGACAATAAATAATTAAAATAATTAAAAACGTTAAAAAAATGAATTTTAAAAGCCTGTATTTTCTTGCTATTTTAATGTGTATCCTCACCATCTCATGTGGAGAAATATTTGAAAAAAATTTGGGTAAAGAGCCAGTTACACTCCTTTCTCCCACTAATAATTATGAGACTACAACATTAACTCAAAATTTCTGGTGGGAAGAAATTAAAGGTGCAACTAAATACAATCTACAAATTGTTTCCCCATCTTTTTCAAGTATAAATCAAATGGTGCTAGATACAAACCTAATAGACAATTTATACACTTTCACACTTAGCCCCGGTCAATATCAGTGGAGGGTTAAAGCGATGAACGAGTCCAGCAGTACTGCCTTTGTAACTTATAACCTTACAATTGATACAACTTCTGAGCTTACAAACCAAATCATTGTACTTCAGCAGCCGTTAAATAATTCTTATTCTAATACTCTAAACAGGACATTATCCTGGTTAAGTTTATCCAATGCAACTTTTTACAATGTTCAAGTAACTATTAATGATTTTTCCTTAGCAACCAATATGATTTTAGACACCATGGTTTCAACAAGTACTATTAATTTCAACTTCCCTAGCGACAACTCTTATCAGTGGCGAGTAAAGGCGTTGAATTCAAGTGGTTCTTCTATTTATTCAAGCCCTTATAATTTGATGGTAGATATTACTCCTCCTAATACTCCGCTTTTATTATTGCCTGAAAACCACGATACCATCACCGCTCCTTTTACAATGTTTTGGAATAGAGGCACTGAAACCGGAAGTCCGATTACTGACAGCCTTTATATTTATTCTGATTCTTTGATAACTATTGTTTATAAAAAACAAATTCAAACTACGAGTTATACAGATTCGCTAGGCTCTGGTTCATATTTTTGGAGAGTACGATCGTTAGATGCAGCAGGAAATATCAGCCCTTACAGTGCAACTAAAAAATTCTTGATTCAATAACTAAAACATTTAAGTGAAAAATAAAAAAATTACATATTTGCTTTTGTTGTTGGTAGCAGTTATCTGGGGAATTATATTTTACAGGATAGTATTTGTTGCAAGGCCAGAGTCAAAAATGCTACATGTTGACAATATTCCATATGAAAGGTCCCCTA
>JALYPI010000216.1 GCA_030856445.1 Bacteroidota bacterium
ATGTTAAAGTGTTTGTTCCAAACAATTATGATATGGCTGGAGTAAATATTACTATGGATGACCATGTTCTAAACACATCTCAAACAATCTCGGGAAACCTTAAAAGCGAAGGAGCAATTACTGTAACTTCAATGGATTTAAATTACAATGTTAATAATGGAACAGTAGTAACTCAATCATTAACTTCTCTAAATTTAACTTCGCTTTCAAATTATAGTTTTTCACATGCTACTCCCTGGATCCCAACCGCTACCGGCATTAACACCATTAAGGTATGGGCTTCCAACATAAATGGAAATTTAGATCAAAATACAAATAATGATACAGTTACCAAAAGCGTGTATGTTGCAAATGACTTGTCTCAAAGGAAAGTTATTTTTGAGCAATTTACTTCTAACACTTGTGGTCCTTGTGCTTCATCAGCTCCTGCAATTACAACTTTTCTAAACAACAATAATGTTAATTCAGAAAATGGTAAAATAGTAGGTATTAAATATCACATGAATTACCCAAGTCCAGGAAATGATGCTGCTTATACTACTGAATCTACAGCGCGTCATACTTATTATGGTGTCACTGGAATACCACATGCAAACCTTGGAGGAAATGCATACAGTGGTCATTCTGGAGCAATTGCCACTATGCAAACGGTAGTTAATTCAGAGTACAATCGTCCTGCAATTTTCAATATTGAAATTTCCGCAGAATATACACCTGATTCTATGATTACTATTACAGGTAATTATACTTCTCATGTTGATCTATCAGGAAATATGAAACTTCATGTTGTTCTTATTGAAAACCTGGTTCAAAAATCAACAATGAACGGAACAGGTACTACATCACAAACTACTTTTGGCCAAGTAATGAGAAAGATGCTTCCTAATGCAACTGGAACAACTGTAGCTACTCAAACAGAAGGACAAAACACAGCATTTACACAGACTTATAATTTAAAAACAGGAGTTCAGATTTTTAGTAATATAAATGACTTAACAGCTGTTGCTTTTATTCAAAACAATACAACAAAGGAAGTATATCAGTCAAATTCTGCTCCTGTTGAATTAAATGATGTAGGTATCCATGAGTCAAAGTCAAATGTTTCCGGAGTCAATGTTTATCCGAATCCGGTTTCAAACAATGCAAATCTTGTATTTAGTTTAAAGGCTGCTGAAAGCACTCAGATTACTGTATACAATATGATTGGAGAACTAGTTTATTCAAACCAACTAGGTGTATTACCTCAAGGAAATCATTCTTATTCAATTAATACTCAAGAATTTATTTCTGGTTTATATTTCGTTAATTTAAAATCAGGCAATACTGTTACTACTAAAAAGATTTCAGTTATACGTTAATTAATAAAAACAATAATTAAGAGGTTTTGCAAAAAATATTTTTTCTTAACTTTGCTTAAATCTTTCATTAGCTGAGAATCAGCGGAAGACAAGTTCATCCGCTGATTCTTTTTTTTAAAAAAATCTACTATGAAATTTCTACTAATCATTAGCACTTTTTTATTGAGCATTTTGAATTATTCCTATGCCCAAGATTCCAAAGCAAGGAAAATTCCAGCTTCAGAACTTAAAACACTTGATGGAAAAACATTTCACACAGAAAATTTTTCCAATGATGGCAAACCTATTTTTATAAGTTTTTGGGCCACCTGGTGCAGCCCTTGTAAAAAAGAACTGAATGCCATTGCTGAACTTTATGATGAATGGCAGGAAGAAACAGGAGTAAAAGTGATTGCAATTTCAATTGATGATGCAAGAAACGCCAATAAGGTAGGACCTTATGTTAATGGCAGGAACTGGGAATTTGAGGTTTATATGGATACAAACCAGGATTTTAAAAGAGCAATGAATGTGAACAATGTTCCGCACTCGTTTTTACTTAATGGAAATGGAGAAATTGTATGGCAACATAATTCTTATTCAGATGGTGATGAGATCAAAATTTATAATTTGATCAAAAAACTTGCTGCAGGAGAAACACTAGAAGAATAAAATTTTCAAAAAAATTCCTACAAATTGAATTACTCAAAGCTACTCCAACTCCTCTTTTTGATTTTTTCTGTTGTTTCTTTATCACCTGTATTTTCTCAGGAAAAAGACCAAGGATCTATTCATGGAAATTTCCAGACTGACGTTCAATATTACAATATTGACACTGTTATTGGCGCACCGATTGTTCCTGAGAAGCTACTTATGAATGGTTTTGCCAATATCATATACACCCGTGGAAATTTTAATGCAGGGTTAAGGTATGAGAGTTACATGAATGCTTTGCAGGGTTTTGATCCAGGCTACAGCGGCAATGGAATTCCTTTTCGATATGCTTCTTATTCAATAGAGGGTTTAGAGGTAACTGTAGGGAATTTTTATGAGCAGTTTGGAACTGGACTTATCCTTAGAACATATGAGGAAAGAGGCCTTGGTTATGACAATGCATTTGATGGAATAAGAGTAAAATATTCTCCTCATTCAGGAATTTATTTAAAAGGTATAATTGGAAAGCAAAGACTCTTTTTTGACTATGGTCCTGGAATAGTAAGAGGTATTGATGGAGAAATAATGCTTAATGAAGTAAATGATTATTTTGAAAATATGAAAACAAGAATTACAGTTGGTGGTAGTTTTGTTAGTAAATTTCAGCGTGATCAGGACCCAATTTATAATCTTCCGGAAAATGTTGGAAGCTTTGGTGGAAGATTAAATGTATCAAGAGGAAAAATAAGTATCCTAAGTGAATATGTATATAAAATCAATGACCCTTCTGCGGTAAATCAATATATTTATAAGAATGGAGAGGCAATGTTTGTATCTGCAAGCTATTCTCAAAAAGGTTTGGGTATAGTGTTAGCTGCAAAAAGGATTGATAATATGAATTTTCGTTCCGATAGAAATGCAACGGCAAATAATTTGAACATAAATTTCCTTCCCGCTTTAACTAAACAGCATGTTTATAATCTTGCCGCTACTTTATATCCTTATGCAACCCAGTTTAATGGTGAAATGGGTATACAGGGAGATTTAATATATACTGTTAAAAAAGGAACTTTACTGGGAGGAAAATACGGAACAGGCATTAATATCAATTATTCTGCAGTCAATAATATTAACACAGTTCCTCTTGATGATCTTGATAGTAGAAGAATAGGATATAAGTCTGATTTTTTCACTCCTGGCGAAGAAGTGTTTTTCAGGGATTTTAATGTGGAAATTACAAAAAAATTGAATAAAAGAATCAAGATGAATCTGATGTATGTTAATTTCGTATATAACATGGAAGTAGTTCAGGGCCTTGGCGGAAAAGGCATTGTGTATGCTGATGTTGCCATAGCAGATATATCTTATAAAATCTCTGACAAAAACTCAATACGTACTGAATTACAGAGTTTAACCACCAAACAGGATCTTGGAAATTGGGCAACAGGAATACTAGAGTATACGTATTCTCCAAGTTGGTTTATAGCCGTAATGGATCAATATAATTATGGTAATGAAAACCCGGATCAGCGTATTCATTATGTTACTGGTTCTGTTGGATATACAAAAAAAGCAAATCGCTTTATGCTTACTTATGGCAGGCAAAGAGCTGGTATTTTTTGCATTGGTGGAGTTTGCAGGAATGTTCCTGCCTCTAATGGGTTAACATTGTCAATTACAAGTAGTTTTTAATACTCGAAAAAGAATTATGAAAAAGATAGCTAAGAACATTTTTTACTTATTCCTTTTTACAAGTTTTATTGCTTGTGATCATATAGATCAGCCTTTAAGTAATGTTCAAACAGGAGGGAATAATCCTGGTAATACTCCCGATAGTGTTATTAAAAAAATTTTGATAGAAGATTTTACAGGCCATACTTGCGGAAATTGTCCTGAAGCCGCTAATACAGCAAAACAATTACAAGTACTTTATGGTAAAAAAATAATTATTGTAGGAGTGCATTCCGGGTATTTTGCCAAACCTTCTACTACTGTAGGTTTGAAATACAAAACAGATTTTCGCACAGCAGCAAGTGAAGCATACAATGATTTATGGAAAAACGATGTGGCAGGTAATCCAAATGGTTTTGTTAATAGAAGTAAAATAGTAAATAACAATATTATAATTCAACCTTCAGCC
>JALYPI010000197.1 GCA_030856445.1 Bacteroidota bacterium
GTCTGGGAGTTGGCCAATTAAAAGAACAGGAAGTAATACATCCAAAAATAAAACACTTCGGTTTTATTCAACCCTCAGAAATGCAAAAATATATTGCTGAAACTGGTGTTTTCATCCTGCCCAGCCATTTTGAACCATGGGGAGTGGTGGTGCATGAATTTGCTGCCGCTGGTTTTCCACTTATATTAAGCAAAGAAGTAGGTGCTTCAGAACAGTTTTTAAAAAATGATCAAAATGGTTTTATTTTTAATGGGGGAAATATTGTAGAATTAAAGGCTGCAATGCAAAAAGTGATGAATAAAAAAGATACAGAATTAATAGATATGGGACAAAAGAGCGTTGAATTGGCAAAAAGCATTACTCCTGAAAAATGGGCAAAAACTTTAAGTAGTGTTCTATCGCCCAAACTTAGTGAGTAATATTGAAGTTAATAGCACCAGCCCCATTGCTTCCTGAGCCTTATTTTAAAATAAATTTCCTGCTAATTACTTTGTTGCCCTGAACTACATTTAAAATATAAAAACCTACAGGAAACAGTTCCATATTAATTTTAACAGGAACATAATTCTCATTGTTTTTATATATTTCATTATACATTATTTTTCCCAATATATCTGTAATTCTTACTAAAGCAGAAGAGTTATTATCCATTATCAAAGAAAAGCTAAGTTTATTATTTGTTGTCACAAGATTTGAAATTTCCAATTCAGGAGAAAAGCTAACTTCAACAGCAACTAATTGAGAATAAGAACTTGTTCCATCAAAATCTGTTTGCTTTAATCGGTAGTAAGAAACTCCAACTTCAGGTTTTTCATCAAAACTGATATAGTTTATAACCTGATTGCTGTTTCCTGCCCCTTTTATTGTTTTTATGGCCTGAAAATTTATTCCGTCCAAAGTTCTTTCTATCGTAAAGAAATCATTGTTGGTTTCACTGGCAGTTGTCCATTTCAATTGAATAGTCTTTTTAATAAATGTTGCATCAAATTTTATTAAAGAAATGGGTAGAATAGTTATGGGCGGAGTGCAATTATCATTAAAGTAATTGGACGCAGCGCCTCCGCCAGTCGGAAAAGATATAGCATCACCATCCCCCTTAGTGGTTAAGAGATAGGGCTCGTAGTTGTAATCTATTATGCAGCCTGGGGCAAAATTGCTAAAGTCCGTTCTGAAATATCTTAAGGATCCAGCTGTGCCTGTATTCACGAAATTACCCAAGGGTTTCCAGTCAGAATCGGAAGTAAAAACAATATAAATAGGCCCATTGCCACAATATGCCGAAAAGTCCAATTCATAGCAGGCCTGGTAACTCATCACAATAAATGGAGTATTGGGTGGAATTTCTTTGGTTACCATTGCATCATAAAATAATGTTCCGCAACCGGCAAGGCTATTTAATGCATTTAAATAAGTGGAATTTGTGGTTAAATTGTCCGTGTATGTTGTAAGGGCAGGATTGGTAGTTCCATAATTTACTACAATGTTGTCAGAAGATACAGGAATAGAATAGGAACCCGAATTAAGGAACAACAGTTCATTGTCTCCTTCACTGCAAGTTCCATCACAGGAATTAATAAAAGCCCCGGTGAGTTGTGGACATTGAGAACAAGCAATGGTTGTTTCATTCGCAGAAGCAGGTGCACCGGAAGTAAAATAATTCTCTTCACAGAAACTTCCGTTAAACTCAAAAACTTTAAAATAATAATTAGTGCTTGCTGTTAAACCAAAACAGGTAAAAGTATTGCCGTTGCCTTTATAAACTACATATTCACCTGCAGCTAGGATGCTACCAATACCAAAATTGGCGTTTGCTGTATATGTTGTTTGATCAGTTGGTGTTCCAGAAACCGGTCCTCCTTCCTTTGCAACTACTATTCGATTTGATCCGTTACCAGAAGTCCAGCTTAAGGTCATACCGTTGCAACCAATATTTGAGAAGACAATGTTGTTAGCATCAGTTGAAGGTTCAGTTGAAAGTACACATGCTGGGGGAACGGGAGTTATTGTTATGTTGTCAATTGCAAATTCATCTCTGGAACCAGCTCCACTTACATCATTACCTGACCAGCGAATGTATAAAAAAGCACCATTTACATTTCCTACCCCACTTAAAGTTGTTGACCGGCTAGGGGAAGTTCCAATCTGTACATATCCTAATCCATCAACTGCTTCAACTGAAGTGTAATTTAATGCTGCAACAGGAGTAAAAGTTATGCCATCTGTTGAATAAGAAAAATTAAGAGAATTCGCTCTTCCCTGATCATTTCTTACAAATAAGTCATAAGCAATATTAAAGTCACTAATAGTAACACCTGTATTATTTAGAATTTTTAATGTTAATGTTCCAGGAGCCCAATCACCTCCTCCAGGTTGAATTAAAAAAGCAGGGTTAGCTGCACTTCCAGGACCTCCTGTATAAGAGTAAAATCCACCAATGCCTATTGCACCTCCTGCAGTTCCCCTTGTGTAATCAGTACTTGCTGTTACTTGTGTTCCTCCAAAAACTAATGCTCCATCAGACCAACCTGTAACTGCCCATGCATCTGAATCCAATTGTCCTGCTGAGGGTGTAGGTTGAAAGCCGGCACCAGCATATGGGCCGTTGGAAACTCCTGCAATTGTTGAGCTGAAGTCAATAACGTGGGCTGCTCCCGGTGTATTAAGGCTTAATTGTCCCCAGCTAAAATTACTTATAAAGGTAATAAGTAGAAATGCACCAGTTTTAAAGCTTACTTTTCTTAAGTCCATAAACATTAATCGTTCATATAATTATTACCCGGAAAGATGAAGGATAAATAACAATAAACAGTACTAAAAATGCAAGATTTACCAAAGCGGTTTCAGATAAACAAGACTATTTATCCTCTAGGAGATCACTTTTAAAAGTATAAATCGAATACTTTTAGTACGTTAAAGATAATGCTTTTTTTAGTATCTTATTTGAAGATTTTATTAAGTTTTTCTTAACATTTCAACAAAATCAATAACTTGAAGAGGAATTAAGGCATAATATTTCAATTAAAAGGGGCAAAGTGGGGTGTAAATTATTTTTGTAACAAAACAGATTATCAAAAGTGATTAATTTTAAGCGCATTATTAATGCAATTAATCTATCTTCAAGTAAAACAGAACAACAAAGTATTACACTTTAAAGTTATTTATTGCAAATCTTCATACTAAACCTGTTACTTTTTATTTACTTTTGCGCCATGCAGAATGAAATGATATTAATACTTGACTTCGGGTCACAATATACCCAGCTCATTGCCAGAAGGGTAAGGGAACTAAATGTTTATTGTGAAATACATCCATTTAACCAGATTCCGGAAATACATGCCGGTATTAAAGGAGTTGTGCTTTCTGGAAGTCCTTTTTCAGTAAGAGACGCTGCGGCTCTTAACCCTGATCTTACCCTGATCAAAGGTAAATTACCATTACTGGGTGTTTGTTATGGAGCCCAACTGCTCTCTCATAAATATGGCGGAGAAGTTACCCCTTCTAATACAAGGGAATATGGAAGAGCAAATCTCTCATTTATAGATGACACTGACACCCTTTTTAAAGGAATTTCTCCTAATTCACAGGTATGGATGTCTCATGGAGATACTATTGTAAAAATTCCTGAGAATTATAAAATTACAGCAAGCACCTCTGATGTAAAAGTAGCTGGTTACCATGTTACGGGAGAAAATACCTATGGAATTCAGTTTCACCCGGAAGTATACCATACTACAGAAGGCGCTGTTTTATTAAGAAACTTCATTGTTGATATCTGCGGCTGTAAACAGGATTGGACTCCAGATTCTTTTGTTGAAACAACAGTTGAACAATTAAAGGAAAAAATTGGTAATGATAAAGTAGTACTTGGACTCTCAGGAGGAGTAGATTCAAGCGTTGCTGCAGTCTTGCTGCATAAAGCGATCGGTAAAAACCTGTACTGTATTTTCGTGGATAACGGTTTGTTAAGAAAAAACGAGTTCGAAACAGTTTTGCATTCATACAAAGATATGGGCTTAAATGTAAAAGGCGTTAATGCAAAGGATAGGTTCTATGCGGAACTAGCCAGTATTTCTGACCCGGAAAAGAAAAGAAAAGTAATAGGCAAAGTATTTATTGATGTATTTGATGAGGAGTCTCATCTTATAAAAGATGTAAAATGGCTTGCACAGGGCACAATATATCCTGATGTTATTGAGTCTATATCTGTAAAGGGGCCTTCTGCTACTATTAAATCACATCATAATGTAGGGGGCTTACCTGACTTTATGAAATTAAAAATTGTTGAACCTTTGAATACATTATTTAAAGATGAAGTAAGAAGAGTGGGTAAATCTTTGGAAATTGATGATGTTATTCTTAACAGACATCCTTTTCCAGGACCAGGGCTTGCAATTCGTATTTTAGGTGATATTACAAAGGATAAAGTGAAAATTCTTCAGGAAGTAGATGATATTTTTATCTCTTCTTTAAAAAAGTCAGGTTTATATAATGATGTGTGGCAGGCAGGTGCCATTTTTCTTCCTGTTCAGTCAGTAGGAGTGATGGGTGATGAAAGAACCTATGAAAATGCTGTTGCACTTAGGGCTGTTACTTCTACCGATGGAATGACAGCAGATTGGTGCCATCTGCCTTATGATTTTTTAAGTAAAGTATCTAATGATATTATAAATAAAGTTAAAGGTATTAACAGAGTAGTTTATGACATTAGCTCTAAGCCACCTGCAACTATAGAATGGGAATAAATCGTGAATTGTATCAAAAAATCAAACTGCTCTTTTAAATTTCTTTTCCTTGTATTTATCTTTTTGATAAACATTACCTGTGTATTTTCTCAGGATGACATTAAGACGGAGACAATAGGGGGAAAGAAGTACTACATCCATAAGGTAGAGCAGGGGCATACACTTTATGCAATTTCTAAAAAATATCTTGTGGAAATAAATGATATTTTAGAAGAAAATCCGGAACTTAATGAAGGATTGAAAATTGACCAAATCATTAAGATTCCTGTTAGCAGGGAAAATAAAAAACTCCACAAAATAAATAATCCTGAAATGGAGGGGAATTTTATCTTGCATAAAATCGAAAAAGGTCAAACTTTATACTCACTTTCAAAAACATATAATATTCCTTTAGAAGATATAGTAAAAGAAAATCCCGGTGTTCAGAATGAAATGCAAATTGATAAAGTTCTGAGAATACCTGTTAATAAAGTAGAAAATATCCAAAAAGAATCAATTGCCCCCGCCAAGCAAGATAATTGGTTAAGACATATTGTTGTGAAAGGAGAAACACAATACTCCCTTGCCAAAAAATATGTAGTAAACATTGATTCAATAAGCATTATTAATAATGGATTTCCTGAGGGATTACAAGAGGGAAGTGAAATTAAAATTCCAATTAAAATTACTCCCCGAAAGGATGCTATTATTAATGCGGATACAAGTATAATTTACAAGTATATTAAAGACAAACTAAAAGGGGGAACTTTTGATTCGATAGCAAAAACTCCCGGAGAATATAAAATTGCACTGTTCCTGCCTTTTTTTCTTGACTATAACGATAGTCTTACTTTAAACAAAAAACCCTATGAGAAGAATACTTTATTTCAGAAATCTATAGTCCCCCTTGAATTTTATGAAGGCTTCCTTCTTTCAATTGATTCTTTAAAAGAACTTGGATTCCACGCAAACATATATGTTTATGACACAGCAAAGGATTCAGCACAGGTGGAAATTATACTGAAGAAACCTGAATTAAAGGAAATGGATTTAATTGTCGGCCCTTTATATCTTTCTGATTTTGTAAAGGTTTCTAAATTTGCTTTAGAAAATAGGATTCATATTGTTTCGCCTTTTATTCAGCAAAATACAATTATTTCAAGTAATTCATTTGTCAGTAAAGTTATTCCAGCATACACAACCCAGTTTGAACAGGTAGCAGGTTTTATTTCAGATTCTTTTCCAAATCAAAACCTTATTTTGGTTCATAATAGTACAATTGATGACAAACCTATGGTGAAAGCTTTTTTAAAACAAGCAAATAAAAATAACCTACAGGTAAAGGAGGTAAATTATTTAAGTTCTGATTTTAAAACAGTTCAACAGGCATTGTCTCCTGTCAAAAAGAATATTTTAATTGTGCCTTCAAATGACAGGGCTTTTGTTACTGAATTAATTACCAATCTTTATTTTTCTTCTACCTCAGATAAAGAGATAGTTGTTTTCGGTTCAGACTCCTGGCTTAATTTTGAAAATTTGGACATCAACTATCTTCATAAGCTTAATACTCATATGGCAACCGCAAGCTATGTGAATTTTGAAGACGAGAAAATCAAGAATTTTATTAAAGTCTACCGGGAAAAATATTCTACTGATCCAACAATGTATGCTTTTCAGGGATATGATCTTGGATATTTTTACCTTTCCCTGTTAAATAAATACGGCAGGTATTTTACGCAAAAATATGCCTCTTTTACTCATCAGGGTCTACAGGTTAATTTCAATCTGAATAAAATCTCAAATGAATCAGGCTTTGAAAACAAAGGCTTTTCCATTATCAAATATGAGGATTTTAAACTTGTTAAAGTGAATTAAATGGAAGACAAGGTTCAGGTTGGTGTTTGGCTTAAAGAGTTGCAGGACAATATTTGCATTGAAATTGAAAAAGTTGATTCTGCTGCAAAATTCAAAGAAGACCAATGGTCAAGACCAGGAGGGGGAGGAGGAAGAAGCAGGGTAATTCAAAATGGGAATATCATAGAAAAGGGTGGAGTAAATTATTCTGCAGTTTTTGGTAAACTTCCTTCAAATATTCAAAAGGGACTCAAAATAGAGCAGGAAGCTGAATTTTTTGCTACCGGAGTATCCATTGTAATGCATCCTAAAAATCCTTTCGTTCCAATTATTCATATGAATGTGCGCTATTTCGAAATGGATAATGGCACTAAATGGTTTGGGGGCGGCATCGATCTTACTCCTCATTATATAAATGAAGATGATGCAAAATTCTTTCATTCTAATTTAAAGCAGGCCTGCGATAAGCATCACTCTTCCTATTATCCTGAATTTAAAAAATGGGCTGATGATTATTTTTATATCCCTCACAGAAGTGAAACAAGAGGAGTTGGAGGGATATTTTTTGATCGTTTATCAACTAATAATGAGTTTTCATTTAAGGATAGATTTGATTTTGTAAAACAAATTGGAGAATCATTTGCACCAATTTATACTCATTTTATGAAAAAGAATTCAAATATCCCCTTTTCAGATAATCATAAACAATGGCAGTTGATCAGAAGAGGCCGTTATGTTGAATTTAATCTGGTGTATGATAAGGGAACAAAATTCGGACTTGAAACTAATGGGAGAATTGAATCCATTTTAATGAGTCTGCCCCCAGTTGCAAACTGGCCTTATGATTATACTGTTGAGAAGGACAGCCAGGAAGCAAAAACAATAAATTTATTGAAAAAGGATTTGGATTGGTTAAAGTAAATAAATCTATTTTTAGATAAAAAAATATTTTTTAAAATAAAAATAATTATTACTTTTGCAGCCCGTTATAATATTGAATAAACATAAAAAAAATATAAAATGATTATTATACCAGTAAAAGAAGGTGAAGCAATTGACAAAGCTTTAAAAAAATTCAAAAAGAAATTTGAAAAAACAGGCGTTGTTAAAGAATTAAGAGAAAGACAAAAATTTACTAAGCCTTCTATTAAAAAGCGTGAGCAGGTTATTAAGGCTAAGTATAAAGAAAATATGCAAAGAGAAGAAGAATAGAAATATCTTTTTTTTACAATATTAAAGAGGAAAACTGCAACGGAAATGAAAATTTTCCGTTAAATTTATACAGTTTTTCTCTTTTTTTATGGCTATAAACCGCTTCCTTCAATATCTCGAGTTCGAGAAACGATATTCAGCACATACAATTACCGCTTATAAGAGGGATCTTGAGAGCTTTTCCCTTTTTCTTGTCATTGAATATGATCAAAAGGATATTGTATTGGCAGATTTCATGCAAATACGTTCATGGCTTGTTACATTAATAGAAAACAAGTTGGATCCCAAAACGGTTAACAGAAAAATTTCTACTCTTAAATCCTTTTATCATTATTTACTATGTCATCAGGTAATTCCTAAAAATCCAATGACTAAAATTCTTTCTCCTAAATCTGGAAAAAAGCTTCCGGTTTTTATTGAAAAGGATAAAATGGAAAATTTACTAAGTGGCTCAGAATTTGACACTGATTTTGCAGGACTGCGAGATCGGTTAATAGTGGAAACTCTTTATTGTACGGGAATGAGATTAAGTGAATTGATAAATATTAAAATTAAAGATATCGATATTTATAATTCTTCAGTTAAAGTATTGGGAAAAAGGAATAAAGAAAGGATAATACCTGTTTTAAACCAATTGAATAAATTCATTAAAACTTATTTGGAATCCACTCATCCTATACCTTATGATAAGGAAGCATATTTAATTACAACAGAAAAAGGAAAAAAAATTTATCCTAAGTTGGTTTATCGAACTGTAAATACCTACCTTAGTAAAATTACTACGGCAGACAAGAAAAGCCCCCATGTATTAAGGCATACATTCGCTACTCATATGCTGGATAATGGATCTGATCTTAATGCTATTAAAGAATTACTTGGGCATGCAAACTTATCTGCAACCCAAGTTTATACGCATAACACAATTGAAAAATTAAAGTCTATTTATAAACAGGCTCATCCAAGAGCATAAATAAAAAAGGAGGATAAAATGACCAGAGACATTCAAACAGTTAATTTCAATGCAGATCAAACATTAATTGACTTTGTTAATGAAAGAATAACAAAGCTTCACCAGTATTTTGACGGTATAGTTGCCATAGAGGCGTATCTTAAGTTAGACAACAATAGTGAGGAGGATAATAAAATTGCTGAAATTAGAGTGTTTATCCCAGGCAATGATTTGTTTGCAAAGAAAAAAGGTAAGACCTTTGAGGAGGCAATTGACCAGGTCCTAGATTCAGTAAAAAGACAGGTTCAGAAGCACAAAGAAAAAATAAAAGGATTATAAACCAATTCAATACGAAAATAATCAAAAAAACACAAATTTATTTTTTGGTAATTAATAAATCTTTTATAGCTTTGCAGTCCTTTTTAAAAAGAGGGCTGTTTTTGTTTAATATTAAAGATATAATAAAATAAACAAAAGCCGAAGTTTTAAAATTTTGCCGATGTAGCTCAGCTGGCCAGAGCAGCTGATTTGTAATCAGCGGGTCGGGGGTTCGAATCCCTCCATTGGCTCTTGTTCTTTTTGTATTTAGAATAAAATAGGAGGGGAGATTCCAGAGCGGCCAAATGGGACGGACTGTAAATCCGTTGCGAAAGCTTCGAAGGTTCGAATCCTTCTCTCCCCACTAGGCTTTTTGGAATTAAAAGCGGAAGTAGCTCATTTGGTAGAGCATCAGCCTTCCAAGCTGAGGGTGGCCGGTTCGAGCCCGGTCTTCCGCTCTTGTAAGTACGGTTTGTAAAAGAACCGTACTTATTAAGAAGCCGATGTAGCTCAGTGGTAGAGTGCGTCCTTGGTAAGGACGAGGTCACGGGTTCAAGTCCCGTCATTGGCTCTTAGCTATTGTTATTAAAGAGGGTTTTTAGAATAAAAACGAATAAAATAAATTAAAATAAAGATTAAAATTAATCTAAACTGTTAAACAACTAAATTAAAATGGCTAAAGAAAAATTCGACCGTTCCAAGCCCCACTTGAATATTGGAACTATTGGTCACGTTGACCACGGTAAAACTACACTTACTGCTGCAATCACTACTGTGCTTGCTAAAAAAGGTTTTTGTGAATTGAGATCATTTGACTCAATTGATAACGCTCCTGAAGAAAAGGAAAGAGGTATTACCATTAATACATCTCACGTTGAATATTCAACAGCTAGCAGGCATTATGCGCATGTTGACTGTCCTGGTCACGCGGATTACGTTAAAAATATGATTACTGGAGCTGCCCAAATGGACGGAGCTATACTTGTTGTAGCTGCTACTGATGGTCCTATGCCACAAACTAGAGAACATATCCTTTTAGCTCGCCAGGTTGGGGTGCCTAAAATTGTTGTTTTCATGAACAAAGTCGATCTTGTTGATGATGAAGAACTTTTGGATCTTGTTGAAATGGAAATCAGAGAATTACTTTCTTTTTACGATTTTGATGGTGATGCTACTCCAATTATCAGAGGTTCTGCCCTTGGTGGTTTGAATGGTGATGCTGCTTGGGTTGATAAGATTATGGAATTGATGGATGCTGTTGATGCTTTCATTCCAATTCCTCCTCGTGAAGTTGACAAGCCTTTCCTTATGCCTGTTGAAGATGTTTTCTCTATCACTGGTAGAGGTACTGTTGCAACTGGTAGAATCGAAACTGGTGTTATTAACTCAGGTGAAGAGGTTACAATCCTAGGAATGGGTGAAGCTCCTTTAAAATCTGTTGTAACAGGTGTTGAGATGTTTAGAAAGATATTAGATAGAGGTGAAGCTGGCGATAACGTTGGTCTTCTTTTAAGAGGTATTGAAAAAACTCAGATTAAAAGAGGAATGGTTATAGCTAAGCCTGGTACTATTACTCCACACACTGAATTCAAAGCTGAGGTTTATATCCTTAAAAAAGAAGAAGGTGGTCGTCATACTCCATTCCAGAATAAATATCGTCCTCAGTTCTATTTAAGAACAACTGACGTAACTGGAGAGATATTTTTACCAGAAGGTAGAGAAATGATTATGCCAGGAGATAACGTTACAATTACTGTTCATCTTATTGTACCTGTAGCTATCAACAAAGGATTGAGATTTGCAATCCGTGAAGGTGGTAGAACAATTGGTGCAGGCCAGGTGACTGAGATAATTAAGTAATTTTTATTTGAATTTTTTGATAATGGCACTCCGGTTTTTACCGGAGTGCCTTATTGACAAAAAAGCATTTGTCCGGAATAAGCCAATTTTATTGACATCCGGACGTTAAAAGCAAAGGCTTAAAATATTGGAGACATTGCAAGCTCAAAAGGAATAAATTAAAATCCTACGGGTGTAGCTCAATTGGTAGAGTAGTGGTCTCCAAAACCATTGGCTGGGAGTTCGAGTCTCTCCACCCGTGCTACTATTTAGATAATTAAAAGTATGAATAAAATAAAATTATATTTTGAAGACACTTACTCTGAACTGGTAAATAAAGTTACCTGGCCAAGTTGGAAAGAACTTCAGGGAAGTGCAATAATTGTAATGATAGCTTCTGTTATTATTGCTTTAATTGTTTTTGCAATGGATAAAGCTTTCGGAGAAATTCTTCGCTCGTTTTATAATTTATTTTAATCTGCATGAAAGTTATGAGTGAAGTAGAAAAAAAGTGGTATGTTGTTCGTGCAATAAGCGGCCAGGAAAAAAAAGTGAAGCAATACATTGAGTCCGAAATCTCACGTTTAGGCCTTACTGATTTTGTTTCTCAGGTTCTTATTCCTACTGAAAAAATTTACCAGATTAGAAAAGGAAAGAAAGTAAGCAAGGAAAGAAGTTTCTTCCCTGGTTATATTCTTATTGAAGCTGCTCTTACTGGTGAAATTCCACATATAATTAAAAATATTACCGGAGTTATTGGATTTTTAGGTGCTAAAGGCGAAGAAAAACCAGTTCCTCTTAGAGAGTCTGAAGTTAACAGGATTTTAGGAAAAGTTGATGAACTAGCCGAAAGTACTGAAGAATTAAATAATCCATTTATTGTTGGCGAATCAGTTAAAGTAGTTGATGGACCATTTAACAGCTTTACAGGAATAATCGAAGAAATTAACGATGAAAAGAAAAAGCTTAAGGTTATGGTTAAAATATTTGGTAGAAAAACCCCGCTTGAATTAAGTTTCCTGCAGGTTGAGAAAGAATAAAGTTATTATTAGAGTACTAAGAACTCTAGTAGACAAAAATAAAGAATTAAGTACAATTGTTAAATACAAGAAATTAGAAACAAGAAATAGGAATGGTTTAGCTTCCAAAACTATAACCTTTTTTGATTTCTGATTTTAATTTCAAAACTAAATAAAATGGCTAAAGAAATAGGAGCAGTAATCAAGCTTCAAATTAAAGGGGGAGCGGCTAATCCAGCACCTCCAATCGGTCCGGCATTAGGTGCTAAGGGCGTTAATATTATGGAGTTCTGTAAGCAGTTTAATGCTAGAACTCAGGAAAAAGCTGGTAAAGTTGTTCCTGTGGTTATAACTGTTTATACAGATAAATCATTTGAATTCATTACTAAAAATCCACCTGTTCCGGTTTCTCTTTTAGAGGCTACGAAACTTAAATCTGGTTCCCCTGAATCTAACAGAAAAAAAGTTGGATCGGTTGATTGGAATACAGTTAAAGAAATTGCAGAAATTAAAATGGCTGATTTAAATTGTTTTACAATTGAATCCGCTATGAAAATGGTTGCCGGCACTGCAAGAAGTATGGGAATAACAGTTTCAGGTGAAGCGCCTTTTAAAATTTAATATTACTAAGATGGCTAAGTTGACAAAGAATCAGAAATTGGCTTTATCCAAAATGGATAGCCAAAAAGCATATCAGTTATCAGAGGCATCTTCTCTGGTTAAAGATATTACTACAGTTAAATTTGATGCTTCGGTAGATCTTAACGTACGTTTAGGTGTTGATCCCCGTAAAGCGAATCAAATGGTTAGAGGTATTGTTACCCTTCCTCATGGTACTGGTAAAACAATTAAAGTTCTTGTTTTATGTACCCCTGACAAAGAAGCAGAAGCTAAAGAAGCAGGTGCTGATTTTGTTGGTCTTGATGAATTTATAGAAAAAATTAAAGGCGGCTGGACAGATGTTGACGTTATTATCACTACTCCTACCGTTATGGGTAAAGTTGGTGCATTAGGTAAAATCTTAGGCCCTCGTGGTTTAATGCCTAATCCAAAAACTGGTACTGTAACTATGGAAGTTGGTAAAGCTGTTAATGATGTAAAAGCTGGTAAAATTGACTTTAAAGTGGATAAATACGGTATCGTTCATGCTTCCATTGGTAAAGTTTCTTTTTCTCCTGATAAAATTGCTGAAAATGCAAAAGAATTGTTACAATCAATATTAAAGTTAAAACCTTCAGCTTCCAAAGGTACATACGTTAGAAGTGTATATATGTCAAGCACTATGAGCCCGGGAATTGAAATTGATACTAAATCAATTTAATTCAACCCCTGACTTATAAAATTTAAAAAAAATAGCTGATGAAAAAAGAAGAAAAAAATATAATTATTGAATCGTTAACAGAACAGTTAAATGCGAATGCAAATTTTTATTTGACCGATGTTTCTGAATTAACTGTTTTAAAAACCAATAATTTAAGAAGATCCTGCTATGGCAAAGGTGTTAAACTCTTAACAGTTAAAAACACACTTTTAAGAAAAGCCATGGAAAATACAGGCCGTGATTATTCAGAGATGTTTGAAGCACTTAAAGGTCCTACTGCCATAATGTTTAGCGAAGGAGCAAATGTTCCTGCTAAAGTTATCAAGGAGTTCCGTAAAGCAAATGCAAAGCCAATTTTAAAAGCGGCTTACATTGAAGAGTCTTTTTACCTTGGTGATAATCAACTTGATGCACTTGTTAGCCTTAAATCTAAAAACGAACTTATTGCTGATATCGTTGCATTACTTGAGTCTCCTGCTAAAAATGTTATTTCCGCACTTCAATCAAGCGGTGGTAAATTAGCTGGAATTCTTAAAACTTTGTCTGAAAAAGGCGAATAATCAAAATCAGTACGCACTCTTCCAAATCAATAAATTAAGTAAATTAACTAAAACAAACAAATAAAATGGCAGATTTAAAAGCTTTTGCAGAGCAGTTAGTAAATCTAACAGTAAAAGAGGTAAGTGAATTAGCACAAATATTAAAAGACGAATATGGTATCGAACCAGCTGCTGCTGCAGCTGTTGCAGGTCCAGCTGCCGGTGGTGGTGGTGCGGCTGCTGAAGAAGTTCAAACATCTTTTGATGTTGTTCTTAAATCAGCAGGTGCAGCTAAATTAGCTGTTGTTAAATTGGTAAAAGATTTAACTGGCCTAGGTCTTAAAGAAGCTAAAGAATTAGTAGACGGTGCTCCTAAACCAGTTAAAGAAGGTGTTTCTAAAGAAGAAGCAGAATCTTTGAAAACTCAGTTAACAGAAGCAGGGGCAGAAGTTGAGATTAAATAATATTCTGATCTTCAATACTTAATATGGTTTAGACCTCATTTTTGGGGTCTAAGCCTTTTGCTGTTTACTAAAGTTTATTTTAAAATTAAAACATCATACATTGGAGCAGAAAATTAAAAATCAAAGAATAAGCTTTACATCCACTAAAAATCAGTTAGAGTATCCTGATTTTCTGGATATACAAATAAAATCATTCCAGGACTTCTTTCAGTTGGAAACTACCTCTGAAAACCGTCAGAATGAGGGTTTGTATAAAGTTTTCGCGGAAAATTTCCCAATATCAGATGCTCGTAATAATTTCGTTTTAGAATTCCTGGATTATTTTATCGATCCTCCAAGATATTCTCTTGACGAATGTATTGAAAGAGGACTAACTTATAGCGTCCCTCTTAAAGCAAAATTGAAATTATATTGTACTGACCCTGAACACGAGGATTTTGAAACTATTGTTCAGGATGTCTATTTGGGTACAATTCCATATATGACTCCAAAAGGAACATTCGTTGTTAATGGAGCTGAAAGAGTTGTAGTTTCCCAGTTGCACCGTTCCCCCGGAGTTTTCTTCGGTCAGAGCTGGCATGCAAATGGTACTAAATTATACTCTGCCAGAGTTATTCCATTTAAAGGTTCCTGGATTGAATTTGCTACGGATATCAACAATATCATGTATGCTTATATCGATCGTAAAAAGAAATTACCTGTTACCACTCTTCTAAGAGCTATTGGTTACGAAAGTGATAAAGACATTTTAGAGATTTTTGATCTTGCTGACGAAGTAAAGGTTTCCAAAGCTGCCCTTAAAAAGGTTGTGGGTAGAAAGCTTGCTGCTCGTGTGCTTAAAACCTGGATCGAAGATTTTGTGGATGAGGACACTGGAGAGGTTGTTTCTATAGAAAGAAATGAAATTATAATCGATCGTGAAACTATTATCGAGGATGATCATATTGATCAAATCCTTGATTCTGGTGCTAAAGTTGTTATTCTTCACAGAGAAGATATCAATTCGGCTGATTATGCAATCATTTACAATACTTTACAAAAAGATACTTCTAATTCTGCTAAAGAAGCAGTTGAACATATTTACCGTCAATTAAGAAACGCTGAGCCACCTGATGAGGAAACGGCCAGAGGTATTATTGACAAATTGTTCTTTTCTGACAAACGTTACGATTTAGGTGAAGTTGGTAGATACAGAATTAACAAAAAATTATACGTTAACAGTACAGGTGAAAACAGGGTATTAACTAAAGATGATATTATTTCTATCATTAAATACCTTATTGAACTTATTAACTCTAAGGCTGATGTGGATGATATTGACCACTTAAGCAACAGAAGGGTTCGTACTGTTGGTGAGCAGCTTTACAGCCAATTTGGTGTTGGTCTTGCACGTATGGCAAGAACAATTCGTGAGCGTATGAACGTTCGTGACAATGAGGTTTTCACTCCTGCTGATCTTATTAATGCAAAAACACTTTCCTCTGTTATTAATTCTTTCTTTGGAACAAATCAGTTATCACAGTTCATGGATCAAACCAATCCGCTTGCTGAGATTACTCACAAAAGAAGAATGTCAGCACTAGGGCCTGGTGGTTTATCCAGAGAAAGAGCCGGTTTCGAGGTTCGTGACGTTCATTATACACATTATGGCCGTTTATGTACCATTGAAACTCCTGAGGGACCTAACATTGGTCTTATTTCTTCTCTTTGTGTTTATGCTAAAATAAATAAGTTAGGTTTTATTGAAACTCCTTACCGTTCTGTAAAAGACGGTATAGTTGAACTTAATAAGCCGGTAACCTATTTAACTGCTGAAGAAGAGGATGCTAAAATTATAGCACAGGCAAATGCCATTATCAATGATAAAGGTGAATTTGCCAATGCTAAAGTTAAAGCAAGATTCGAAGGTGATTTTCCAGTTATTGAGCCGGATAAGCTTGATTTAATGGACGTTGCTCCTAACCAGATTGCCTCTATTGCAGCATCATTGATTCCATTCCTGGAGCATGATGATGCCAACAGAGCCTTGATGGGATCTAACATGCAGCGTCAAGCAGTTCCACTTTTAAAACCAGAAGCTCCTATTGTTGGTACTGGTCTTGAAGGTCTTGTGGCCAGAGATTCAAGAGTACTTATCAATGCTGAAGGTGATGGAGTTGTTGAATATGTTGATGCAAACGAAATCAAAATCAGATACAACCGTACTGACGATGATAGACTTGTTAGCTTTGACGATGATACTAAAACATATAAACTTACTAAGTTTAGAAAAACCAATCAGAGTACTTGCGTAAACCTTAAACCTATTGTTAAAAAAGGCCAGAAAGTTAAATCAGGCCAGGTTCTTTGTGAAGGCTATGCCACACAAGATGGTGAACTTGCATTAGGACGTAACCTTAAAGTGGCTTTCATGCCTTGGAAAGGTTATAACTTTGAGGATGCTATCGTAATTTCTGAAAGAGTTGTAAGAGAAGATATTTTCACTTCTATTCATATTGATGAATTCGTTCTTGAGGTTAGAGATACTAAACTTGGAATGGAAGAACTTACTGCTGATATTCCAAACGTGAGTGAAGAGGCTACAAAAGACCTTGACGCAAACGGTTTGATAAGAATTGGTGCGGATGTTAAAGAGGGTGATATTCTTATTGGAAAAATCACACCAAAGGGTGAAACAGATCCTTCTCCTGAGGAGAAATTACTGAGAGCCATTTTTGGAGATAAAGCTGGTGATGTTAAGGATGCAAGTTTAAAAGCGCCTCCTTCTATTCAAGGTGTTGTAATTGATAAAAAATTATTTGCACGTTTAATTAAAGATAAAAAAACAAAAGTTGAAGAGAAATCTGTTTTGTCTAAAGTTGAAGAGGAGTATAAGCAGGCAGCATCAGAATTAAAAGCTAAACTTGTTGATAAACTATTTTTAATTGTTAATGGGAAGACTTCTCAGGGAGTATCTGACTATTATAAAAATTTAGTTGTTCCTAAAGGGACAAAGTTTGTACAAAAAGTTCTTCAGGGTATCGATTATGCCAATATTAATCCTAATAAATGGACTACCGATAAGGACAAGAACGATCAGGTTAAGGAATTACTTCATAATTACAATATTAAAGTAAATGACTTGCTTGGTATTTACAAGCGTAAAAAATTCACTCTTACTATTGGTGATGAATTACCAACTGGTATTGTGCAGCTTGCTAAAATATATGTTGCCAAGAAAAGGAAACTTAAAGTTGGTGATAAAATGGCTGGTCGTCACGGTAACAAGGGTATTGTTGCAAGAATTGTAAGAGATGAGGACATGCCTTTCCTTGAGGATGGAACTCCAGTAGATATCGTTTTGAATCCACTTGGTGTACCTTCAAGGATGAACATTGGTCAGATCTATGAAACGATTCTTGGATGGGCTGGTATGAATTTAGGATTGAAATTTACAACTCCTATTTTTGACGGTGCATCACTTGATGATATTAATTCATATACAGATCAGGCAGGCGTTCCTCGTTATGGTAAAACTTATCTTTATGATGGTGGAACCGGAGAGCGTTTTGATCAAACAGCTACTGTTGGTGTAATTTACATGCTTAAATTAGGCCATATGGTTGATGATAAGATGCATGCACGTTCAATAGGACCATACTCATTGATTACTCAGCAACCATTAGGTGGTAAAGCACAATTCGGTGGTCAGCGTTTTGGAGAGATGGAGGTTTGGGCACTTGAAGCATTCGGTGCTGCCAATATCTTGCAGGAAATGCTAACAATCAAATCTGATGATGTACTTGGAAGAGCTAAGGCGTACGAAGCTATTGTTAAGGGTGAAAATATGCCAACTCCTGGTATACCGGAATCCTTCAATGTATTGCTTCATGAGCTAAGAGGTCTTTGCCTTGATATTACACTTGATTAATTTAAGCCGGGATTAACTTCCCGGCTTTAACTAATTTTTATTTAAATAAAACTCAAAATTCTTAATATGGCTCTCAAAAGAGATAATAAAGTCAAAAGTAACTTCTCAAAAATAACTATAGGTTTGGCTTCTCCCGAATCTATACTGGAAAGATCCAGTGGAGAAGTTTTAAAGCCGGAAACGATTAATTACCGTACCTATAAACCAGAGAGAGATGGATTGTTTTGTGAAAGAATATTTGGACCGGTAAAAGATTGGGAATGTCATTGTGGGAAATACAAGAGAATTCGTTACAAAGGAATTGTTTGTGACAGATGTGGTGTTGAAGTAACTGAGAAAAAAGTAAGAAGAGAGCGTATGGGGCACATACAACTTGTGGTGCCTGTTGCTCATATTTGGTATTTCAGATCATTGCCTAATAAAATTGGTTACCTTTTGGGTTTACCAACTAAAAAACTGGATTCAATTATTTACTATGAAAGATATGTAGTAATTAATGCAGGTATTAAAGGTGATGACGGAATCAGCTATATGGATTTTCTTACTGAGGAAGAATATCTTGACATTCTTGAAGCTCTTCCAAAAGAAAATCAATACCTTGATGATTCAGATCCAAATAAATTCATTGCAAAAATGGGTGCCGATGCACTTCATATGTTACTTGCAAGATTAGATTTAGATACTTTATCTTACGATTTAAGACATAAAGCAAATACTGAAACTTCTCAACAAAGAAAAAATGAAGCCTTAAAAAGACTTCAGGTTGTTGAAGCTTTACGTGGTTCTAAAGAAAGAATAGAAAATCGTCCCGAATGGATGGTGGTTAAAGTTGTTCCAGTTATTCCACCGGAATTGCGTCCACTTGTTCCTTTGGATGGTGGCCGTTTTGCTACTTCTGATTTAAATGACCTTTACAGAAGGGTTATTATCAGAAACAACAGGTTAAAAAGACTTATTGAAATAAAAGCACCAGAAGTAATTTTACGTAATGAAAAACGTATGCTTCAGGAAGCTGTTGATTCACTTTTTGATAATTCAAGAAAAGCGAACGCTGTAAAAACAGAATCAAACAGAGCTTTAAAATCACTTTCAGACAGTTTAAAAGGTAAACAAGGTCGTTTCCGTCAGAATCTACTTGGTAAAAGGGTTGATTATTCTGCACGTTCTGTAATTGTTGTAGGACCTGAATTGAAAATGCACGAATGTGGTATTCCAAAGGGAATGGCTGCTGAGCTTTTCAAGCCTTTCATCATTCGTAAAATGATTGAAAGAGGTGTTGTGAAAACTGTTAAATCTGCAAAGAAAATTGTTGACAGAAAAGATCCTATTGTTTGGGATATTTTAGAGAATGTACTTAAAGGTCATCCTGTATTATTAAATCGTGCCCCAACTCTTCACAGACTGGGTATACAATCTTTCCAACCAAAATTAATTGAAGGAAAGGCAATTCAGTTACATCCATTAGTATGTACTGCATTTAACGCGGATTTTGATGGTGACCAGATGGCTGTTCACCTTCCATTAGGAAATGCTGCAATTCTTGAGGCTCAAGTTCTTATGCTTGCTTCTCACAATATACTTAACCCTGCTAACGGTGCTCCTATTACTGTACCTTCACAGGATATGGTTCTTGGTCTGTATTACATGACCAAAGGACGTTTTTCAGAAGAAGGCAATCCTGTTCAGGGAGAAGGACTTAGGTTCTATTCTGCTGAAGAGGTAGTAATTGCTTATAATGAGCGTAAAGTTAATCTTCATGCAAACATTAAAGTAAAAGCCAAAGTAAAAATAAATGGTTCATTAGAAAGTAAATTGATAGAAACTACAGTTGGAAGAGTTATTTTCAACCAGGTTGTACCTGAAGAAGTTGGTTATATCAATGAATTGTTAACTAAGAAATCTTTAAGGGACATTATCGGTAAAATCATGAAGTTTACCGGAATGGCAAGAACTGCAAGGTTCCTTGATGATATTAAAGGTCTTGGTTTTAACATGGCTTTTAAAGGAGGGCTTTCTTTTAATCTTGGTGATCTTGTAGTACCTGCCGAAAAGGATAAAATGGTGCTAGATGCAACTAACCAGGTTGAAGAAGTAACCAATAGCTATAATATGGGTCTGATCACTAACAATGAGCGTTACAATCAGATTATCGATATTTGGACACATACTAATTCCAGATTGACTCAAAGGTTAATGGATCAGCTTAAAAATGATAACCAAGGGTTCAATCCAATTTATATGATGTTTGACTCTGGAGCAAGGGGTTCTAAAGAACAGATTCGTCAGCTTTCAGGTATGCGTGGTCTTATGGCCAAGCCTCAGAAATCTGGTGCTGCTGGAGGTGAGATTATTGAAAATCCTATTCTTTCTAACTTTAAGGAAGGTCTTTCAATTCTTGAGTACTTTATCTCAACTCACGGTGCTCGTAAAGGTCTTGCCGATACGGCCCTTAAAACAGCTGATGCTGGTTACCTTACAAGAAGACTTGTTGATGTTTCCCAGGATGTTGTTATTACAGAAGAAGATTGTGGTAGTTTAAGAGGTATAGTAGCATCTGCGCTTAAAAATAATGAAGAGGTGGTTGAAAACCTTTATGACAGAATATTAGGTCGTACTGGTGTTCATGATGTTATCAACCCTTTAAATAATGAGATTTTAGCTCATGCAGGTGAAGAAATCAATGAAGATATTGCTCAGTTAATTGAAGATTCTCCAATTGAATCTGTAGAGATAAGATCAGTACTTACTTGTGAGATGAAAAAAGGTGTTTGTGCCAAATGTTATGGAAGAAATCTTGCTTCTGGAAGAATGGTACAAAGAGGAGAAGCTGTTGGTGTAATTGCTGCTCAGTCCATTGGAGAACCAGGAACTCAGCTTACATTAAGAACCTTCCACGTTGGGGGAACTGCTTCTAATATTGCTGCTGCTTCTCAAATTGAAGCTAAATTTGACGGTGTTCTTGAATTTGATGAATTAAGAACTGTTGAAAAAGAAAACCTAGAAGGAAAAAAATACCATGTTGTAATTGGACGATCTGCTGAAATGCGTATTGTTGATCCTAATACAGGAATTACTTTAACTACTTCATTAATACCTTACGGTGCTGCTTTATATGTAACAGTTGGACAAAAGGTTAAAAAAGGAGAATTAATTTGTAACTGGGATCCTTACAATGCTGTAATAGTTTCGGAAACTGCCGGTAAGGTAATGTATGAGAGTATTATAGAAGGTGTTACTTTTCGTGAGGAATCAGATGAGCAAACAGGATTTAAGGAAAAAGTAATAATTGAGACAAGGGATAAAACTAAAAACCCAGGTATTAAGATTGCTACTGGCAAAAACGATGTTTTAAGAACATACAATGTTCCAGTAGGTGCTCATATTGTTGTAAATGACAATGAGAAAATAGAAATAGGTCAAATCCTTGTTAAAATACCAAGAACTACGGGTAAATCTGGTGATATCACCGGTGGTCTGCCTCGAGTAACTGAGTTGTTTGAAGCAAGAAACCCATCTAATCCAGCTGTAGTTTCTGAAATTGATGGTATTATTTCTTTTGGTAAAATCAAGCGTGGTAACAGGGAAATTATTGTTGAATCTAAAACCGGTGAAGTGAAAACTTACCTGGTTCCACTTTCAAAGCATATCCTTGTTCAGGAAAATGATTATATCAGAGCTGGTTCACAATTATCTGATGGGGCTGTAAGTCCGGCAGATATACTTGCTATTAAAGGACCTACCGAAGTACAGGAGTATCTTGTAAATGAGGTTCAGGAAGTTTATAGGTTACAAGGTGTGAAGATCAATGACAAACATTTTGAGGTTATCGTTCGTCAGATGATGCGTAAAGTATTGATTGATGATCCAGGCGATACTAAATTCCTTGAAAAACAATTGATCAACAAAATGGAGTTTATGATCGAAAACGATTACATTTTCGGTAAGAAAATAGTAGTTGAATCGGGTGATTCTACTTCACTTAAACCAGGTCAAATTGTTACTGCAAGAAAATTAAGAGATGAAAACTCAATGCTTAAACGCAGAGATTTGAAACCTGTTGATGCAAGAGATGCAGTTGCTGCTACTTCAAGCCAAATACTACAAGGTATTACAAGGGCATCACTTCAAACTGAAAGCTTTATTTCGGCAGCTTCTTTCCAGGAAACTACCAAAGTATTAAACGAAGCTGCAGTTGCTGGAAAAGTTGATGAATTGAAAGGCTTGAAAGAAAACGTAATTGTTGGACATCTTATTCCAGCTGGTACCGGATTAAGAATCTACGAAAAAATGATTGTAGGTTCAAAAGAAGAGTACGAAAAACTAATGGCTTCTAAACGTGAGTCTGAAGTTGAAGTTGAATAATTAATTATTAATTAAATATATTAAAACGGGTACAGGAATATTCCGGTACCCGTTTTTTTTTAAATTTAAATATCATGAGCCAGGAAAATAACCAAAATCAAAATCAATTAAATATAGAATTATCTGAAGAGGTTGCAGAGGGTGTTTATTCAAACCTTGCCATTATTACTCATTCAAATTCTGAGTTTGTAGTTGATTTTATTAAAATTATGCCAGGAGTGCCCAAAGCTAAAGTTAAATCAAGAATAGTTCTTACTCCTCAGCACGCAAAAAGACTTATGTTTGCTTTAAAGGATAATATTAGCAAATTTGAGGATGTACATGGTGAAATAGAATTTAACAATGATCCAAATGCTATGCCTCTGAATTTTGGAGGCCCTACAGCCCAAGCTTAATTATAATTAACTCGTTTCAGATATTAAAAAGTTTATAGTGAACTTTTTAATAAGCTTCTGAAATTGTTGCTTAATTAGTATATATCTTTGTAAACCATTATATAGCCCCTTTTTTAGGGGCTATTTTATTTTCTTCATTTCCTCATTTTATTGAATCATTACCCAGAAAACAAGTTGAAAATTATTTGCGTTATTTTTTGTATCTTCAATAAGCTTATCATTTAATTGAGATATGGAAAAATTGCTATTAACCCTGGTTTTGATCTTTAGTTTTGTGTTTTCTTTTTCGCAGGATTCGCTTACTCACAAATTACTGGCAAGAGAATTAATTCAACATCTTATTGAGAAAAAATACGATAAAGCTGAATTGTTATTTAATAAGAGTAGTAATCAAAAATACAATGCAGTAAATCTAAAGAAAACATGGTTGTCACTACAAAGTCAAACAGGTATTTTTAAAACTGCCAGTAGTTTTGAATCAGAAAAAATTGCAAATGAGAATTATGTAATCGTGATTTGTGAATTTCAATATATCACACTCAATTTAAAAACCACCTTTGACAGCGATAATAAAATAAGTTCTATTTTCTTTTTGCCCTCCAATATAAAATCATCTCTTGAGTCAGAATATATTAGTCCAGCTTATTTAAAGAAAAGAAGAATAAAAGAGCAAGAAATTTATCTTAAAACAGATGTTTTTCTAATTCCAGGAGTGTTGACAAGACCAAAATGTAAGAGAAAGCCTCCTTTAGTTATTCTTGTACATGATTTTGGGCCTTTGGATAGGGATGCGAGTATAGGTCCCAATAAAATTTTTAAAGATATAGCATTAGGCCTTTCTTCCAAAGGTATTGCTGTATTAAGATATGACAAAAGGAGTTTTATTTACGCGGCAAGAATGGCAGAAAGATATGGAGACCAGATAACAATTATGGAAGAAACAATAGCAGATGCAATAACTGCAATCAATCTGGGGAAAAGTTTATCCCGAATAAACCATGATGAGATTTATATTATAGGTCACAGTTTAGGTGGAATGGTAGCACCACGCATTGCCTCTAT
>JALYPI010000218.1 GCA_030856445.1 Bacteroidota bacterium
ACCGAACGGTGAACAACCACCGGTAAATTACATGGCGTATTTCATATGACATAAAAAAAACAAATTATCAACATATGAAATTATTAGTTTGTATAAGCAAAGCCCCTGACACTACAAGTAAAATCAGCTTTACTGATAACAATACCAAGTTTAATGAAGGTGGAGTTCAATATATTGTGAACCCTTATGATGAATGGTATGCACTTGTTAGAGCATTGGAAATTAAAGAAACTCTTGGCGGAAGCGTTACAATTATAACAGTAGGAACAGCCTCTGATGATGCTATTATAAGAAAAGCATTAGCAATTGGTGCTGATGAAGCTGTAAGAATTGATGCAGAGCCCCTTGATGCACTTTTTGTAGCGAAACAACTTGCAGAATACGCCAAAGGCAAAGATTTTGATATTATTTTAACCGGTAAAGAAACCATCGATTACAACGGTTCTCAGGTTGGAGGCATGCTTGCCGAATTACTTGACCAACCTTTTGTTTCTCACGCTTCTAAGCTAGATCTTAGTGGGAATACTGCAACATTGGAAATAGATATTCCCGGAGGCTCTGAAGTAGTTGAAGTTAATACTCCATTTGTGGTTAGTGCTGCAAAGGGAATGTCGGAGGCGAGAATTCCTAATATGCGTGGAATTATGGCGGCAAGAACAAAACCATTGAATGTTGTTCCAGCCAGTGCAGCTCCAATACATACGACTATAAAATCCTATGCTCTGCCTCCTGAAAAGAAAGGTTGCAAAATGATTTCAGCAGACACCCCAGAACAGTTAATTGAACTACTTCACAACGAAGCCAAAGCCATTTAAATTTATATTTAAAATCATAAAGATGTCATTATTAATTTTTGCAGATTCCTCTAACGGGAAAGTACTAAAATCAGGATTTGAAGCCATACAATATGGGAGTAAAATAGCCAAGCAAACAGGAACAACTTCAACGGTTGTTGTATCTGGAGAGTGTAGCAATATTGATGAAATTGGAAATTATGGAGCTTCAAAAGTTTTATATATTAAAAATGTTAAAACATTAGATCCTCAAGTTTTAACAAGAATAGTAATTAAAGCTGTTGAACAGGAAAATTCTTCCATCATTGTTTTTTCTCACGACATAGCCGGGAAAGCTATAGCACCAAGGGTTGCGGCCAAACTTGACGCTGGCCTGGTGGCAGGAGCAATTGATTTACCTAAAACTGATGCAGGCTTTTCTGTAAAGAAAGCAGTGTTTTCAGGAAAAGCTTTTGCTGATATAGAAATTACTTCTGAGAAAAAAGTCATCTCAATATTACCCAATTCATTTCAACTGGAAGCAGAAAGTGGAACTGCAGAGGTTATTGACTTTCAAATTAGCGATGAATTATTGAAATCAAAAGTAACTGTTAAAGAAGTAAAGAAAAAAGTAGGTGAAATATCTTTACGAGAAGCTGAAGTAGTAGTTTCAGCCGGAAGAGGTTTGAAAGGCCCTGAGAATTGGGGAATGGTGGAAGAACTTGCAAGGGAACTTCATGCTGCAACAGCTTGTTCAAGACCAGTGGCAGACATTGGCTGGAGACCTCATCACGAGCACGTAGGGCAAACAGGTGTTGCTATTGCTCCAAACCTTTATATCGCAATTGGTATTTCTGGTGCTATACAGCATTTGGCAGGCGTAAACAGAAGCAAAGTAATTGTAGTAATAAATAAAGATCCTGAAGCTCCATTCTTTAAAGCAGCAGATTATGGAATCGTAGGTGATGCCTTTGAGGTAGTGCCTAAAATAATAGCAGCTTATAAAAGTTTTAAGGCTAGTGCAAATTAATTAAAGATTTATTATCTTTATAATAATAGACCGATAGGAAAAACAAATATTACTACGTGAAAAAGATAAAGTTAGAAATTGTTGGGTTATCATATAGTCAGACACAATCAGGAGCCTATGCGCTTGTATTGGGAGAAGCCAGCGGTAAGAGAAGATTACCAATTATAATTGGAGGATTTGAAGCACAAGCCATTGCTATTGAACTTGAAAAAATCAGTCCAAGCAGACCACTTACTCATGATTTATTTAAAAACCTCTCTGATAATTTTAATATTTCCATTAATGAAGTGATTATTTATAATCTGGTAGAGGGAATTTTCTTTGCCAAACTTATTTGTACAAATGGAGAAAAGGATGTTGAAATTGATACACGCACATCAGATGCAATTGCACTTGCTGTAAGATTCAAATGCCCTGTTTACACCTATGAATTCATTCTTTCTTCGGCTGGCATAATTCTCGAAGAAGGCGCTGCTACAGAAGCCTACGAAGGGAAACCAGAAGAAGAAAAAACAGAAGTTCAAAGAAAGGACGATTTAGGTTCTTTAACTGATTCTGAACTTAAAGAAATGCTTAAAAATGCTCTTGATGAAGAAAATTACGAAAAAGCTTCAAAAATAAGAGACGAAATGATGAGCAGAAAAAAATCCAATTAATAATTTCTTTTCTATATTTACCGATATTATAAGCTTTTGCAATTATTAGAATAATTGCTAAATCTTTTTTGAATTTTATATTTAAATATTTTATCTTCTTAGATGGAAATTTATCGGTCCTGTTTTCTTTTAATTCTTCTATTTTCCGCAAACTTCAGTTTAGCTGCAAGTCAGTCTTCTGAAGAACTTTTAGTTCGAAAATGGAAACTAAATCAAGCCAAATTCCTTGATCAGGAAAAAGAACATTCTTTAAATCCGGATGACTTCATAAGTTTTTTTGATAAAAACGGCAAAAAAAGATTTGATTTTAAACTAGATTCAAATATCACCTCAGGTGACTGGCATGTTATTGACAGCACACTAATATTAATTTATGATCTGCCTCCCTTTACAGCATCTATAGATTCTACTGTTTACGAGGTAATAAATAACCAGCCTGTTATTATATACTTTTCCAATGGTAAGGAAATACTGCGCCAGGAAAGTTCTCAATTAATAACGGACAAAAAAATAGATCAGTTTAATTTTTATTTTTCACAAAACACATTGACTTTAACCAGTAAATCTGTAACATATTCGTTCAATTATACTCCAGCTGAAATATACCAATCTCAATTCAGCTTAAACGGTCTACTTAGAGGGATATTAGGCTTATTTACACTGCTTTTGATTGCCTTTCTTTTCAGCAGCAACAGAAGGGGCATAAATTGGATACTTGTAGCTAAAGGACTTGGACTACAAATAGTAATCGCTATTTGTGTATTAAAAATCCCTTTAGTTCAAACTTTTTTCGAAGCAGTGAGCAGTGTTTTTGTTGAAATCTTAAATTTTACCAGGGCTGGATCTTCTTTTGTTTTTGGAGGTTTGGTAAGCGATACCCGCTCTTATGGTTTTATTTTTGCATTTCAGGTTTTACCTACAATTATTTTCTTTTCAGCTTTAACAAGTTTACTTTTTTATCTGGGGATAATTCAAAAAATAGTTTATGTATTTGCATGGTTGATGAATAAATTAATGCAACTCTCAGGGGCAGAAAGCCTAGCGGCTGCAGGAAATATTTTTCTTGGACAAACTGAAGCTCCACTGTTGATAAAGCCATATATAGACAATATGACTAAATCAGAAATTCTTTGCCTTATGAGTGGAGGCATGGCAACCATTGCTGGTGGAGTATTAGTGGCTTATGTGGGATTTTTGGGAGGAGATGACCCTGTACAACAATTGTTTTTTGCTAAACATTTAATAATAGCATCATTATTGTCTGCTCCAGCGGCAATTATTGCAGCCAAAATACTGGTTCCAGAAACAGAACAAATCCAACGTAAATTAGAAGTTACAAAAGAAAAAATAGGTGACAATGCTTTGGAAGCAATTGCAAATGGGACAGTTCAAGGTTTAAAATTAGCCGTGAATGTAGCTGCTATGATTATTGTTTTCATTGCTTTTATAGCAATGGTTAATTATTTCTTTTCAGATATTATTGGTCATTATACCGGAATAAATGAGAAAATATATTCATGGAGCAATGGACAGTACAACACCCTATCCATGCAATTCATGCTAGGAATTTTACTCAAACCCTTAGCATGGTTAATGGGCACTTCCTGGGCAGATAGTGCATTAGTAGGGCAGCTTTTAGGAGAAAAAACTATTTTAAATGAATTTGTTGCCTATGTAACTTTGGGAGAACTTAAAAATGCAGGTTTATTCACGGAAGAAAAATCAATTATTATTGCCACTTATATTCTTTGCGGGTTTTCCAATTTTTCTTCCATAGGAATTCAAATTGGAGGCATTGGAGTTCTTGCTCCTAATAAGCGCACTCTACTTTCTCAACTTGGAATAAAGGCATTAATAGCAGGAACTCTTGCTTCTTTGTTTACAGCCGTAATAATTGGAATGCTTATTTAACAAGCTTTACTTTTAAGTTTGATTCAACTTCTTTTCCACAACTTTTCAACCTATTAAATCCGCTGCATGTTTTTGCTTAAATTTACATTTTTAAAAACCCCAGAAAAAGATGAAGCAATACCATGATTTGATAAAGCATGTACTTGAGCATGGAACAAAAAAAACAGATAGAACAGGCACCGGCACTACAAGTGTTTTTGGTTATCAAATGAGGTTTAATCTTCAGGAAGGCTTTCCTTTGGTTACTACAAAAAAACTGCATTTAAAATCCATTATCCATGAGCTGCTTTGGTTTTTAAAAGGTGATACAAACATTAGTTATTTAAAAGAAAACGGAGTAAGTATTTGGGATGAATGGGCTAATGAAAAAGGAGAACTCGGACCAGTTTATGGGTATCAGTGGAGGTCATGGCCCACTGCTGATGGAAGACATATTGACCAGATAACTCAGCTAATAGAACAAATAAAGAAAAATCCTGATTCCAGAAGACTTATTGTTAGCGCATGGAACGTAGGTGAAATAGAAAACATGGCGCTTCCTCCCTGTCATGCATTTTTTCAATTTTATGTGGCTGATAATAAACTTTCTTGTCAGCTTTATCAGCGCAGTGCAGATATATTCCTCGGGGTGCCTTTTAACATTGCTTCCTATGCACTTTTAACATTAATGGTTGCTCAGGTGTGCGAACTGGAACCAGGAGATTTTGTCCACACCTTTGGAGATGCCCATATTTATTCCAATCATATGGAGCAGGTAAACCTGCAGTTATCACGGGAGCCAAAAAAATTACCAACTATGAAAATCAATACTGGGGTAAAAAATATTTTTGATTTCAAATATGAAGATTTTATACTTGAAGGTTATGACCCTCACCCTGCAATTAAAGGGAAAGTTGCAGTTTAATATTGGACATTAATTACAATTTAATAAACAAAATTATGATAAAATCTTTTGTAGTAGCGGTAGCAAAAAACAATGTAATTGGCAAGGACAACACCCTTCCTTGGCATTTACCTGCTGACTTAAGATTTTTTAAAAATCTTACCACTGGTCATCATATGATTATGGGCAGAAAAACCTTTGACTCTTTTGGAAAACCCCTTCCAAATCGAACCTCTGTGGTAATAACCAGGCAAAACGATTATCAGCCTGAAGGTTGCATTGTAGTTCACTCAATAGAAGAAGCAATAAAAGTTGCAGCTGTAGAAGAAGAAATTTTCATAATTGGAGGATCGGAAATTTTCAAACAAACAATGCCTATTGCAGATAGAATTTATTTAACCCGTATTCATGAGGACTTTGAAGGAGATACAATTTTTCCGGAATTAAATAAAGAAGAATGGGAATTAAAGGAAAAACAGGATTTTGAGGCGGATGAAAAGAATAAATATTCCTATTCATTTTGCATTTATGAAAGAAAAAAATAACACTATCAGTGTATATAAAGCAAAAAAAGAGGGTGGTTTTTAGAAAACCACCCTCTTTTTTTAGTTGAAAAAAGTTTATGCAACTTTAAGCTTATTAATTTTAGCCTTGCTTAATTTTTCCTTGGCGTAGGCTTCGGTAATTTTTATTTCCTTCACATTTTTATCTGAAGGCAAATCAAACATTGCATCAAGCATAACAGCCTCACAAATGGTTCTTAAACCTCTTGCACCTAGTTTATATTCAATGGCTTTATCCACAATAAAATCATAAACAGGTTCTTCTATAATAAGTTTTATACCATCAATTTCAAAAAGCCTTATATACTGTTTAACCAAAGCATTTTTAGGCTCAGTTAAAATTCTTCTTAAGGTTTCCTTATTAAGAGGATTCAAATAAGTTAACATTGGTATACGCCCGATTAATTCAGGAATCAAACCAAAGCTTTTCAAATCCTGAGGGGTAATATATTGCAACATATTTTCCTTGTCTATCTCCTCAACTCCTAATCCGGCACTGTATCCGATTGAATTGGTATTTAATCTCTTTGATATTATTTTATCAATACCATCAAAAGCTCCACCGCAAACAAAAAGTATGTTTTTTGTATTCACCTGAAGGTATTTTTGATCTGGATGCTTTCTTCCACCCTGAGGAGGAACATTAACAACTGCTCCTTCAATTAATTTAAGCAAAGCCTGTTGCACACCCTCTCCTGAAACATCTCTTGTAATTGAGGGATTATCACTTTTACGGGCAATTTTGTCAATCTCATCAATAAAAACTATGCCTCTCTCAGTAGCAGCCATATCATAATCGGCAGCTTGAAAAAGTCTGGCAAGAATACTTTCAACATCCTCTCCCACATAACCTGCTTCAGTAAGGGCAGTAGCATCAGCAATACAAAAAGGAACATTTAACATTTTAGCAATTGATTTTGCCAGTAATGTTTTACCAGTTCCTGTTTCTCCTATCATAATAATGTTGGATTTTTCAATCTCAACTTCATCAGCATTTTTGGGGAATTTTTGAGTTATCCTTTTGTAATGATTATAAACTGCAACGGATAAAACTTTTTTAGCCTCGTCTTGTCCAATTACATATTCATCAATAAACTGCTTTATCTCTTTAGGCTTAAGTAATTTTAGAGATTTATTAAGTGCTTTATTTGATTTTTCCGCAATCTCTTCCTTAACAATGGTTTGGGCCTGGGTAACACAATGGTCACAAATATGGCCTGTAATACCTGCTATTAAAACAGAAGTGTCCTGTTTATCCCTTCCGCAGAAAGAGCATCTTATATTATTTTTTGTCATTTTTTTATTTCCTATACCAGTAAATTTTTCCATTTAAATAAAACGGCAATTAAGCCATTTTATTTATTAGGTGTTTTAGTTCTCACTAGCACTTCATCGATCATTCCGTATTCTTTTGATTCGTTAGCTGTCATCCAGTAGTCACGGTCACTATCTCCCCATACTTTATCATAATTCTGACCTGAGTGATCAGCAATTATTTCATACAATTCCTTTTTCAGTTTTTGTATTTCCCGAGCTGTGATTTCAATATCAGAAGCTTGTCCTTCAGCACCACCCATTGGTTGGTGAATCATCACTCTTGCATGTCTTAGAGCAGAACGTTTCCCTGCAGCGCCAGCACACAATAAAACAGCGCCCATAGAAGCTGCCATTCCTGTGCATATTGTTGCAACATCAGGAGCTATATATTGCATGGTATCATAAATACCAAGTCCTGCATAAACAGAGCCACCTGGAGAATTAAGATAGATTTGTATATCTTTTTTAGCATCAGCAGATTCTAAGAACAACAGTTGAGCTTGTATAATATTAGCAACCTGGTCATTAATACCGGTTCCTAAAAATATAATTCTATCCATCATCAACCTGGAGAAAACGTCCATTTGGGCAACATTAAGTTGACGTTCTTCTATAATATAAGGTGTTACTGATGAAGTGTAGCTATCAAGTGTTAGACTATTAATTCCGCGATGTTTAGTTGCGTATTTTCTGAATTCGTTCTGATCAAACATCTATTATAAGTTTAGATTAAATAATTATAAATATATACATTACAACTTGTAATGCCAAAAGTTTATGCCTTATTGGCTGCTCCATAAAATTCGTCAAGGGAAACTGGTTTTTCATTCAAAGTCATTGTCTGCTTAAATAAATCCAGTATCTTCTTATCATAAATCCTTTCGTAAATCCTTTTGATTTCTTCTTTGTTTTCCATTACTCTTTTTGCGGTCATTGTTAATTCTTCATCTGACATTCCAGTGCGACCGTAACGGGCAAATTGATCTTTAATAACTTCTTTGGTATAAGTAAGGACTTCCTCTGGAGTAACTTCAATTTTATTTTCTGTTATGAGTTTATTTTCCATCAACTGCCATTTCAGGCTTTTAACGTAATTATCATAATCAGCCTCAATTTGCTCCAAAGTTACTGGCTTCTCACTTACTGTCTGCATCCATCTCTTTAAAAACTCATCAGGAAGGGAAATTTTTGTTTTTTCAATCAAATCAGAAGTTATTTCATTGAAAAGTTTATTATCAACATCTCCCTGGAACATATGGCTTATTTCTTCAGTAACTTTAGATCTGAATTCTATTTCAGAAGTAACTTTACCTTCTCCATAAACTTTATCAAACAACTCCTGATTAACTTCAGCAGGTTCGATGCGGGAAATATTTTTAATTGTAATTTGAAAATTAGTATTCAATTGTTCAGCAACAGCCTTATCAACTCCAAGCATAGCGCCAAGATCTGTTGAATTTTCGGTTAGATTTTTTGGATCAACAACAACAATATCTTCTACTTTTAATCCTGTAAGTTTACTTTTTGTTGATTCATCCTTCACACGGTCAAGAACAATTGTAGATGATTTAACAATTCCTTCTTCTTTTATATTCTCGTTTTCATCCAATTCTACAAGTTCACCAAATAATATATCACTTGAGGAAGAAACTTCAGGAGACTCCATTTTCCCGTATCTTTTTCTGATATCCTCCATTTGTTTGTTTACTAAATCATCATCTACCTTTATCGTCTGAAAATCATATTTTGCTTTTTTGTCCAAATTCAATGTAAATTCAGGAAGTAAACCTAAATCATAAGAAAATTCAAACTCTTTTTGATTATCCCAATCAATATTATCATCTGTTCTTGGAAGAGGATTACCTAAAATTTCAATTTTGTTTTCCTGTAAATATGAATATAAAGATTCTGATAATATTTTATTGATTTCTTCAGCCAACACAGACTTACCATACATTTTTTTCACCATACCAAAAGGAACTTTCCCTGGCCTAAAGCCTGGCATTGTCACTTTCTTACTATGCTCTCTTAAAGTCTTTTCCACTTTTGACTGGTAATCTTCAGGGGTAAGTTTAATCCTTACAATGGCATTCAAATTGTCAACTTGTTCTTTTGTAATGTTCATTTCTTGTATCATATAAAAATGGTAATAATTATGGTATTTATTTGAAATTAAAGAATATTCGCATATAATCCAATTCTTTTCAAAAAGTTATTTGAAAAGCAGCCGGCAAAAATATCAATAATTAAGTGATTTTTAAAAGTTTTAGAGGAAATTATACTTTAAAAAATCCAATTAGATTTTTTATGATTAAAAATTTAGCTGCTTTATCGCACTTTTTTACTTTCACTATTTATTTATGAAAGTCCGAGCAGGGCAGTAATGACTGAACAAAGGAATATTCTATTAAAAATTAATTCAGAATAAAATTATATTTTCTAAAAACAGAGCCAGTAGTTCCCGGTTAAAAGAAGCCCTAAATACTGTTTAATATAATTATGCGTTTATTTTAAGGAGATGAAACAGTATTTGTTTTATTAAAGGAGAGTAAGATTGCTTTAAAATTCGAGAATAAATTTTAGAGTTAAATCAGATTTTCAATTGTTTAAATAGGTAAATAAGAATAAATAGCATATCTTTGTTGCCGTAAAAGCTGAATTTCGCAAAATTGGTTTTTATTAAACCCCAAAACCAATAATAAATTCATTCCACTTTAAGATCTGGAACTATTCTCAAAACTATACAGTTTTTTCCGGTCAATTTACATTACATTAACATTATAACCAATTTATGACATTTGAAGATTTAAATATTATAGCGCCTATATCTCAGGCCTTAAAATCAAAGGGATATACACAACCATCACCAATTCAGGAAAAAGCAATACCTTTTATCCTAAAGGGACAAGATGTATTTGGTTGTGCACAAACAGGAACAGGAAAAACAGCAGCTTTTGCTGTACCTATTTTACAAATCCTGCACGAGCAGCAGTTAAAAGGGAAAAGACCAGGCATTAAAGCTTTAGTGCTTGCTCCAACCAGAGAACTTGCCATTCAAATTGATGAGAGTTTCAGGGATTATGGAAAAGGATTGTCTATTAAACACACAGTTATTTTTGGCGGAGTAACACAAGGCAAACAAACAAGAGCACTGCAAAATGGTGTTGATGTAGTTATAGCCACCCCAGGAAGACTCCTGGATTTAATGGATCAAGGATTTGTAAGACTTAACACACTACAGTTTTTTGTACTTGATGAAGTAGACAGAATGCTGGATATGGGTTTTGTTAGGGATATAAAGAAAATTATTACCAAAATCCCTGTAAAGAGACACACTATATTTTTCTCTGCCACTGTTCCACCAGAAATAAAAGGACTTGCAGCAAGTTTGCTTAACAACCCTGTTTCTGTAGAGGTTACACCAGTTTCCTCCACTGCAGAAAAGGTTAAACAATCTGTGTATTATGTTGAAAAAGGAGACAAAAATGCTTTATTGCAACATGTTTTAAAAACTGAATTAATTGATCATGCCCTGGTATTTACCAGAACAAAGCGCGGTGCGGACAAAGTGGTTAAGGATTTAAACAGAAGTGGAATAACTGCTGAGGCAATTCACGGCAACAAATCACAGGGAGCAAGACAAAAGGCATTGACAGGATTTAAAAACAGGACCATTAGAATTTTAGTGGCAACTGATATTGCATCCAGAGGCATTGATGTTGATAAGCTTACTCACGTAATTAATTATGAACTTCCTGAAGTTCCTGAAACTTATGTTCACCGTATTGGTAGAACAGGAAGAGCAGGAGAAGCTGGAACTGCATTATCTTTTTGCGCATCTGATGAAAAAGACAGCTTAAAAGACATAAACAGGTTATTGAAGACCAATATTTCAGTAGCCGTTCCTGCACATTTTACTTTTTCTCCAGCACCTGTTGGTGGAGCTGTTGTAAAAAAGACACATAGCAGAACTTTTCAGAGAAGAAGAAATTAATCCTAATTATAAAGCAAAAAAGAGGCTGATCCCAAAAAGGGCAGCCTCTTTTTTTATTCTTATAAATGTATTCTTTAAAAGAAGTCATTTATCCCTTAAAAAGCCGTTGACACTGTTACTTTTTATCTCCCCGCTTTCTGATGGGTTTTTTATATTTTTCAGCTTTCTTTTTTTTATGGGCGCCTTTTACATTTACTTTCTTATTTTTCTCAGACTTTTCATGAAAGCTCAGCCCGCCCGTTTTCTTCTTTATTTCAGGAAGATAGTTCTTGCCCAAAACCTTGGGCTTTTCCTCCGGTATTAATTCATCAGTAATGGTTACTTCAGAAGGAAAATCAGTGATTGGAATTTGATACGACATCAGAGATTCGATTGCTTGCTTTGCTGCTTCTTCCTGTTCAGTATAAAACATAATTGTCTTACCCTGTCGCTCGGCTCTGCCTGTTCTTCCAATGCGGTGCATATAATTTTCAGGGAAATCAGGAACGTCAAAATTGATCACATGTGTTATTTTATCAAAATCTAAACCTCTTGCTATTACTTCCGTTGCTATCAATACGCTTTTAGTCCCTCTTTCAAAATCCTCAATTGATCTGATCCTGTAATTTTGAGATTTGTTGGAATGTATTATTCCCACCAATGTATCACTGGATTTATCCATGTAATCAAATAACCTGTCCGCTATCTTTTTTCCTGTAACAAAAACCAATACTTTTTTGAATTCATGCTTGTCTTTTAAAAGATGCTTTAACAAATTCACTTTGGTGAGAAAGTTTTTTACCGGGTAGCATTGCTGGGAGATATTATCCAGGCGCTCGCCACTCAACTTAATTGAAATTTTGACAGGAGAGATAAAAAAATCATCAATAATTTCAGCCACATCATTAGTCATAGTGGCAGAAAACATAATATTTTGCCTTTGTGCCGGAAGTAATTCAAAGATATTGATGAGTTGGGGACGAAATCCGTTATCCAGCATAATAT
>JALYPI010000230.1 GCA_030856445.1 Bacteroidota bacterium
CTCTATTCCTGAAATTGATTTTTATGCGATTCATCCAGGAGGGGCTGCAATATTAAAAGCTTGTGAAAAAGCATTAAATATGACAAGAGAACAAAATTTTTATTCTTATAATGTTCTAAATAATTATGGAAATATGTCTTCTGTTACTGTTCTTTTTGTTTTAAAAGAAATATTGGAAAATATTAATAGCTCCGATAAGGGAAAAAATATTCTAAGTTTTGCCTTTGGTCCTGGTTTAACAATGGAATCAATGATTTTAAAAATAACCTAAAAGTGATGAATCTTTCAAAACGCTCAATTAAAGCTGAATTAATGGATGACCCTTCAGTTCTGCAAACTGATGTTAATACTGCTTTGATTGAACTTGAATTCATTAATAAGTATTTAGGAGGAAATAAATTATTAGTAAATGCTTTACCAAAAGCAGGCTTTACTAGTGGATCAACTATTATGGACCTGGGATGCGGTAGTGGTGATATGTTGAGGATTATATCAATGTATGCAGCTAAAAGAAGACTGTCTTCTTTAAAATTATATGGAGTTGATATTAATCCCTCCATGACTTCTTTTGCTGAATCACGTTCTCTTTTATTTCCTGATATTAAATACGTTACCTGTAACATATGGGATGATAAATTATTAGAATACAGTCCTGATATAGTAATCAATAGTCTTTTTTGCCATCATTTTGATACTGAAGAATTAACAGAACTTATAAAACGCATGTATAAACTTGCCAATAAATCAATTATTATAAATGATTTGCACCGTCATTGGTTTGCCTATTATGCCATAAAATATCTTACCTCATTATTTTCAAAATCATATTTGGTTAAATACGATGGGCCCTTATCTGTTGCCAGAGCTTTAACTAAAACTGAATGGATTAAGGTTTTGGAAAAGGCAGGAGTTACTAATTATCAAATTAGTTGGAAATGGGCCTGGAGATGGCAAATAATAATCAAAAAATGATGAAGCAGGATGTTTTTGATGTAATTATTGCAGGGGGTGGCTTGGCCGGCCTTATTTCAGCTATAGAACTAAGTAAATCAGGATTAAATGTAATGCTTATTGAAAAAAAATCATATCCTTTTCATAAGGTTTGTGGTGAATATGTAAGCAATGAAGTAAAACCATATCTAAAACGATTGGGAGTTGATTTTGAACAACTTGCTCCTTCTACTATTAATAAATTAAGAGTGTCCACTTTAGATGGAAATAAAAATATTTATTCCCCTTTAACAATGGGCGGATTTGGAATAAGCCGTTATAAATTTGATAATCACCTTTTTGAATTATTAAATAAAGAAAAAGCGGTTGTTCTCACTAATACTAGGGTTAAATCAATAGACTACCAAGACAATATATTCACAGTGAAATTGGATAATAATAATATCATTTTATCTAAAATAGTAATTGGGAGTTATGGAAAAAGGGATATGTTGGATAAACAACTCAGCAGGGATTTTATCAATTCCAAAACGGGTTATATGGGAGTTAAATATCATATAAAGACAAATTATCCTGAAAATGAAATAGGATTGGATAATTTCAAAGAAGGATATTGTGGTATTTCCAAAATAGAAGAAGATAAATATTGTCTTTGTTATCTTTCAAAACGTTCCAATATGGATGAATATAAAACTCTAAAGCAAATGGAGGAGCAGGTTTTATATAAAAACTCAATTTTAAAAAGTGTTTTTAAAAATTCTGATTTTTTATTTGAAAAACCAGAAGTAATAAATGAAATTTCTTTTGCTGCAAAAGCACCTGTTGTAAACCATATACTTATGTGCGGGGATACTGCGGGAATGATAACTCCATTATGTGGAAACGGGATGGCAATGGCAATTCATTCTTCTAAAATACTCTCTGAATATATTATTTCTGCTCAAATTAAATCCGATAAAATTATTAGCTCAGAAAAAAGAAATTATATTGAAAAGAGCTATGCTCAAAAATGGAACCTGATATTTGTACGTAGAATTTATTGGGGAAGAAAATTGCAGTATTTTGCAGGAAAGCCATTGTTTACTAATGCTTTACTTGGTATGGCTGCTCATTTGCCTAAACTAAAAAAACGAATGATAAATCTCACCCACGGAGAAACAATTCATTAATTTGAAAATATTCTAAATGAATAATTTAAGCAAAACTAATTTGTAGCTGTTTTAAGTATGCTATAAATGGTCTTCCAAATACTTAATTAAAAGTACCTTAACCGAGAAATAAGAAATGGACATTACCCCCGGATTAATACCGGGGTTTAATGTCCATTTAGTTTTATAACTATTTATATTAAATCAGTTAGCTAATTGCTTCCTGATATCTTTTTTCAACTTCCTTCCAGTTCACTACATTCCAAAAAGCAGAAATGTACTCTGGTCTGCGGTTTTGGTATTTAAGATAATAGGCATGTTCCCATACATCCAATCCTAGAACAGGAGTTCCACGGAATTCGGATACATCCATTAAAGGGTTATCTTGATTAGGAGTTGAACCAATCTTTAAGTTATTATTTGAAACAACAAGCCATGCCCAACCAGAACCAAAATGAGTTGTAGCTGCATTTTCAAAAAGAGTTTTGAATTCTTCAAATGATCCAAATGTTTTTTTAATAGCATCTGCAAATTCTCCTGTAGGAGTTCCACCAGCATTGGGGCCAATAATTTTCCAAAAAAATGAATGGTTAAAATGCCCACCACCATTGTTTCTTACTTTTTTTGAATACCTGGAAACATTCTTGCAAATCTCCTCAATTGAAGACGCATCTATTCCTTCTTCTTCAATAGCTTCATTTAATTTGGTAACATAAGCATTATGATGCTTTGTATGATGGATTTCCATTGTTTTTCCATCAATATGTGGTTCCATTGCCTCATGTCCAAAGGTAAGTTGAGGTAAATTAAAGGTAGTTGTAACTGTTTCTTTTGTTGCCATTTTTTATTTTTTTAATTAATATTTTAGTGAATTCGACTTTAACTAATTTACTCATTCTATAAACAAAAAGCAAGTCAGACATTATTTGTTAATTAAATATAAAATGATGAAATTAAAGGTATAATTTTTTAATTTTTATTAATTATGAGCTTAAATTTCATCAAAATTAAATTCATTTTAACACTTATTATTTGCGTTGGTTTTTCATGTAAAATTGACACTCCTCTTGTTATTGACAATAAACCTGAAGGAATTCCTGATAAGTACCTTACTGAAAATGTCATTATATTAGTAATGGATGGTCCAAGATATTCTGAAACCTGGGGTGACCCTACGCATGAGCATATTCCCGTAATGGCTGAAATACTTGCCAATGAAGGTGCTGTTTTTATTGATTTTCATAATAATGGACCCACTTATACAAATGCCGGCCATGTAGCTATTACAACGGGAATCTATCAGGAAATAAATAACAATGGTGAGGAGTTGCCAAATAATCCTTCTTTGTTTCAATTATGGCAATCACAGAATACTTCAGCTTCTGCCCCCTGGATAATTGCAAGTAAAGGGAAACTGGAAATTCTTTCTGATTGTAAAAATTCATCTTTTAATAATAAATCAAGACCAAGTACAAATTGTGGGGTAGATGGAAAAGGCAGAGAGGGTGGATATAGAGATGATTGGCATACTTTTGAAACTGCAGTTGCTTTGCTTAAAGAACATCACCCAAAATTGGCTTTAATTAATTTTATGGAACCTGATAAATCAGGGCATGCCAGTAATTGGGAAGAATATTTAAAAGGGATCAAGCAAACGGATTATTATATTGGAGAAATATGGAAATTTATTCAGCAGGATTCAATATATGGTGGGAAAACTACAGTTTTTATTACCAATGATCATGGAAGACATTCTGATGGGTGGGCGGATGGCTTTTCCTCACATGGTGATAATTGTAATGGATGCAGGCATATTAACCTTTATGCCTCAGGGCCCGATTTTAAAAAAAACATTATTGTTTCCAACTCTTATGAATTAATTGATATTACCAGGACAACAACTGAATTAATGGGTATAAAAAATTTAAGTTCTACAGGTAAAGTGATGTGGGAGATATTTAAAAGTGAAAAGGATTATTAAAATCTGTTATATAGCGTTCTAGACTTTTTCAGTTGGTTTAAGATTCCATAATTAATTTAGCTTGTGTTTTGTTTTTTTTATAAAATAAAAAAGCCGGCATTTTTAAGTACCGGCTTTTCTTAAATTATAAATATGAGTTAAGCCTTAACTTTTACCAGTTCAGGAAATTTTAAAGTAGCAAGATAAAATCCTCCAAATAATACTCCGCTATAGAACAAATCTCCTGCAAGAGTGTAATTAAAGAAAGGAATAGCTGAAGTATAACAGAAAATCAAACCAGAAAAATCCTGAGTATAGTAGGTGCTTCCAAGCCATACTGCAAAATTGGTCACAATAAAGAAAAGAACAGAAGAAGCAAGAGCACTGCCAATAACATTAATTAGTTTAACTCTTGATGCTAAACCCATTCCAATTATAGCAATGAGGATTATGCATAAATAAACAGCCCACATTGTACCATGGAATCCAATAAAGAAATCAGCGATTAACATTGCCGCTATAGGAATAATAAAAGCAAACTTTTTTGAAAGGTATGCTCCTGCAAACAAGGCAATTCCTGCAATAGGTGTAAAATTAGGCGGATGAGGCAATAATCTGGAAAGAGCAGCAACAAGAATAAGTATTGAGATAAATATAAATCTTGGGGAAGTAATAGTTTTGATCATTGGAATTGATTTTAGATTAATTTCAGGGACAAAAATAGCAGATTATTTTTTAATATACTCTTTCTTTAAGATTTCAATTTCTAAAATCAGCCTGTCGACATCATTTTTATCGGTTCCATCATAAAAACCACGAATTCTTTTCTCCTTATCTACTAAAATAAAATTTTCTGTATGAATAAAGTCATGTTCATCTCCATCTCCTTCTGTAGTAACTGCAAAATAGGATTGACGGGCAAGTTCATAAATGCTTTTTTTATCACCAGTTAAAAAAAGCCAGTTCTTTTCAGATGCATCATAAAGCAAAGCATACTCTGCAAGTACTTCAGGAGTATCGATTTCAGGCATTACTGTATGAGAAACAATAATAAAATCAGAATCGTTTTTGTATTTATCATTTAGCCTTTTCATTTGTGAAGACATAACAGGGCAGATAGAGGGACATGTTGTGAAAAAAAAGTCAGCTACATAAATTTTGTTTTCCAGCGCTTTTTCTGTTACTGTAATTCCATTTTGATTTATAAGCTCAAAATTTGCAATTCGATGAGGTCCTGCTTTTTTTATGGAATTTTCATCAATAAGTTTGGAATTTATATCAGAGGGTTTGTAAACCTTTAACTTTTGTTCAGGCTTAATTATATTAAAAACTATTATAGCACCGATAATTACAATTACAGCAACAGCAATTACAGTTATTCCTAATGACTTCATAATTTAGGGCCGAACTTTTTTTCAAGCATTTCTTCAAGTTGTTCAACACTTATTTTTTTAGCAATTATTTCTTTATTCTCGTCTAAAAGATACAAAACAGGAGTACTGAAAATATCATAAGTTTTTCTGAAATTTGTCTGATTCTGAGGATCGTAAACATTCATCCATTTTAGTTCTTTCTCCTCTACAAACTTTTTCATTTTTTCCAAGTCTGCTTCAGTACAGACTACATATGAGCCTAAACCTTTATTTTTATATTTTTCAAACACTTCATAAACCTGAGGAGTAACTTTTTTACAGTGACCACATTCTGGATCCCAAAAATACAGTATAGTGTATTTGGCTTTAACATTATGAAGAGAAGAAATGTTATTATTCATTTCCTTCATTACTAGGTTTGGAGCAACTTTTCCAAGTAATAAGGGCTTTAAGGTCATAGCTCTTTTGGTTATTTTATCAAGCTGTTGTTCATCTACCCAAAAAGCCTGGTTGGTCATGTAATACTTCTCAGCAAGATAAACAAACACAGCATCCATGCCCATTACATTCGACCTTTCATAAGTATTGGTTATAAACCAAAGTGTATATTTAAATAATTCAGGGCTTGCTTTTGCTTTTTCCAGCACAAAATCAGCTGATTCATATATAGAATCCGGCATTTGTACAGTTAAATTTTCAATATATCTTTTAAGCTTATTGTGATAAATAGGGCTGCGAAGTATTCTGTCATCAGTAAAATCTATATTGTCCCAGTAATGGCTTTTATAATACCGAAAAGTAAACAAAGAGTCTTTTGCGCCATTCTCAAGTATTGGCGCCTCAGGAATGTCGATTTCATTCATTGCATTAAACATTTTAGCCACAAATGTTTTGGGATGCGTTTCTTGTAGATTTTTTTTATAACCAATAACCTCTTTATCTATAGCAGATAGTTGTTCTTTGATTGAGGCCGCTCCTTTTTGATCGCCTGCTTCTTCCATAGCAACCATTTTGGTTCTAAGGGAATCTGCTTTTTTGCCTCTGGGAGTGATATATTTTAGGTATTCATAAAAAAGAGAATTTTCTTGTGATCCTTTTATTTTCATGTTTTTCACATAATCCGAAGCATCTGTTTCCGCTGTGAAGTTTTGAGTGGAATCCATGATTAATTCAAAATAATGCTTGTCAGGTAAAATTATAAGATAAATACCCCCATCAAGTTTCTCTTTGCCTTCAAAAGTGAATCTGCCTTGTGAATCAACTCTAGCAGAATCCTTAAGATATTGCTTATCACCGTAATAATTTCCTAATTGTACAACAGTGTCTTTAATTCCGTTTACTTTAATTTTAATTGAATAACCTCCTTTAGATGCAATAACAGCAGGGGATAGAAGGATGATTAATAGCAATGAAAATAATAGCCGTAATTTCATGGTTTGATGATTTTTTATTAAAAATAAATTTGCTGCAACAAAAATAAAAAAATTAAAGTAAAGAAGACTTTAATAAGTTTCTAAACGAGGATAAGTTTTTTTTATTTTTCCTCTAAAGGAAGGTCCAGTTCAGTAAGCATTCTATAATCAACAATTATAAAAGGGCTCATATAGCACAAACTTGTTTCTATTGATGTTACAAAAAGGACTTTATTTTAGATAAGCTGTGATTTGTTTGGATTCTGCAAGCAAACAGTTTCTTAGATTACATGAGTCCCGAACTCAGTTGTGTATTGCTTTGTTCTGTTTTAAGCAGACTTTTTCTTTTGTGCTTCCATCTTTTATGTGACCATAACCAAAATTCTGGAGCCCTTATTATCTCATCCTGCAGGGCATTCATAAATAGGGATGTAATTTCACCAGGTTTATGTTGGGAAGGATTATCTGTTAAAAGTTTTACATCTGTTTCATAAAACCCTCTTTTTATTTTTCTTACACTGGCAAAAACAACAGGATAATTAAGTTTAGTTGCAATTTTTTCAACTCCAGTAAAAACAGGGGTTTCCTGATGTAAAAAGTTAAGCCATTGCGCATGATCAGGAGATGGACTTTGATCGGCTATAAAAGCAGTTACTGCGAGTTCTTCTTTTTTCTGAAATAATTCCTTAAGGATAATGTTCATTGGTACTGGAACAGCTCCAAACCGGGAACGCAAACCATAAATTAAAGAATCAAAATATTTGTTTTTAAGAGGCTTGTATACAACCTGAACACGATAATTAAAGTTGCAGTTCATGCTTACTCCAGCCATTTCCCAATTGCCATAATGCCCCATTGCAATTATAACCTGTTTATTGGAATCATAAAGTGTATTAAATAATTCAGTAGCTTGCTGACTAAAGGGGCAACGCTTTTTAATACTGTTTTCACTAATGTTAATTAATTTAAGTGTTTCCAGTATCACATCACAAAAATGGCGGTAGAATTTTTTTTCCATCTCTACATATTTTTGCACTGATAAGCCGGGAAAAGAATTTTCTAAATTATTTCTTACAACCTTTTTTCTGTATCCAATTACATAATAAACCAAAAAGTAAAAGAAATCCGAAATAAGGTATAATAAAGTATAAGGCAAAAGGGATAATAGCCAGATTAGTGGAAACAGAGTGTAATAAATTGCTGCGTTCATTGCTCTTAAGGCTTAGTTTGGAATTTTCTAAGCCTTCTCTCGTTTTTTTTGGCCAACTTTTTTTTGTATTTTAAATCGCTCTTTCTCAGCTCCCTACTAGGCTTGTTTTTGGAATACAAGGTTTTATTGGTAGGTCCTTGGTTTGATCTGCAAGCAACCGTGAAAAATAAAAATCCGCAGAATAATATGAGAATAAGCTTTTGCATATTCTACAAATGTAACCATTGATAAAATATTTTCCCCTTATTGAAACTTTTTATTTTTTTAAAAACGATTGTTCGTGAAAAGGATTAGGGATTCCTCACTCCTCTTCGCTCTATTT
>JALYPI010000272.1 GCA_030856445.1 Bacteroidota bacterium
GGGCAAAGCATGAAAAATGTAAAAATTGCTAAAAATAGAAAAAGTAGTTTCTGATTTAATTGGAAGTTTTTCATCTGTTTTCGTTTTAGTTTAAAAAAAGAAATTTTGATTTTGACTCATTAAAAATTGTTGCTGTTTATTGACATTTTCCTCTTTGTTTAAAAAATCGATTTTCTCTGTAGTCTTTTGTAGTTAAGGCTTTCGGGTTTTACAGAAACTAAAAAGTGTTTAATTTATTTTGTCTTTGTTTTAAAAAATGGCGTTAATTTTTGAAATTAAATTGTTTTCTGATTCATTTTATGTTTTTTTCTTCAACTTTTTTTAAGGATTATTCTGGATAATCTTTCTTGATTGGCTTGTAAGACAATACCGATATTGAAAAACAGTTAATTATTTCAATAAATCTTTATAAACTATAAAAAGAATTGAATATGAATGTTGAAATTCATGAATCATCATCAAACAATAACTTCTTACTGATTTTAATATTAAAAATCAGTTGCTTTTTCGTTTTCATAGGTAGAGCTTGGGAACACATCAGATGGGATCCTCCATACAGAGAGATCTTATGGGATCAAATGTTGCTTGAAGGGATTGTTAAAGGATTAACTGGAATGACTTGGGCAACATACGCTTCAAGTGATAGAGTGGACAATGTAATTCAGAATGGTATCCTGGCAATAGGTTGTTTTTATGTTTTATGTGCAATTTCATCCTTAATAATTTCAAAAAAGAACACTGTAGTTTATAAAATTTGTAAGGTTATATTGATAATTGGAGCTTTAGGTTTAGTATTACTGGCTTTTTTACATTACCTGGGTCGATTTTTAGAAGTGGGACAGTTTTTTGAATATGCAGCTCAATTTGGCTCTCCAATATTTCTTTTGCTCGCTATTTCCGGAGCTTTAAAAAACAGTTTTAAATTATTATTAAAAGGTGCTATTGCTTTAACCTTTATCTGTCACGGGCTATATGCTCTTGGTTATTATTCAACACCTGGTGAATGGGTGGATATGATTATTTTATCTTTAAATGTCTCAGAACAATCTGCATTTAGTATACTTTATGTAGCCGGTATATTGGATATTGTTTTTAGTGTGTTATTATTTATTCCTGGTTTTACTAAACCTGCTGCCATTTATCTGGTTTTTTGGGGGGTATTAACTACAATTTCAAGAATATATGCTAATCTTTATCTTGATTCGATACTTTTGATTCTTGAACGATATTTGCATGAAGTGTTATACAGATTACCACATTTTCTTCTGCCTTTATTATTGATAATTGGAAATAATGATAAAATTATTTTATTACAACAAATTTTTTCAAAAAAGAAAAGAATTGAATATGAATCTGAAGTTGCTTACGGATAAATTTTTTAAAGAAGGATTATAATTATAAAAAAAAAGCCTGCAAAATCAATAGTTTGCAGGCTTTTTTTATTGTTTTGAGTATTTATTTTAGAATTTATATTCTCCTGACTTGTCTGCATTCTTATTTTCACTTATAAGAAAATAAATTTCTGTACTTAATTTGGTTTCAACTTCAATTTTCAAAAAATGTTGATATAATTTTTTTACACAAGTTTTTCTCAGTATAAGTTTGTAAATCACGGAATATAATATCTTTGTAGGCGTTATATTAACAGATGTTTTTAAAGCAGGATATTTTCTGCTGCATCATAAATAAATTATATTTTGAATTTTAGTGATTTTAAATTCCACTCCTCTCTTTTAGAAGGATTGGACTCAATGGGTTATACAAAGCCAACTCCCATTCAACAGCAAACAATACCAATTATACAGCAACATAAAGATATTATCGCTTGTGCTCAAACAGGTACAGGGAAAACAGCAGCTTATCTGCTGCCAATCTTAAATAAATTATCTGAGAAAAAATCAACTGATGCTTATAAGATAAATACGATAATTATTGCTCCTACAAGAGAGCTTGCTTTGCAAATTGATCAGCAACTGGAAGGGTTTTCATATTTTATTAATGTTAGTTCCTTGCCTATATATGGAGGAGGAGATGGAGCTGGATTTGACCAGCAGAAAAAAGCATTAACAAAGGGTGCCGATGTTATTGTTGCCACACCTGGAAAATTGCTATCCCATTTAAATCTTGGTTATGTTGATACTTCTGAATTAAAACATTTGGTTTTAGATGAAGCTGACAGGATGTTAGATATGGGTTTTTATGATGATATTATGAAGATTATTAATTTTCTTCCTAAAAAAAGACAGACATTGCTTTTTTCAGCAACAATGCCTGCAAAAATAAATACCCTGGCAACAAGAATATTGATTAACCCTGAACAGGTAAATATAGCCATTTCTAAACCTGCTGCAGGTATTACACAGCAAGCCTATATGGCATTCAATAATCAAAAAATCCATTTAATCCAGCATTTGCTTAAGGAAACTACATTTACCAGTATTATTATATTTTCTGGTAGTAAATCAATTGTTAAAGAAATTGAAATTACATTAAGAAAGCTTGGACTAGCTGTAAAGGCAATTCATTCAGACCTTGATCAAACAGATCGGGAAAATGTATTAAGAGATTTCAAGAATAGAAGACTACAAGTACTTGTTGCAACGGATATACTTTCCCGTGGAATTGATATCGAGGCCATCGATTTGGTTATAAACTATGATGTTCCAGGTTCTCCTGAAGATTACGTTCATAGAATAGGACGTACTGCAAGAGCATCTAATAAAGGTTTAGCTATTACATTTATCAACGAAAAAGACCAACAGCGTTTTTATAGAATTGAGAAATTAATTGAAACCAAAATTGCTAAATTAAATTTGCCGGAAGCCTTTGGAGAAGGTCCAAAATACGAACCTGAGAAAAGATCTAAATTTTTTAAGAAAGCAAAATAAAACTGATTTAAAAATAAATTATCAAACGCTTAATAAAGGTTTTAGATTTATTTTTTTTTCATTAGATTCTGAATTAGTTTCTTTTTCATTTGAATCTTCTTTTAATGTAAAATAAAAACCAGCAGAAGCAACAACTGCAATAATTCCAGT
>JALYPI010000007.1 GCA_030856445.1 Bacteroidota bacterium
GGCAATCAGAAACATCAAAGTAAAACAAAAGATATCCGGTCAGTTTAAATCACTAGAAGGTGCCGATATTTTTGCAATAATCCGATCTGTAATTGACACCACAATCAAGTCTGGACAAAATGTTCTACTTGCATTGTCCCTCATCAGTAAATTGGATACTGAATAGTTACAGCAGGTTTAATTTTAATTTAAATCTAGAAAATAATAATAAAATAAAAATATTCTTTTCGTTTATAAAAAAGACTGGCTTATATACTTTTTAGAACCATTAATCTATTATTTAACTTACACTCAAGTCTCGAAGTAAAAAAAAATCGATGCCTAAATAATTTTTTAAGCACAAATTGTTAACATATGTTACAAGAATTACATATATTTGCATTAAACCTATGTGGTTACAGATAATTCAACATGAAAATCCCTTAAAAAATCGGGGGAAACTTAACGTAAAATTTTTATTATCAATGAAAATAAGATTAATTGCACTAATTACCCTGATTTCGTTTTTTGCAGCATGTAACAGTGGTGAAAAAACAAACAAAACAAATAAGACAGCTAAAGGCGATGTTTTTTATGGAGGGGTTTTTCGAATTAATGAGGTAGAAGATTTCAGAAATCTTTTTCCTTTAAATGTTACTGAGGTAACTTCCCATAGAATTACAAATCAAGTATATGAAGGTTTAGTTAAACTTTCACAGGAAGACCTTTCAGTGCTTCCAAACCTTGCTGAAAGATGGGAGGCAAATGAAGACGCTACTTCTTTTACTTTTTATTTGAGAAAAGGAGTAAAGTTTCATGATGACCCTGCATTTGAAAATGGCATAGGAAGAGAAGTTACAGCTAATGATTTTAAATACTGTTTCAACTTATTATGTACTGACTTTGGTGAAAATCAAGGATTCTGGGTTTTTAAAGACCGGGTTATTGGTGCAAGTGAATACTTTAATTCAACAACTGAAAAATCTCCTTTAAAGGAAGGTGTTTCGGGAGTAAAAGTAATAGATGATTACACATTACAAATTGATTTAAAATATCCTTTTTCAGGCTTTTTAAATATTTTAACCACTCCATTTACCTGGGTATTTCCTAAGGAAGTTTTTACAAAATATGGTGTTGAAATGCGTTCTCATGCAATAGGAACAGGTCCTTTTCAAGTTAAAAACATTAAGGAAGGTCAAGCAGTTGTTTTAGAAAGAAATCCTAATTATTGGAATTCAGATGAATTTGGAAATCAATTACCTTATCTTGATGCCATTAAATTTAGTTTTATAAAAGAAAAGAAATCAGAACTTCTTGAATTTAAAAAAGGAAATCTGGAAATGGTATATAAATTACCATTGGAAATGATTAAAGATGTTACTGCTGAACTTGATAATGCTAAAGAAGGGAACATTTCTTTTGAATTGCAAAACACTCCTGCTCAAAGTATCTTTTATTATGGTTTCCAAAACATGGGTGAAATATTTAACAACAAAAACCTGCGTCTTGCATTTAATTATGCTATTGATCGTGAATCAATAGTTAATTACACTTTACAAGGGGAGGGAGTACCGGGTAATTTTGGAATTGTTCCTCCTGCTTTTAAAACTTATGATTCTTCAAAATTAAAAGGTTATAATTTTGATCCTGAAAAAGCAAGAAAATATTTGGCTGATGCAGGCTATCCAAATGGAAAAGGATTTCCTAAATTAACATTGCAGATAAATAGTGGTGGAGGGGACAGGAACATACAAACAGCCGAGGTAATTCAAAAAATGCTTAAGTCAAACCTAAACATAGATGTTCGTATTGATGTTATGGCATTTGCTCAGCATTTAGATGCTTTAGAAACAGGAAAAGCTGAGTTTTGGAGAACTGGTTGGATTGCTGATTACCCAGATCCTGAAAACTTTTTGAATTTATTGTATGGAAATCATATTCCAAAAACTATGGAAGAAAAGTCCTATATTAATTCTGTAAGATATTATAGTCCTACTTTCGATTCCCTTTTTAAAGCCGGGTTAAGAGAAGTTGATATTAAAAAAAGAAATGAGTTGTATTTATTGGCAGAGCAAACAGCTATTGATGATGGCGCTATTATGCCTATATTTTATGATGAAAACACCAGACTTGTTCAAATGTACGTTAAAAACTTCCATATAAATTCAATGGAATACCGAGATTTCACCCGGGTTTATATTGATCCGAATATAAAGGATAAGAAATAATAAAAAAAGCGGCAAAACAGCCGCTTTTTTTATTTAATTAATTTCAGGATCTCAAAATAGTTTGACATTTGAATGTTGGAATGCTTTTGATATAATTTTTTTCGAAGTTCAAATTATATAAATTTTAATTAAAACTTAATTAACTGAAACTTCTCCTATAAATAAGTTCATTAGCGGAAATATTAAAAAAGAAAAGCCCTGATCACAAAAGCAATCAGGGCTAACTTATTAATAAAAAATGTATCAGATTATTACCATTTCTTCCTTCTTATTTGGCTTCATACTCACTTACCATTTCTTCTTCCTGAAGTTGTTTAATAGTTTCAATTGTTTCTGAAATTGCTTCGGTAAAAACAGTGATAAGAGAGTTCTTCTTAGCATTTTTTATTGCATACTGTATTGCTTCTGTTTCTTTAGACACAACTCTTACTGGAATATCTTTGCCAAATTGCTTTATTCCTTCAATCAGAAAATTATGTATTGTATGCTCTTCTTTCCCTCTTAAATTCTTATCGCTTCTTATAATAATTTCATCAAATATCTCGGCTGCTATTTTGCCAATACTTATAATTTGAGAATCAGTTCGATCTCCTGGGCTTGCAATAATTCCTGTTTTAAATTTTACTTTATAATTCTTTACGAATTTACCAATAGCCTCAAAACCAGCAGGGTTATGAGCATAATCAACCAGGACTTCAAAATCTTTAAATTTGAAAAAATTCATTCTTCCCGGTGTTTTGTCGGGAGAGGGATAAAATGACAGAAGTGCCTCTTTAATAATGTCAGTATCAAAACCACTTACATATCCAAATAACACAACAGGTAAGGTATTTTGAATCATAAATTCAGCTTTCCCTCCAAAAGTAGCAGGAATTATATTAATTTCTTCAATCTGCATTTTAATATCACCATTGTAAATTACTATGAAACCATCTTCTACAACTGCAGCTATACCACCGTTGCTGATATGATTTTTTATGCGTTTACTTTTGGGTTTCATACTAAATAAAACCACTTTGCAGTTTAAATTTTCAGCCATTTCAAATACAAGTTCATCATCTGCATTTAAGATTGCATATCCATTAGCAGCAACCGAACGGGCAACAACCGCCTTTACTTGTGCAAGATCCTCTATGGTTTCTATATCATCTAATTCCAGATGATCTTCAGTAACATTTGTAATTACACCAATATCACAACTACTAAATGCAAGCCCTGAACGAAGAATCCCTCCTCTTGCGCACTCTAAAACTGCATATTCAACATCTGGGTCCATAAGAACCAAGTTGGCGCTTGCTGGTCCAGAGCAGTCACCTTTGGATATAATCACATCATTAATATAAATACCTTCAGTGGTAGTGTATCCTACTTTATAACCGGCAACCTTAACTAAGTGGGCCATCATTCTGGTTACGGTTGTTTTTCCATTTGTTCCTGTTACTGCCGCAATAGGGATTTTAAATTGTTTTTCAGATGGAAACATCATGTCCATAATTGCTCCAACCACATTTCTTGATTTTCCTTCCGCGGGCATAAGATGCATTTTTATTCCTGGTGAAGCATTCACCTCAAGAACCACAGTATTGTTTTCATAAAAAGGAACAGATAAATCAGAGGAGATAAAATCTATACCACATATATCTAAACCTGTAATTCTTGCAATTCTCTCAGCCAAAAACCTGTTATGAGGATGCACCTCGTCTGTAACATCGTAAGGAACTGCTCCTGCGCTCACGTTTGCAATTTCTTTCACATATAAAACTTCACCCTCATTTAGTACCGATTGTAGAGCGAGCTCTTTTTTTCTCAAAATGTTCATTGTAACCTCATCCAATTCAATTGGAGTAAGGACATTCCCTTCATTAACTGCTCTTTTGGGATCACTGTTCACGTCATTTATTAATTCCCTAATAGTTGACAAGCCATCCCCAATGATAGATGCTGCAACACGCTTGATAGCTGCTGTAAATTTAAAATTCACTACTAAAAGCCGAAAATCGGAGCCCTGAATGAATTTTTCAACAATTACCTCCTCAGCTATTTCCTTAGCAATATCAAAAGCATCTAAAACCTGTCCTCTTGTATAGAGATTAAGACTAATTCCCCTTCCATGATTGCCATCAAGGGGTTTAACTACTATTGGGAAACCTATTTTTTCAATTGCCGTATCAATTTCATCCTCAAATTCAATAATAACTCCTTTTGGGACAGGAATTTTTGCATTTTCTAAAACCATTTTGGTAAGATCCTTATCACTTGTAACATCAACCCCCATAAAGCTGGTAGTATTTGTTAAAACACCATTAATCTTTTTCTGGTTTACTCCATAACCAAAAATGGTTTCTCTCCCATAAAAGCCTTTGGTATATGGGATCCCTCTTATTTCCGCCTCTTTCAAAATAGCTTCAGTGCTCATACTGGGAGCATATTTCCTTTTTAAACCATTTAAAAATTTTAATTCTTTTTTTAAATCGAATTTCTCATCATTGATAACTGCCTTACAAATATCAATGGCAGAATAAACAGCTTCAGTTCCAACCTCTTCGACTTTATAGGAAACAACTATATTAAAAATGTTTTTCTCGGGGGTTACATACACTCTTCCATATTCACTGGGCAAACCAACCAGACGCTGCAATTCTTTAGCAAGATATTCAACCACATTAGGTATGGTTGTTCCAGCTTTTAAATTGCGCAAAAAATCTTTTTCGAATTCAATGTCTTTTGCACTGATATCAAAAGTCAATATTTCTTCCAGCTTTTTTTCAAAGTTTTTAATTTTGTTGGTATGGCTATGTGTAAATTCTAAATCAAGCTTAGTAACTATGACTTTTTCATGAGAATCAGACCAATAATTTGGCCCTCTCATTACTTTTGTAGAGATGACTTTCATTTATTTTAATAATTAGTGAACACTATTCTTTTTAAATTTTCTTTATTCTTCCTGGTATTTCCCATATCCTTGGGCGCCTTCTTGGCCTTTGTCTATTTCATTCCCCAATCCATGACCTGCCTGGGCATCACTATTGGCAGAATCATTTTCTTTGTTTATTCCCTTTCTTTTTGCCTTTTCTTCATCACTTCCAGCTCTATCAGGAGGCACATTTGATTTTGATTTCTTTCCCTTGTCTGGAGTTTGAAGGGCAATATCTCTCTCCTTATCTTTTTTACTCTTTTTCATATGTAGATAATTTTATTGTTAATGTCATATGGCATACGCCATGTTATCTTCATCAGTGTTTGCGCACTGTTCGGTGCATGGCTATTTCATAAGGCTTAAAACTTAAAATTAGTGATGTTGACCATATCATTGTATTCTTTGGAATGGTTTTCATTTAAAATTTTAAGCCATACTTGAATCTAAAGGAAAAAATAATGATATCCTCGAATATTGTATTGATATTCAGATTGATAAAATTTAATTGTTAGCTTATCTGGAAAGACAAAAACTTGTAAAAATTACACTTGGGGAATTTTTTCCCACTATGAGGGAAGAAATATAAGCAAAGTGGGCAATGAAAAATATTCCCCCATTTGTGGAAATTTTTCCCTGAACTAAACAGTTCACAATTACTCTCTATTTGTTTAAACAAGTTCTTAATTCTTTATTTAAAGAGGAATATTTCAAAAATCATTTACAAAGCAAAACATGGCAGGATATTTTAAAAAAAAAGCATTAAATAATTATTAATCCTAAAACAAAGCGCTAATTATGAAAAAAATGAAAACATTACAGGATCTGTTTGTTGAACAGTTAAGAGATATGTACTATGCAGAAAAACAACTGTTAAAAGCAATTCCAAAAATGGTTAAAAAAGCAAATTCAGACACACTGAAAAGCGCACTTGAAAACCATCTTCAGGAAACAGAAAATCAAGTAGAGAGATTGGAACAGGTTTTCGAAAAATTAGAAATGACTGCAAGAGGAAAAACATGTCCTGCGATGGATGGAATCATTGATGAGGCCAAGGAAATAATGAGCGAAGATGCAGACCCTACTGTTATGGATGCTGGAATAATTGCTGCTGCTCAAAAAGTGGAGCATTATGAAATTGCAACTTATGGTACACTAAGGACTTTTGCAGACACACTTGGTTATACTAAAATATCCAAACTTTTGCAATCAACTTTAGACGAGGAAACAAATGCGGACAAAAAATTAACTAAAATTGCTCAGAATATAAATGCTGAAGCTGCTGAGCCAGCAACCAACGGAGGTAAAAAATAATTGAATAAAAAAAAATTAAAGGCGATAGTGCTGTTAATGCCTATCGCCTTTCTAATTCTTTTCAATTATCGCTTATATGCCGTATTAGCATCCTTTTGGCAATAGGAAGAAAAGTTTCATTTAAAGGAACAACTAAATCCGTTTCCATAGCATAGGTTGCAGGGTTTGGCAAGTCCCTTTTCTTTCGAATTAAATCTGATTTAATAAATTCAAAGGTAGTGGTAAAGTTTCTTTTATATGCTTCAATAAAAACAGTATGTAAACCTCTGTATTTATCTTCTGATCCTTCAAAAATAGTTGTTCTGTATTCATAGACGTATGTTATTTTATTATGGCCGTTTTTCAATAACAAATAACCATAATCAGCATTTAAAGGAACTACTCCAACAGGTGAAATTGTAGTGTTGTTTTCAATGAAATCAAAAATCTTTTTACCTTCCTTTAAATAATATTCAAACTTTAAAATAGAGTAATTAATAATTTGTTCTAATTCCGCGAACAAATCGCTGTCCTCGATCATTTTTTTATATTCTATATTGAACAACTCTAAATCGATTTTTTGCAATCTGCTAGGAAAAGCATCTGAAATTATTTTTTTATTTTCTTTTACAGACATTACATTTTTATAATGCTCGATTATTTCAGAAAAACAGGGATAAAGCATATTTTGTTCAAAACTGTTATTTACTTCACTCAAATAAGCCAGTAAAACATATTTTTTATATTCAAAATCTATATGTTTTTCTGTGAGCCAATTTTTGCTTAACTGTTTCATTGGAGCAGGTGTTGGTGTAGTCATAAAACGTTGTTTTTAAACTAGAGGTTTCAATTTTAATACCATAATTCACTTTGAAGCACCAATAAAATCAAATAATATTATCTTTGTAGCGTATATTAGAATAAATTATATTTTTAAACTCCACTTTACAATGAAAAACTATTTTTTACCCTTTGTGTTTATAGCTACACTTCTTTTCTCCTGTGTACCTGCCAGAAAATTTGAAGAAACCAAAAATAAATACACCAAATGTGAGGAAGAATTGGGTCAGATAAAAACTGCAAACCGTGATATGGAAACTGAAATCACCGAAAACAAGGCTTTAATGAGGGAATTAAGTAAAAAGGTTGAAAACCTGGAAAAAGATACAGCAAATGGGGGAAATTCTTATCGTCATCTTACTAAGAATTATGATAAACTAACTGAAACTTATGAATTACTGCTCATGAAAAACAGAGAGCTTTTAGCAGGAAGTGCTGCAGAAACCACTAAATTAACTGGCCAATTGCAGCTTACACAAGAGCAGCTTCAGCAAAAAGAAGATGCATTAAAAATAATGGAACGCGAACTTGAACTAAAGAAAAACAACCTGGAAGAATTAAGTGCTGAACTTAAGAAAAGAGAAGCTAAAGTAAATGAACTTGAAGCCATATTGAAAAGAAAAGATGAAGCAGTAAATGAACTTAAGAAAAAAGTATCTGCCGCTTTACTTGGATTTGAAGGACAGGGTTTAACAATTGAACAAAAAAAAGGAAAAGTTTATGTTTCTCTTGAAGAGCAATTGCTTTTTTCATCGGGCAGCACAAAAGTTGAGGCAAAAGGTACTGAGGCTTTAAAAAAACTAGCTAAAGTACTTGAACAAAATGAAGACATTAATGTATTAATTGAAGGGCATACAGATGATGTCCCAATGTCTGGATCAGGAGCAATAAAGGACAACTGGGATTTAAGTGTTATTAGAGCAACCAGTATTTTAAAAATCATTCTTGCTAACAGTAAAGTTGATCCTACAAGATTAACTGCTGCAGGAAGGGGTGAGTTTATGCCAGTTGATCCGGCAAAAACATCCGATGCAAGAAAGAAAAACCGTAGAACTGAAATAATTCTTACACCAAAACTTGATGAACTATTTCAAATGCTGGAAACTAATTAATAAGAGATTTATAGAATTTACTTATTTTAGTAATGACCTTTAATGTAAATTTAATCTAAAGAGAAGTTATGAGAAAATTATTTGTTAGAATACCTGTACTAATTTTATTTTTGTTTGTTGGTGCAGTGTTTGCCCAAAAAAACAAGCAAGTTGTATATGAAGTCCCAACTATTCCAATGAGTGAGGAAACTAAATTAGTTTCCTATTCAGAGGTTAAGGATTTAAAAGCCTCAAAAGATGAGTTGTATAAAAGGGGGATGATTTTTTTCAACTCGAATTATAAAAACACTGCAGAAGTATTAAAAAAACAAGACGAAACCGCGGGAGAAATCGAAGGTGTTGCACGTTTTAAAATACGCAATCCTGCCAATAAGGATGGTATTGAAACCGATGCAGGACTAATATCTTATACTATTAACATGAAATTAAAAGATGGAAAGTATAAATATGAAATCACAAAAATAAATTGGAAACAAGCCTCTTATTATGGTATAGAAAAATGGATGGATAAGAGTTCTCCTAGTTATAAAGCAAATTATGATTATTATTTGATCCAGACCGATGAGCAAATAAAGGAGATAATTACAAATTTAAATAACACAATGCAAAAACCATCTGATCCCAGTAAGAAATCTGATTGGTAATCGTTTATTGTCTTTTTAAATTAATCTTTTAACAGTCGCTTTTTCTGTTAAAACAAACTTTTCTAAATCCAGGTTTTGAATTAAATTCAAACCTGGATTTTTTTCTTTTTCTATTGAACCTAAAGCTTTAAATTCTAAAAATTCAGCTCCATTTAAGGTAGCCCATTTTAAAAGTTCTTCTAAAGGAATATGAGGAAATGCTTTTGAAATGGTTTTTAGCTCATCTAAGACAGACAAGGAGTTGTTGGAGGCCAAACTATCAGTTCCTATGGTAAGCCTTGCTCCTGCTTTTCTTAAAACGTCCACTTTTGGCAATTTCCCTTCAATATACATATTCGCTTTGGGGCAAAGACACCACCAGAGCATTTTACTGTAATCATTTGCCCATTTTATATCTTCACTTGACGACATGGTATTATGCACTAAAAGTATTTTATTACAAACCGGAAGATGAACCAGAACAGAGGGCAAAGAATTAAAGCCACTTGGTTTCCATAAAGACAAATCAATTTTGAATTTTTCCAACATCTCCCTAATACTCCCTTTCCCATTCAAAAAAAACAAATTCTCATCAGGCGATTCCTGGTTGTGCATGGATAGTAAACCGTTTTCCAAATAGCAATTATCCCCTACCCTTTTAAATAATTTTTCAGAAACTGAATAAGGGGCATGAGGTACAACTGAAGCGCTTTTTAAAAACTTTTTGTTCTGATTTTTGCAAGTTTGATATTCTTCCTTTAAATGAAGAGCTTGCTCAAAAACCTGGTCTGCCCTTTGAGGATCAAAACCAAACACTTCAATAAATGTATGGTAATGGATGCTGCTTTTAGATTTTAATTCAAAAGAATGATTGGTATTGGAAATATCACCAACTGCCACAATACCTTCTTTTATCATTTCATCTTCGGCAAGTTGCATTGAGGCTTGAATTTCTATCTGATCAACTTCTCTTTTTTGTTGTAGCTCCTGAACAAAATTAGGGAGCCCTGAACCCTGGGTAATTTTATTCTTAAGATGAGATAATTCTAAATGACAGTGTGTGTTAATAAATCCAGGACATATTATTCCTTTATGTATTTCAATATCAGAGTTTGAATTATCTATCTTATCTGGCGAGAGAACATCTATAATAGCTCCGTCATCATGAGTTACAACTACTCCGTTTTTAATTGGGGGAGATGAAACAGGCAGTATAAAATCAGCTGAAAATTTACGCAAGTCAACAAGTATTAATTACAATAGGCAAAGATAATCACAGTTATTATCATATATACCCTGCAAATTTATAATTTTGTATTAATGATAACGGCAAAAGCAAAAGATATTAGAGCATTGACTCTGGCAGAAATGGAAGTTTTTTTTATTTCCAACGGAGGACAAAAATACCGCGCAAAGCAGGTTTATGAATGGTTATGGAAAAAATCGGCCATCAGCTTTGATGAAATGACCAATCTTTCAAAAGAAACAAGAGAGCTGCTTAAAGTAAACTTTGTTATTAATGCCGTGAATGTGGATGAAGAGCAAAAGAGCAAGGATGGCACAATAAAAAATGCTTTTAAGTTATCTGATGGAAATGTAGTTGAAGGTGTATTGATTCCAACTAAAAGCAGGATGACAGCCTGTATTTCCTCCCAGGTTGGTTGCAGCCTGACTTGTAAATTCTGCGCAACAGGTAAACTTGACAGGTTAAGAAATCTAAATGCAGATGAAATTTATGACCAGGTTGTATTAATTAGGAATCAGGCAGAGGAAAATTATAAATTGCCCTTAACAAATATTGTTTATATGGGGATGGGCGAACCTTTATTAAATTACAGGAACGTGCTTGAATCAGTGGAAAAAATCACTTCTCCCGAAGGTTTAAATATATCTGCCCAGCGCATTACAATATCTACAGCAGGTATAGCTAAAATGATTAAAAAGCTTGGTGATGACCTTGTGAAATTTAATCTTGCCCTTTCATTGCATGCTGCCAATGATGAAAAGCGTAGTAAGATTATGCCTATTAATGATCAGAATTCACTTGATTCTCTTGCTGAGGCGCTTAAATACTTCTATGAAAAAACCGGCACTCGTGTTACCTACGAATATATAATTTTTAAGGATTTTAATGATACAGTGCAGGATGCAAGGGAGTTGGTTGATTTCTGTAAACATATTCCATGTAAAGTAAACATTATTGAATACAACAGTATTGATGATGGGGAATTTCAACAAACTTTAGATTCCAGATTAAAATCTTTTGTTGAATATCTTGAAAAAAACAAGGTAATTGTTAATGTTCGCAGGAGTCGTGGTAAAGATATCGATGCTGCTTGCGGTCAATTAGCTAATAAGAACACTGCTGTAAAACCTAAATAAGGAAGAATCACCAAAACTGTACTCTTTGGTAATTTTCATTGCCTTTAAAAATAAGAAAAAAAAATTTACGTTACACTCAAACACCTGCTGTAAAAGCTTTTGTGAGTGACCGAAATTAATCTCTTATTGCAATGAAAAATCTCATTCTGTTTTTTATTCTTATCCAAAGTAGTTTTACTTTATTTGCCCAGGAAGTTTCTGTGAAATGGGGAAAGGACTATCGAATACCAAAAAAATCTTATATTCAAAAAATAGTTGGAGAAGATGAAAAGGGCTTTTATATACTAAGAAACCAAGGCCAAACCAGGTTAAAAGATGGGGAGATGTTTTTAGAGCGTTATTCCAATGATAATGTAAGCCTGCAAAATTCAAATAAAATTTCAGTTCCTCAGATAAATGGTGAAAATGTAAAATATGAACAACTATTTTATTTGAATGAAAAATTACTCTTGTTTACCTCTTATTATGATAAAGTAACTGGAACAAACACTGTGTTTGCACAGTACCTAGATGAAATTGGAAGAGGAATTTCAGAACTTCTTCCTATTAATGAAATAAAGGCCAATCAAAAAAAGAATACAGGCAGCTTTAAAATTGCACTTTCTAAGGATAATTCTAAAATTTTGGTATGCAGTAATGAGCCTTTTGAGAAATACACCAATGAAAAAATTTCATACAAAGTTTTGGACATTGCTTTAAATGAAATTTGGTCCACAGAGCTTGAATTACCTTATACTGGCAGGCAATTGAATATATCAAACCATATAGTTGACAATTTTGGAAATGTGCATATGCTTGCAAAAGTCAACATGAATACAGAAAAATCGGAAAAAGGCCAGGCAGATTATTTTTATACTATTCTTTCCTATTTTCATTCTGATGATGTTGTAAAAGAATATGAAGTAAGTTTGAAGGGGAAATCAGTTTCAGATATTGCTTTTCAATTAAGCGGAACAGGGGAATTAGTAGCAGCAGGATTTTATTCCAATACTATCAAAGGACAATCAGCCTCAAATACTAATTTTGGATTCAGCAGTGTATCTGTTCAGGAGCAAAAAAGCCTGGTTGCGGGTTCTTTTTATTTAAAAATTGACCTACAAACCCAGAAAGTTACTGCCAGAGGAATTAAAGAATTTGAAAGAAGTTTTTTGAGTGAATTTATGTCCGACAGGAATATAGACAGAGGTAAAGAATTATTCAGCTACCTGATTGATTATTTTATTTTAAGAGAGGATGGTGGGGCCATATTGGCAGGTGAACAATATTACTCCACCATGGTATGTAATTATGATCCTAGAACTGGGGTTAGGAATTGCAATTACCACTATTATTACAATGACATTGTTCTTGTTAATATTAATCCAGATGGCTCTATAGCCTGGACAAAAAAAATTCCAAAGAAGCAGCATTCAATTAATGATAATGGCTTTTATTCTTCTTATTTGATGGCTTATGACAATTCAACAATTTCAATTGTCTTTAATGATCATCCCAAAAATTTGGTTTTACTTGAAGGAAAAAAAATCAAGTACATGAATAATCCTAAAAGGGCAGTGGTTACTCTCTCTACCATTGACCAGGCAGGAAATGTAAAAAGATCTCCCTTATTTTCTGCCAGAGATCAAAAAGTAATTGTAAAGCCAAAAGTATATTTTCAGGTGAATGAAAAACAAGCTATCATATATGGACAAAAGAAAAAAACTTATAAAATGGGGAAAATAACCTTTTCTAATGTTCAGAATGCGAGTAAGTGAAAGATATTAATGTATAATTCACCTTCAATGATTGACATAAATAGTTAATTTTACCGGAATTATTAAAAACAGAATCCGGAAATTCTTTACATGTTAAATTTAAAAGAAATAAAAGAGCCCATTGCCAATGAGATGACTGAATTTGAAATGAAATTCAGAGATTCTATGAAAAGCTCTGTGCCTTTACTGGATAAAATCACTCATTATATAGTTAAACGGAAAGGCAAACAAATGAGGCCTATGTTCGTTTTTTTATCAGCAAAAATTTGCGGTGATATAAATGACTCTACATTCAGAGCTGCTTCATTAATTGAATTGCTGCATACTGCTACCCTTGTGCATGATGATGTAGTGGATGATGCAAATATGAGAAGAGATTTTTTCTCAATTAATGCTCTTTGGAAAAATAAAATTGCTGTTTTAGTTGGTGATTTTCTTTTGTCAAAAGGCTTATTGCTATCTGTGGATAACAATGACTTTTCGCTATTAAGAATTGTAGCAAATGCAGTAAGAGAAATGAGCGAAGGTGAATTATTGCAAATAGAAAAAGCAAGGAAGCTAGATATCCAGGAACCTGTATATTTTGAAATTATAAGACAGAAAACAGCTTCTTTAATAGCATCTTGTTGTGCCTGTGGGGCTGCTTCAGCTGGAGCTGATGAGAAAACCATTAATCTTATGAGGGATTTTGGTGAAAATACCGGAATTGCATTTCAGATCAAAGACGATTTATTTGATTATGGAAGCGGAGAAAAAACAGGCAAGCCATCAGGCATTGACATTAAAGAAAAGAAGATGACTCTTCCTTTGATTTATGCTTTAAACAATGCTTCTTTAGTGGATAAAAAACGAATCATAAATATCATTAAAAATCACAATGAGAATCCTGCTAAAGTTGCTGAAGTGATAAGTTATGTTGTAACCAGCGGAGGAATTGAATATGCCCGTAAAAAAATGAATGAGCATAAGGAGAAAGCACTGGAACTGCTTAGTACATTGAAGGATTGTCCTGCTAAAATATCCCTTGAACAACTGGTAAGATATACAACTGAACGCGATAAATAATTTATTGAAAAATGAAAACCCTTCTCCTATTATTAATTCCTGTTTCACTGCTAATTTTTTCCTGCAATTCATCTCAAAATACAGAAGATATAGAACAAGTTCCTGTTGAAACTTTAGTTAATCCTGTGCCTGAAATTAAAACAGAAATTATAAAATCCGGAGAAATGGATTTACATAGGACTTATTATAAAAATCAACAGATAAGAACTCAGGGAAATTTACTAAAAGAAAAAAAAGAAGGAAAATGGGTTTCTTTTTATGAAGATGGAATGCCCTGGAGCGAGACATGGTATATCAATGGACAAAAGCACGGAAGCACAGTTACATGGCATTCCAATGGAAAAAAATTCTATGAAGGACACTTTGAAAAAGGCAAAGAATCAGGCAAGTGGACTTATTGGGATGAACAGGGTATTGTTGTGAAAGAGGTTGAGTATTGACAATTGCAATATTGTCCCTTTTTTGAACTTTAAAAATCTATCTCCACCATCACTGGTTTTATTTTATTCTTAATATAGCTTTCTCAAATTCTGAGACCATTTTATCATAAGAACTGCTCTGGAAAGTATAATATTCATCTGATGTTGATTTAGCAACTGGTCCTTTATAGTCTCTTACTTCAACAAGGAAACTTAACTTCATCTTTTTTACAGTGCCCCTGTTTATAGAACTTACCAGAATTGTTTTCTCTTCAGGATGTGAAATCATATCTCCATCAATTATCGTAACGCCCATTTTTTTCAAATCAGCGCTGATTTTTGCTTTTATTTCTGAGGACGACTCCACATCTATCACTCCCCCATCAGTGTAAAAAACTGATAATGTGTATGGAGTTTTTAGAACATTAGCTGAAATTAAACCTGTTTTTTTTCCTCTTACAAACGTTCCGGTATTTTGGGCAAAAGAGGACAAACATAAAAGGATTAAGCAAAAAGTTGTAATAAGTTTCATATGTATATAATTTGATTTTAAAATGTCATATGGAGCCGATAGCTATCGGGTGCGCCATGTAATATTCATTATTGTTTTTGCACAGCAGGTGTTGTGCTATTTTATAATTTAACTTTATATAATATTAATTGATTTTTTGATTTTTTCTGCACCAATATCGTTTCATAATTAGGCAATATAATGGAATTCTCATCTAGTGAAAAATCACTACTCAATGTATTTAATTTATCTGACTTGCCTTTGTCTTTAATCTCACCAGTATCACTTATAGTTGTAAGATGAAGTCCATTTCCTGTTTTGGCAATTTGCTTTTTGGCTGGATATAAAAGTTTAACACAATCTCCTTGATTAACTGAAAACAATAAAGACTCCCCCCAATAACCTGCTTTTGCTGACCTTTCAACAAGGTCCATATTTAAAAGAGTTCCATTTTCATCAACAACAACAAATAACAACTCTCCAGACATTTGCATAAAATAAGGATTTTCATTTGTTCCTTTTCGTATTACATACATTCTTTCCATTACTAGAATTAGATTTTTGTTTTTCATCTGAAAGGCTTCCCTTACCTGAAAGTCTTGAAGTAATGCATGTTTGCTTATCCCGATATTTTTTCCATAAACCTTTGCTTTTTCCTTAACCTCCTGGGTTATTTCAATTATTGTTTCAGATGATTTTCCATCAAAAGTATTTTTAATGAATTTTATTTTTCCCATTGCATTGGCTTTACCTTCTTTGTCTGATAACTCCATAACAGTGGGCTTATGGTACTTTAATTTAATTATTCCATCGGGAGAATAAACAAAGGTCCGCATTTCATTTACAGCGTAATCTTGCATGTCTGTTAAACTAAATGTACTTTTTGCTGTCTGTTTAAATACTCCTGTATTTAAATCTAAACTTAATATGAATTGAGTTGTGTTTTTTGTTAAAAGGTGGGCATAAAAGTTATCTTCTTTTATAGTAAATTTAGTAATGCTTTCATCTGTCAAGGGAGTTGGAATTTTTTTAACTGACCTGTTTTTAAAAGTATAAACAAAAATGGATAACTCCTCATTTGCTGCTGTATATATTGGAGTACTTGGATCAGACTGGAATTTAAGGGGAACAAAGGCAATACCATCTTCAATTCCAGCATCTATTTTTTTAATTAATTGGCAATTTTCTGCTGTTAATATTTCATTTTCCTTGCTTTTTGCGATTCCTTCCAAGTCAAAGATTATCTGTATTTCAAAAGCTGCTGTATTTTCAAACTTTGTATAAAACAAGTTTATATCTGAATCATGTGCATAAAGCTTAAAGCAGTCAGAAATTGAAGCTTTTCCTTTCTCATAATTTTCTATAATTACCTTAGACCAAAGAAGGTTAAATTTTTCATCTAATTTAATTAATGAAACAACGCAGTTTTTTTTCTCAAATTCCTGCATTACAGCAAAGTAAACTTTTCCTTGTGGAGCATAAACAAAGGCTAATAATCCATTTTTTCTTTCAATACTATTTTCATCAATCAGAGTTGCTTGTCCAAATATTTGAAGGTTTATAAATAATAAAAATAAAATAGCTGAAATACGTGTAATTTTAAATTTCATAAGTGTGTTGATTTTTTAAAAGTCGAAAGATAGGTTAAATAATGAATAAGCTGAAAGGCACAATGGTATTATTTTAAAAATTATTCCCAAACATTATTAATGAGATTACAATTAAACCTTAAACTACCACTGAAATAAAAAAACTAGGCTAAAAAAGTCTTGGCTGATATTTTAATTCATGGTTAGATGAGCTAGTGTTTTGGTAGCTGCAAGTGTAGCTGAAAGCTACCTGTGTTTCGGTCGTAGTTATAAACTACGACCAGCGCTATTTTTCATTTTTAAGAAGTTTCAAAAATCCATCTCCACCATTACCGGGCAATGGTCAGAGTGCTTTGCTTTTGGGGTAGTTGGAGGTGTGAATAAAATTCCTGTTTTTTTAGAAACCATTGGAAGACTTTGCCTGGAATGAAACCAATTAGTGCTCCATTTGCCTCTGTAATTGTTCAAATCTTTCCATTCTTCTTCCTAAGATATTCAGGTACCTTAAAGCATGCCGGTTTCTGTAATTCGTATAGGAAGTGGAAGCCCAATCCATGGCAGCAATCAAATCCCCGTTTATCTCATTAATAATGGCCATGTTATAATGAGCCCTTCCTGCAATCCTTCTCCTTGAACTTGTAACTTCCCTTTGCCAAAGCTCTGCAGCTCCATTCCAGTTTCCTGTTTGGGCCATGCGTTTGCCTATTCTGAAATTAAGCGTTCCCCTAACAAAATATTCCCTGGTGACCCGTAGGTTAAAAGGAAGTATTCTTGATGAATAGGATTCACCCAAGCCTTTGCTAATCTGTAAAACTGCATCTTTTCTTCCTATTATTGCTTCGGCAGCCCTTAAAGGGTTAATACCAATCCCTGAGGAGTTATGGATGTTGTTTAGATAGAACTCATCCAATATCAACTCACTCACCGGGTCATAAATCCTCCAGCCGGTTTTTATTAAAGTTGCAATGCTAACATGGTGTTCCAATCCGGGTACTTTTACTCCAAAAGGGCCATTAATTTCAACAGGAGTAGCTCTATATGCTACCTTGGCATCAGTATCATAAACGGCTAAAGTAAAAAGGGCATCAACACCATTTTCCTGACAAATTTGTCTCACTTCATTCCAGGAAAGCGGAGATGGAAAAATGCCCAACCCCGGATTCCTGACCCTAACCGTATCAATAAGCTTTACCTCGGCAAACCTCTCATTCCATCTAAGGGCCTCTGCCAGTCCTGTGACCGCTGCATTGGCCCCGTCTTTATCAAAGCTTTTACCTTTTAAATTAAGAATGTTATCTATTTGCTGAATTTTTTCATTTTCTGAAGCAGGGAGAGTCCTGTCTACTATACCCACGCGTTTTATATAATTGGGTACGCCTACCGGGGCAGGTTCAGTAACAGTTAATCGCAGGTAATTCCTTTTTGAACATGAAAATAAAACAATGGGCAATAGTAAGGCTATAATCAGTATAAGATTAAAGGTTTTTGTGTTTTTCATAATGTATAAAAATAAGAAAACAATTCGAGTACTTTCCCTGTTTATGTGTTTAGAAAAAAACAAAAATACAAAAAAACATCTCTGAATAGGAGAGTTTTAGCTGTTTTGAGTAAAAAATAAAGCTTGTAGGCACTCAGAAAGAGATTCCATTTAATTTACTTCCTTTCGCTGGGCGTAGTTTTCAACTAGGCCCAGCGCTATTTTTTATTTTGAAGAAGTTTCAAAATCCATTTCCACCATCACAGGGCAATGGTCAGAGTGCTTTGCTTCTGGCAGAATAACCGATCTTTTTAGGTTTTCTTTTAAATTTTCAGTTACCAGATTATAATCAATACGCCAGCCCAGGTTTTTGACTCTTGCATTGGCTCTATAACTCCACCAGGTATAGTGATGCGGGTCGGAATTAAAATGCCTGAAGGAATCCAAAAAACCCGATTGGATAAAACCTTCGAACCAATCTCTTTCTTCCGGGAGAAAGCCAGAGGTTTTAGCATTGTTTTTGGGGTTGTGAATATCAATATGTTTGTGACAGATATTATAATCTCCACAAATAATTAATTTAGGCCGAACTATTTTAAGCTTTTCAATGTAAGCTGAGAAATCTTCCAACCATTCCATTTTAAAGGCTTGCCTTAAATCACCGCTTGAACCAGAGGGCATATACACGCTTATGACAGAGATGTCGCCAAAATCGGCTCTTAAAACCCTTCCTTCGCAATCATATTTATCAATTCCGCAACCAATTTCTATGTTGGTTGGTTTTATTTTACTCAAAATGGCAACTCCGCTATATCCTTTTTTCTGAGCAGGATTCCAGTAATGATGATAACCTAGTTCTTCGAATGGAGCTAAATCAAATTGAGTGGGGTTTGCCTTTATTTCCTGAAGACAAACAATATCTGGGTCAACTAATTTTAACCAATCAATCCAACCTTTGCTAATAGCAGCTCTTATCCCGTTTACATTGTAAGATATTATTTTTGGCATTTTTACGTTTGTTTTTAAAATTCCTCGGAAACAGCTGCAAATATACTTAAAATGACATAAATTAAGTTGAAAGCATTATTCTTTTATTCGGGTGTAATTGGTTTGTCGGAGCTTTTTTATACTTTCACTTTTAAATAAAGTGATAATTTCATCAACTATTTATAATGATGTAAATTGTATGAAACTCACCTGGTCTTTTTGATTAAAGACTATTTTGACAGAAATGTGTTTTTGAAAATAATAATTGCGAGTTAAATAAAAAGAACTGAAGTATTTTGCCTTCTTTCTTTTCAATATTACAATTTATTAATAGAATGTATTTCTACCGTTGAGGCCGTACCGACAAATAATAGCTTTGTTGAGCATTTTTTATGCTGGATTTGGCTTTGCCCAAACCGGAAGCAACATGCGTGAAAAATTCCTTGTTCCCTCACAGGCGGATACCATTCATCTTGACTCACTTTCTATTATCGCAGGATCAGAAATTATTTATCTTTCCGATGGCCGAATTGCTGATTCTCTTTTTTATGGCATAGATTATTTTACTTCTTCGCTTTATTTTAAAAAACCCTATTCTGATACAATAAGATTAGTGTACAGGATTTTCCCCTATAACTTTAATAAAAGTTTTCAAAATAAAGATTTCAGTAAACTTGAGCCGGATGAAACAGGAGCCATAAATCCTTTCTCCTATGTTTATGATGAGCACAACAATGACAATGATATTTTTAAAATGGAAGGCTTAAATAAAAACGGAAGCATTTCAAGAGGAGTAACTATGGGCAACAACCAGGATTTAGCTGTGAACTCAAATATGAATTTACAATTATCCGGTAAGATAAATGAAGAGGTAAGCATTTTGGCTGCAATTACAGATAATAATATTCCTATACAGCCAGATGGAAACACTCATCAATTGCAAGATTTCGACCAGGTTTACATACAGGTTTTTGATGAGCGGTCAAAATTAACTGCCGGTGATTTTCAACTTAAAAAGCCAGCTGGGTATTTTATGAATTATTTTAAAAGAGCCCAGGGAGGGCATTTTACAACTTCTGTTGATGCTGGTAAAGAAAAAAAAGGAATCTATAGTGTTTCTGCAGCTGCAGCAGTTTCCAGGGGAAAATTTTCCCGCAATCAAATTATTGGAATAGAAGGAATACAAGGCCCGTATCGATTAAAGGGAAATGAAAACGAGCTTTTTATAATTGCCTTGTCAGGAACTGAAAATGTTTATATTGATGGACAGCTGCTTAAACGAGGACAGGAATATGATTACATTATTGATTATAACACCGCTGAAATCACTTTTACAGCCAATCAATTAATAACAAAGGATAAAAGAATAGTAGTTGAATTTCAATATTCAGATAGGAATTATGCGCGCTCCTTGTTTTTTTTAGGTAATGAATTTGAAACAGACCGGTTAAAAGCAAGATTTAATTTTTATACTGAACAGGATGCAAAGAACCAGCCGCTCATGCAAGATCTGGATCCTCAGAAAAAACAATTAATGTCTTTAATTGGTGACAGTATTCATCAGGCCATCTACCCAAACATTGAAAATGTAGGCTTTTTACCCGATCAGATTTTATATCATTTAAAAGACAGCCTTGTGGAAGGCGTTTTATATGATTCTGTTTTTGTTTATTCCAGTGATCAAAGCAAAGCAATTTATAAGCTTGGCTTTTCATTGGTAGGTCAAGGCAGGGGAAATTATGTGCAAAAAAACAGCACGGCTAATGGAAAAGTATTTGAATGGATTGCCCCTGTTAACGGAATAAAGCAAGGTTCTTTTGAACCTATAACTTTATTAGTGACACCAAAAAAGACTCAAATGATGAGCACGGGAGGAGAATATAAAATATCTGAAAACACACTGGGTACATTTGAAATGGCAGTAAGTAACCACGATATTAATACTTTTTCAGCATTGGATAATCAAAACAATACAGATGCGGCCTTCCGTGTGGGCATTCATAATTACAAACCACTTAATCCTTTGAGTGATAAAGGATGGGTATTATCTACTCTGGCCAATTATGAACAGGTAAATGAAAATTTTACCCGCATAGAGCGTTTCAGACCTGTAGAATTTGAAAGAGACTGGAACATTCTGAATAGAAATTTCAGTGAATCCCAGCATATTTCAACTGCTGGTGTAGGAATAGGTAAAAAAGGGTTGGGCTCTTTTAACTATCAGTTTAGTACTTTTAATACTAAAACTGAATACAATGCTATCCGTAATATTCTCAATGCTGATTTCACTCATAAAAATTATGATTTAAAGCTGGATGGAAGCTATCTTTTGTCAGATGGGTTTAAAAACAATTCTGAATTTTTAAGGCATAGAGCAAGCCTAGCAAAACGAATGAAATATATAACTGTTGGTCTATGGGAGGATTTTGAAAAAAACCAGATTACCTCTTCTCATTCAGACACTCTTCTTGTTTCCAGTTATCAATATTTTGAATGGGAAGCTTTTGTTTCAAATGCAGATACAGCAGTAAATAAATACACATTGCGATACAGGCAACGTATAGATGAAGTACCATTTGAAAACACCCTAACCCGTTCAACTTTTGGGGAGAGCATTACTTTTGATTTTGCATTTAATAAAAACCCCAATTCTGTTTTAAGAGGAAGTTCTACTTACCGTAAACTTTCAATCAGTGATGAAACCCTAACTGCATCCAAGCCTGAAGAAACAGTTCTTGGCAGACTGGAATATTCCTTACGCCTTTTTAAAGGCAGTATATCCTCTACTACATTTTATGAAGTAGGATCAGGCCTTGAGGTAAAAAAAGAATTTACATATATTGAAGTTCCGGCAGGACAAGGACAATATGCATACATAGGTGATTTAAACAACAATGGCGTTAAGGATTTGGATGAATTTGAAGAGTCTACACTTCCCGATTTAAGAAGGTATATCAAAGTTTTTACTCCCACTAATGAATTTGTACGAGTTTACAGTAATCAGTTTAATGAAATATTAAATATTAATCCTGCAGCGGCATGGAACAATAAAAAAGGACTAAAAAAACTTATTGCAAAATTTTCTAATCAAACAGCTTATAGAATAGACAGGAGAACAGGAACAGATAATGCTTTGGCTTCATTTAATCCCTTTTTTAATGAAGTTTCCGATACTATGCTTATTACTTTAAATTCATCAGTTAGAAACACTGTATTTTTTAATCGTACCGATCCTAAATTTGGTCTTGAGTATAACTGGCAGGACAATAGAAATAAAAATATTTTGGTAAATGGATTTGAATCCAGAACAAATATTTATAGAAGCTTGCGTTCAAGGTGGAATATTACCCGAATTTTTGCCTTAAACCTGGCAACCACTATAGGAGTAAAAACAAGTGAATCTGAATTTCTCACCAACCGAAATTTTGAAATTAATTATTCTGAAATAGAGCCACGTTTTGTTTATCAGCCAAACACAAATTTCAGGATCAGTTTAATATATAAATATTTGGAAAAGATAAATTCACCTGATTTGGGTGGAGAAAAAGCTTTTACTCACAATATGGGCTCGGAAATAAAATACAGTGTATTATCAAAAGGCAATCTGCTGGTGAATTTGAATTATATTATAAATGAATTTAACGCTCCTAGTAACACCTTAATGGCCTTTGAAATGCTTGAAGGTCTCCAGGTAGGGCAAAATATTACCTGGAGTATTTCCTATCAGCGAAATTTATCAGCCAATATGCAATTAAGTCTTAATTATACAGGCAGAACTTCAGAAGATCTTCCCGCAGTTCACACTGGTGGAGTTCAGGTAAGGGCATTTTTCTAATCCCTCAGATGCTAATAGTCCCTTTTATTCAAAGGCATTTTGGAAAACATTAGCCCATGCTAAAACAATTCTTTTTTATTCCATTTCACTATTGTCCGGGGAAAAGGATAGAGATTCCTCATTTCGCTACGCTCCATTCGGAATGACAAGGGATTCAGTTATATCAATGAGAGGGAGGGGGTTTTCATTTTATTTTAGGAACGACACAATTTCTGAAAAGAGATTCATTGTAAATGAAACCAAATTAATTTACCCATACAATTTTCAAGCAAAAAAACGGTTAAACACCTACTACAACAATGAACACAGAAGATTGCAATTAAAATAATTTCAAATGAAGTTTTCAAAAATTGTTCATTTAACTCTGATAGCTTGTTTATTTATAATTCCTGTTTATGGCCAAAAAGGCAAAGACGGAAATAAATTAATTACTACAGCAAATTCAATAGTAAATGAATATACCAGGCTAACTGCAAATGCAAATGCAGGCAACAGCAATCTTATTGTAGCAGATATTTTCCTTAATAACAATGGTGTTTTTAATAGACCTCTTGAACAGGGTGATTTGTTAATGATCATTCAAATGCAGGGGGCATTTATAAAAGGAAATGTAAATGACAGCACCTGGGGAACGATTACTGCTTATAATAATTCGGGTTTATATGAATTTCAGGAAGTACTAAGCATAAGCAATAACAATACTATCACTTTAGCCTGCCCTTTACAAAACAGTTATACTTCTTCTGGCAAAGTACAGGTAATAAGGGTTCCCAGGTATTTGTCACTTACTATAAACAGCGGAGTATTAACTGCACCATTCTGGAATGGAACAACAGGAGGTGTTCTGTCTGTTGAAGTTAAAGGAGCCACATTAATAAACACCGGAGCGAGTATAAATTTATCAGGACGAGGGTTTAGAGGAGGTGGAATAAATAACACTTCCACCATACCAGGCTCAGGGATTTTTTCTTCCCTTAATGGACAGGATGGAGGAGAAAAAGGAGAGAGTATTTCTGGTTATCAGGCAGATTACAATGTTGCAGGAGGATACTTCTCCCGTGGGGCTCCTGCCAATGGAGGAGGTGGAGGGAATGCACACAATTCAGGAGGAGGTGGGGGCGCCAATTCAGGGGTAATTGCTGAATACACCGGAAATGGAAATCCCAATATTACAAACCTAAACTGGATAAATGCCTGGAATCTTGAATATAATGGTTTTGCCAATTCAACTTCCACAGGAGGCGGAAAAGGGGGATATACTTTTGCCCTGAATAATGAGGATGCTCTTATTACTGGACCTGGAGCTGCTGCATGGGGAGGAGACAGACGAAAAAACACTGGAGGAAAAGGCGGAAGACCTTTAGATTATTCAACCGGAAGAATTTTTCTTGGAGGGGGAGGAGGTTCCGGAGATGCTAATGATGGAAATTCTGGCGTTGCCGGCTCAGGCGGGGGATTGGTTTATATAATGTCCTATGGAACTATTGCAGGAGGAGGTAAAATATATGCAAATGGAGCAAACGGAACCAACACTACTGGACTTGGAATAGATGCAGCCAGCGGTGCTGGTGGTGGTGGTACTGTAATTTTAAATGCATCTGGTGTGATAAGTGGAATCTCTGTAAATGCCAATGGTGGTAATGGAGGAAATCAAATATATAACAGCACAATTAACCCTAGCGAATCTGAAGGACCTGGAGGAGGAGGTGGTGGTGGATATATTGCTATTTCCAACGGGAATATTTTACGATCAGCAAATGCAGGAACCAATGGTGTAACAAATGCTTCAGGAGTAAGTGAATTCGCCCCAAATGGCGCCACAGCCGGAGGAAGAGGTTTTGCCAATGAAAGCATTATTAATTATAATTTTAATTTATCTTCTGTTAACGATACTATATGTTCTGGAAACACTGCCCTTCTTTTAGCAAATTTGCAGGGAAATTATCCTCCAGAAACAACAATATTCTGGCATGATGCCCCCATCGGAGGACAATTAATTGGAACAGGAAATTCTTTTACAACACCTGTTTTAACTCAAACCACAACTTATTATTTAAGTACTTGCCCGGGCCCGGAAAAAGCAACAGTTACAGCGTTAGTAAACCCTACTCCTACTGCCAATTTTCAGACAAATGATGTTTGTTTAAATGAGCCCGTTCATTTTACTGATTTATCAACTTCTTCCCAAGATCCAATAGTTTCCTGGGAGTGGAATTTTGGGGATGACTCCAGAATTAACAACGAACAAAACCCTACACATTTTTATACTGTGGCAGGACGTTTTACCACTGTTTTAAAAGTAAAAACAAGTAAAGGTTGCAGTAGTTCTTTTTCGAGCTTAGTAAATGTACATCCTGTTCCTGTTGCAGATTTTAGTGCCACTCCCTTAAAGGCAAGCGTGTTTAGCCCTATTGTTAATTTTGCCAACAAATCAACTGGCGCTACACAATTAGAATGGTCTTTTGGAGATGGCAATTTTGCTGTAAATGTAGAAAACCCCAAGCATCAATATTCAAGTTATACCAATAGCTATATGGCGCAGTTAATTGTTTTTAATGATTTTGGATGTTCTGATACTGCACAAAAACAAATAGAAATAATACCTGAATTCACCTTTTATGCCCCCAATTCATTTACTCCGGATGGTGATGGGATAAATGATTATTTTTTTGGTACAGGTATAGGTATTGTAGTATATGAAATGTGGATTTTTGACAGATGGGGAATGCAGGTTTTTTACACGAATGACGTTGATAAACTATGGGATGGAAGAGTGCAGGGAGCAAACAACAATGAAATTGCCCAGCAGGATGTGTATGTATGGTTAGTGGAATTAAAGGATGTTTTCGGGAAAAACCATGAATATAGAGGACATGTTAGTTTGATAAAGTAGGTTTATTGAATCTAACAATCAAATTTTATTTACAATGATGATTAAATTGCACGGAAGATTTTGAATTTCCAAGTTCAATGGACCTTTTATAATCCTCGCAGGCACCTTTTTTGTCCTCTGATGCTATTTTGGAAAGAGCGCGGTTAAAATAAGCAGGCTCATAATCGTTTTTCATTTGTAGTACTCTGGTGAAAATTTGTATGGCTTCTGCGAACTGTCTTTGTTGATATTTTACCGATCCCTGGTAAAATAAGGCTTCAATAAAATCAGGCTTGTTTTCTAAAGATTTACTAAAGAAAACATTAGCTGACTGATAATTTTTTTGATCGTACCTCACAAGGCCCATATTGTAATAGGCTTTGTAAGAACCAGGTTCATGCTGTAATGCCAGCCTAAAATCTTTTACAGCTGCATCTCCTTTGCCTATTGCTTTTTTTGCCAATCCCCTATTAATATAGGTATTCGGGTTTTTTTTATTTAGTTTTGCAGCTGCATTGTAGTCTTTTATAGCTCCTTTGAAATCATTAAGGTTGTATTTGCAAAGTCCTCTGTTATAATATGCAAGTTCAAATTTTTTATCCGCTTTAATTGCACTGTTAAAGCTTAACATTGAGCTGTTGTAATTTTTCTGGTAATAAAGCTCTAAGCCTTTGTCAAAATGTTCCCGTGCTGAAGTTTGAGCAATAATGGATAATGTAATAAAAAATAAAAATGCAGATGTAAGGGTGTTTTTCATTGTAGCTAATTTTTGCAAAAAGTAAATATAAAGAAAGTAAATATAAACTATTCAACAAAATGAATCAAGACTTACTTAAAGGAATCTGTGTTTTTTTAGTTTCTGTCTCACTAAAAACAACCACTAATAATTAGAATTTAGGGTAACAAAATCGATAAAAATGAATAAGAATTTATTTTGTCCTGTTTTATTTATAGACAAAAGCCGTCTCAAAATTTAGATTTGAGACGGCCATGGGAAATTATAATGATTCCTATTATTTAAGTTCGAAATTTACTGATCCAATTTTGGATTTATCAGCAAAAATGTCAGCTACATAAGCTCCGCTAGGAAGAGTTTCACCATCCTTAACTGCAAAATAAGCACAGCCGGTAATAACTTCATTTTGATATTCAACTTTTCTTTTTGCGCTATATAATCCTTTTACTCCCTCGAAAGTAAACATATAACTATCATCGGCTCCTTCTGCAAGCACTTTTCCTTCAGGGGATAAAATTCTCACATAAACTTCACGCGTTCCCTTCTCAGCTATTTTATTTTCTCCAAGTGTAAAGCATACTTTTATTTTTTCTGCTCTTTTTGCACGGTTGGTCTCCACTTCCTTTCCACTTGATTTATACTGTATTCCTTCTCCAGAAGCAGAAATCACGGCAAGAACAGATGCATTTTCAACACGCTGTACAAGGTGTGACTTTTCTTTATTTAGCTCCTCATATTTGGTATGTTGCACATTTAATTCGGTTTTAACATCAAGATTTTCCTTTTTCAAATTTAAATTCAATGTGTTTAATGAATCAATAGTAACAACATAATTGTGCATAATTTTACGAAGGGTTTCTGTTTCCTTCCTGTATTTAACCATTAGGGCAGTATTCCCTTTATGTTTTTGCACTTCCTTAAGCAACTCTTCAATTTTTTCTCTTTGTTCATCCATCTCGCTTTGCAAAGACTGATTGTTTGATTGCAAATTATCGTATTCATTAAGCATATTTTCTAATTCAACACTTAATGCATCCTTTTCTTCTGTAACTTCTAATTTTTCAGCCACCTCAACCTTTACTGCTTTATTCAGTTCAATGTACTGCCACACTAAAACACCACAAAACACAGTAAGAAGCGCAATTATTAAAACCAATATCTTATTGACATTTGATTTTTTTTGTTCCTGCATTTTGTTTTCGATTTCCTGCTTTTTGTTTTCCATCATTTATAAATGTAATTTAAGGTAAAGGTAAAGATATTTTCTTCTTATAAAATTACTCCTTAATTAACTTAACAACTGCCTTTTTATTATCCATGCTTGGAGATTTTATTTCACTGATTTATCCGGACTGCTGCTTATGCTGCGGGCAAACATTATATAAAAAAGAGCATCACATTTGTATGCTGTGTAGGTATAAGCTTCCAAAAACAGGATTTCACATGGAAAAGGAGAATGTTTTGAGCAAGATGTTTTGGGGAAGAATTGATTTTTATAGTGTTGCTGCTTACTATTATTTTCAAAAAGGAAGCGGGGTGCAGCATTTGCTTCATGCTATAAAGTATAATGGTGCCACCCAAGCTGCTCGGGAAGTTGGCAAAATGTATGGTTCAGAATTAAAAGAATCTCCTTATTTTAATTCAGTGGATATTATAATTCCAGTGCCTCTTCATCCTTCTAAAAAAAAGAAAAGGGGATTTAACCAGAGTGATTTTATTGCAGAGGGAATAGCTGAAGGATTAAACAGTAACTGGAGCCCAGAGATTTTGGTAAGAGATGTGGCAAGTGAAACGCAGACAAAAAAATCAAGATTTAATAGGTGGAAAAATGTAGAATCTGCTTTTAGTTTAAAAGATCAAAAAGCAGTGGAAGGAAAACATGTTTTAATTGTAGATGATGTAATAACAACAGGAGCAACACTAGAATCATCAGCAAATTGCCTGGCTAATTTACCAAATACTAAAATAAGTGTGGCAGCAATTGCTTTTGCTTAGAACTGAGCCCTTGATTTTAACAAAGCCTCGGCAAGGATAATATCAAAAGAGGTGGTTATTTTAATGTTTTCTATATTTCCAGTGGTGAGCTCTATAGGTGTTCCTGCTGATTCAACAACAGAAGCATCATCTGTAAAAGCGGCCTTGTATGGAAGGCTATATGCAGCCTTTATAACAGAGGCTTTAAAACATTGAGGCGTTTGAACAATTCTATACTCATCCCTGTTAACAGCTTCATTTCCTTCTTTAGAAATTTTTCTTAAAGAATCGTTTAGTTCAACAACAGGAATAGCAGCGTCTTTTTTTGCTGCAGCATCAAAGCAATTTTGAATTGTTTTTTCACTTACCATTGGCCTTACCCCGTCATGAATAGCAACAATTGATTCATTGTTTTCAATAAGTTCCAAGCCATTAAGCACCGAGTGAAAACGGGTATAGCCACCAGAACAGATTTTATGGGGGATTGAAAACTTATATTGGTCAACTATCTTTTCCCACTCCTGAACTTGGTTTGAAGGAAGCACAACAATAATTTGTAAATGGTTATCCCAATTGTAAAATGTTTCAATTGTGTGTAAAAGCAAGGGTTTTTCAGCAAGCAACATAAATTGCTTAGGGGTAGCAGATTCCATTCTGCTACCTATACCCCCTGCAACTATTATTACTGAATTTTTCATATAGAAAGTCCTTTTTTAAAGACTTATATAATTAACATTGCATCACCATAAGAGAAGAAATTATATTTCTCTTTAATGGCTTCTTTGTAAGCTTGCATAATAAGATCATAACCTCCAAAAGCACATACCATCATTAACAATGTGGATTCAGGAGTATGAAAATTAGTGATCATGCAATTTGCAATACTGAAATCATAAGGTGGAAAAACAAATTTATTGGTCCAGCCATCAAAAGGCTTTAGGTGACCATCTGCAGATACTGATGATTCAATTGCTCTCATTGAGGTAGTTCCAACAGCACAAATCCTTCTTTTGCTATCAATACCTGTATTTACTACATTAGCAGCAACTGAAGGAACAATAACCTGTTCAGAATCCATTTTATGTTTTGTAAGGTCTTCCACCTCAACTGACCTAAAAGTACCAAGGCCAACATGAAGAGTAAGCTCGGCAAAATTAACTCCCTTTAATTCAAGTCTTTTCATTAATTCGCGGCTAAAATGTAAACCGGCAGTTGGAGCAGCTACAGCACCTTCTTCTTTAGCAAAAACAGTTTGATATCTTTCCTCATCAGAGGCTTCAGCATCTCTTTTAATATACTTAGGCAATGGAGTTTGACCAAGAGAATATATAGCTTGTTTAAAATCCTCATAAGGACCATCAAATAAGAATCTCAAAGTACGTCCTCTTGAAGTAGTATTGTCTATTACCTCAGCTACAAGAAGATCATCATCCCCAAAATAAAGTTTGTTGCCTATTCTGATTTTCCTGGCAGGATCAACAAGCACGTCCCATAATCTGCTTTCACGATTTAACTCACGAAGAAGAAAAACTTCAATCTTAGCACCGGTTTTTTCCTTATTGCCATACAGCCTTGCAGGAAACACTTTGGTATTATTTAATATCATTACATCCCCATCATCAAAATATCCTAAGACATCTTTAAAAAGTTTATGTTCTATTGTCTGTTTTTTTCTATCCACCACCATTAGGCGTGCTTCATCCCTGTTTTTAGAAGGATATTCAGCTATCAGCTCTTTTGGAAGATTGAATTTAAACTGTGATAATTTCATTTCAATCGATTATAAGTTAATTTTTTAAACAAGAGTGCAAATTTAAAAATAATTTCTAAGGAAATTATTTTTTGTTTAGCTATTCACAGAATTGCCTGCCCCAAGTTTTATTTCATTGTCAATTAACGTCTTGAACTGCTCAATTGTTGTGCAGTTGTTTACATTAAACTCACCTATTCTGGTACGGCAAAGCCTAGAAAGGTAAGCTCCACTGCATAAAGCTTTACCAAAATCAAAAGCAATGGAACGAATATAAGTTCCTTTGCTGCAAACTATTCTAAATTCAATTTCAGGTAAATTTATTGAAATAATTTCAAAATCAGAAATAACCACCTCTTTGGTTTTTACTGCTACTTCTTCTCCTTTTCGAGCCTTTAAATAAGCTCTTTTCCCATCAACTTTCTTGGCTGAAAATATTGGAGGCAATTGGTGGGAAGTACCTATAAAATCTAGAGCTGTTTTTCTTATTTGTTCTTCAGTGATATGTTCTATAGGAAAAAAAGTGTCCGGCTCAGTTTCCAGATCATAGGAAGGTGTAGTTGCTCCAAGAGTAAAAACACCAGTATATTCTTTTTCCTGGGCCTGGTATTGATCAATTTGTTTGGTCATTTTCCCAGTACAAATAATTAATAAGCCCGTTGCTAAAGGATCTAGCGTACCTGCATGGCCAACTTTTAATTTAGCCAATCCCAATTGTTTTTGTAAAAGGTATCGAATTTTATTAACTGCGTCAAAGGAGGTCCAGGTCAAAGGTTTATCGATTAAAAGAAGCTCCCCTTGAACAAAATCAAAACCTACTTTCTTTTGCATTTGTCTTATTTTATTGAATTATTAAAGTTTTAATCCTGTGCTTATTGCAAAGGCAAGAAAAATAACACCAATTGCAATCCTGTAATAGCCGAAATGCTTAAAACCGTACTTGGTAAGTATTGCTATAAAAGTTTTTACTGCAATTAAGGCACAAACAAAAGCTACAGCTGCTCCAACAAACAATAAAGTCCATTGTTCGGAAACTAATTGAAAACCTGATTTGTACAAATCATAACCAGTAGCTGCAAACATGGTTGGGATGGCCAGAAGAAAAGAAAATTCTGCCGCTTGCTTCCGGTTAAACCCTGCTGACACTCCTCCAAAAATTGTTGCAGCAGACCTGGAAACGCCAGGAATCATGGCAAGACATTGAAAAAAACCGATTTTTACTGCTCCCTTATAGGAAACAGCATCTGTTTGTTCATATTCTGATTCTTCCTTATCTGACCATTTATCCAGTAAAATAAGTAGAACTCCACCTATGATAAGTGCTAAACTAACTGTTATGGGATTGAACAAATATTCTTTTATGTATTTATAAGCCATTAAGCCAATAACTGCTGATGGTAAAAAAGCTACTGCTAATTTCAAATAAATATTTATGCTAACTAAAAAACGCTTATAATAAATAGCCAGTACGGATAGAATTGCTCCTAGTTGTATGCCAATTTCAAATGTGTTTTCAAAGTCTTTATCCTTTATATCCATCAATGAGCCGGCAAGTATCATATGCCCGGTTGAGGACACAGGCAAAAACTCTGTTAATCCTTCAATGATACCAAGTATTATAGCTTGTATTAAATTCATTCTTTGTTTGTTTTGGGCAAAAATAGGTTTTATTTATTTTATATCTGGTTTAAAAAACAGAGAACAGTCGGCAAACAATGAGTTGACAAGGTCAAATAACCACTATCAGTTTTGTCATTTTTTATAACCTAAAACTACATTATTTATTACGAAAAAAGAATATTACTTATGAAACATTCATTAATGAAAGAATTACAGCAGGCATTTTAATCCAAGACTTGAAAAAGCTATTCCGAAGCTTTGGCTAATAAATTTATTACCGCATAAGGTACATTTTCCCAAATCCTTTATGGAAAAACTTGTCTGCGTTGGTTGCGCTATGTTCAATGGCAGCTCCATCTATCCTTGTAATAACACGGTAAAGATAAACACCGTTTGCAAGCATATCACCAAATTCATCACGGCCGTCCCAGGCAAAATCAGTTATATTACGACCAATTCGTATTGGGCCTAATTCATCCTTATGAATTTCCCTTACCACTTTACCGGTAATGGTCATAATTTGTATTTTAAAATGAGATGGAATTACAGATCCGGTAAGGGTAAAAACAAAACGGGTAGAAGTTGAAAATGGGTTGGGGAAATTCAGGACTTCCGTAATTGTGGATTTATTGATTACTTCAAAACTAATCACATAATCAAATGAACCAGACTGGTTTTTAGAGATGTCATTGGCCATTACTCTTAATTCATATTCTCCATCTTCAATTAAATGAGGTTGAAATTCAATTCTACAACTGTTTTTAGGTAGAACAGCCGGAATAAATCTCATTTGCTCCTCCCCTTCTGACTGAAAATAAATTCTTTTTAAGGACCCTAGAGGGTTCTTTAAATAAACAGCAAAACTGGATGTATCGTTAAGAGCAAGAAATTTATTTTCATCTTTTAACTGAGCAACGATATAAGGTTTAGCTGATACAATATCCCCGTTTATTATATGAACTCCATCAAAAGTGACATCCAACATTGGATTAATATTATCCCTTCCAACAAAGAATCCTAATTGGGCTTTATTATTAAAATGGTATTGCTCTAATTGCCAATTTGCATCTTTTGGGTTAATCTCCACCCAAAGGCTGTTCTGGCCTGGGTAGCCAAGCGTAGAGAGCTCAATAGAAGTTATTAGTACACTATCTTTGTATAGCGGGGCTAATGTTTTGTATTCAAGAGGAATTATATTCCGGGAAATATCCTCTATCCAATATTTAACATTAATACTGTCCATATCGGTATTACTAATATTTTGAATTGCTACTCTAAAATTAATTTTATCTCCTTCATCGATAGTGTCGGCATAAAAATAAAAGTTTTTGGATGCATTTAATGCGGCTTCAGGAATCTCATCAAAAAGCAATTGCCAGCGTTTCATCTGAGCAGGAGTTTGAGTTACATCATCCCTCAAATGGGCAGTTAATTTTAAATATGGAAAAGAATTGGCATCTATATTCAAGTTACTGATGTCTGTAGTTGCCTGATTGATATTCATCAGGTGCGTTTCATTTCCAGTTAAATCAATCCCGGTTATATCTACGCTTACATCATCATTGGAAGGATTTTCCACTGATTGCTGCCTCCAGTGAAAGGAATGCCATTCTTTTGCCGGCCCGGCAATTACTGAATTAAAATCACCAAAAGGCTGGTCTCGCGAAATATTAGTCATCAAGCTTATTTCTGCCCGGGGATTATCACCAATCACAGTTATAGCTGTAAAGGGCTGACCTTTATGAACAAAAAATATAAAAGGAAGGCTATCCGTATTAGTCAGTAAAGCAGGATCAGCACCCAGGTTTTGAAAAGCACTATGAGTATTGGCCCCCCATTGGGTACACATTGGGTTAAACATAGAGTAAGCCAAAATATAATGTCCATTAGGCACTGAATCTTTAATCATATCAGTCATAACATCAAGGTTTCCAGCAACTGATGGATAAAAAACAAAGTACTTGCTTACTCTGCAGCTCTGCAAGTCAAATTGTGGTTTTTGAGCAGTTGTCCATGCTTCAAGAATTAATGGATCTATAACTGCAATGTGAATTGCAGGTGAACCTCCACAAGAAGCTTCATCCTGCATATCTGCATCAATTTTAAAAGTGATTTTAAAGGTTTCTATTATTGAGGCATTGCCAATGTTTGTGCAAGATAATTGCCTGACAAAATTCTGGAACATAAATTTCCTTTGAACTCTGTTATAACCAACAAAATTAAAATCATTGTTTTTAAACTGAAAAAAATGCGATTGCCCCCAACCTGATTTATCTTTTATATATTGGAATGAGCTTTCCCTCCATCTCATTGCTAATGGAGCTTCAATTAATGGACTTGCTCTCCAGAAATAAACCATACTATCAGGCATGTTTTTCAATAAATTTGGAGACCATTGAACAACACCTCCGCTTTGAGTTATTTCGGTTTTCTCTTTAATTGGGCTGTTAAACAAGTCAGTAGTATCTACTTCCAAAACATATTTTCTTGATGGTGCAAAGGGATTGGAGGTACTTGCCTTTAATGTAACATTTTGGTTTGGAACAATAGCATAATGATAAGGGTAAATAGGAAGAATATCCGAGGAGGAAATTGTTAATCTTTTGGTAATTTTATTGTTTATTTCACTTAATTCATCAATTAGTAAGCTATTATCGGCAAAAACAGAAAACACATTCTCACCAGGTCCTTTGTCAAAATCAACAGGAAGTCTAAAGATTACAGTGTCCTTAAAATTCAGACCACTTCTTATTGCAATTTCTTTTTTAACAGAGCCATCAGGAAACTTCCTGGCTAATTCCAAAGAAAAAACTTTATTAAAGGCATGCCCTAAATTTGTTAAAACAACATTCACATCAAAAGAATCTACCTCGGTTGTAACATTTCCAGGAGTAAAGAAGACATTTGGTTGAGTTAGTACTATATCAGGTTTTTCGAAAGAATTAATAACAAGAGCAGGATCCCCATGAAGTGTCATTTGAAGACAAAGGGCTTTATTCATATTATTACTAGTGTCCTTTATTGCCTTTATTGTTTCCCTCATAACAACTCCGATACTCTCTCCATAATGAGTGCTTCCAATGTTGCGGTAAAACCTATTACTGAAAGAATGAAGCATATGAGGAAAACCCAGGCTCACGTTGGCAACAAAGGCTATTACCCCTTTATCTGCTATAAGAACGAATGATTCACTTGCACTTATTGAAGAAGGTTCATGAATATTTCCGGCAAAACATGAGTTCGCTAGCAATACGGGGTATTTTTTATGATTATTGTAGGTAGCGGGATCGTCTATATTAATATCAAAACCGGTTGTTGAACCATGTCCGAAAAAAGTCATTAAAGAAACACCATCTTCCATATTATCCCGAATTATACCGGCAAGGGTATTATCAATAGGTGAAGATGAGTTTTTAGTAAAGGTTGTAACATTTCCTCCAAAGAGCGTATCTTCAATAATTTGTTCGTAAGAATTCAAATACTGCGTAAAAGTATTGTGCTCATTGGCAGTTGAACCACCCCTGAAATGCAAAACAGTTTTCATCCATTCTTCAGGACTGACATAACTTTCATATTCCACCATTTTTTTATGATATATTTTCACATCATTGCTGTTTTTAGCAGCAAGTCTTCCAGTTGCAATTGCAGGATCAAAAGTAGTCCCATTTAACCCAGCCGTTAACAATGCATCCGAAGGAGCAGTGCCATAACTGGGAACAAGGCAGCTGGCATAACCTGATGGGCTATTCCTTGTAAATTCAGCCTTTATTGATTTTCCAATCAAAAAAAGATGTTCGGGTTTAACGCTCCAGTTATTTAAAGAAAAGTCTGCAAAATGTTTTATTGAAAGCGGGTGTTTATTTATACCATTGCCAAACTGATGGTAAAGTTCGTTCACATCTACTACAAGGGTAGAATGTCCTGTACCAGCTCTGTAATTAGCATAATCCTGAGCTTCCGCTTTTAATTTTTGATGCGTTATTATAAGATAATTTGCATTGCTATTTGTAAAATTTTGAAACTGATGAGATACAGGATTAACAGATTCTAAATTCGTAATAAATGGAATTTGGTTTTCTGGCAGCAAATAACATTTACTCTCTGATTTCCCTGCTCCTGAATTAGGAACAAGCATTCTGTAAATTCCTCCATTAAGATAAGCCTTTATTTTTCGGGAGTTGGTAACATCATATAAAAACACATCAAATAGGGTATTATTGATATTAAAATTCTGGAATTCCAATAATGATTTACTTTGATTCAAATTATCAGGAACTATCATTTCAAAACTTAAGTTTCCAAAAAGGTTCATTGTATGGGGATACCTTAGTGAAGCCCAGGAAAAAGTAGTACGGTTTCCGGCTACTGCTGTGAATTTAAAATCAGTTGCAACACTGTGAAGGGCTGAAGTTGAAACGGCATTTACAATATTATTTTTTTCATATCCCAAATAATGTCTTTCAGTAAGATTAACATAGATTCCAGCTGAGTTTTTAAACTCTATACGGGTATGATGATCGAGGGTCGTGTTTGACTGTTTTGAAGCACCAATAACTACTGTTTTAAATTCAGCAGCGGGTCCTGATGTAAAAACATTGGGAGTAGGAAAAGATTTGATTACAACATTTCCCTGATTCATAACTGCATTAAACCATCCTTCGGCTTTGGTATAATCAGGATCAGCATCCTGGTCTGATACTGGTTCTCCTCTAAAATATTCTGAAGTATAACTTTGAATGTTTTCTTTAATTACAAAAGCAGACGCAGTAAAATCAACAAAATTAGAGGCATCCTGGTAATTCATTCTTTCATTGTTTACAGAATTATTCCAGGTAAAATAATAAATAGCAGTATCATTAATCAGGCTGTAATAAGGATTTGGCTGATCTGCTATATTTTTGTACATTAAGGCATCAAAGTATCCGTCATTTTTTTGGGCATAAAATTCAATGTAATCATCGCCATCCAGTATAAATTGAACTCCATCATCTTTAATAAACAAAGGGATTTGCCTACCTCTTCCAAAGAGTTGAAAGTTTCGATGATCTAAAGAAGATAAAGACACACCCGCATTTGTGAGTGTGGAGGCAAGTGTGGATACATTTATCCGGTAAATATTATCCTGGGTGATTTTAAAAAAGAAATATTTCTGATTATAGTTTATCCATTCGTTGCCGTAGGGTTGTGCAAAAAGGGCAGACGTAAATAAAAACAAACAAATAATCAGTAAATTTTTTTTCACTTATTCTTGCGATTAATGTCGAATTTCAATGAGAATATATTTGAATACAGCGCTACGGATTCTCCGATACTAGTGAGCGCATAATCTATGGTTATGCTTTTAATTTTCACTCCAAGACCTAAATTTGGCTGGATACTGGTTTCTCTGTTATTGTCTAAGTCGGTAACATTTTGAATATTTCCCATCCCAGCTCTAAAAAACACGAATCCTCCATAACCGAATTCCATTCCTAAATGAGGATCAATGCTCACTACATTACTTTTAATAAGAACATTCCTTTTTCTGTCAAAAGTCAAATCAAAATTTGCTTCAGCAAGTATTGTGAATTTTTCCTTAATGGTATAAGTCCTTGCAGCACCTAGAATTAATTTTGGCAAAGTAACTTCAATAGAATTTTGTGGTATTTCATTTCCGGTTCTATTAAAAACATCTATTGTTTCCTGATCTAAGGTATAGTTCCAGGCATTAAAGGTTGAAGTTACATCCCTGGCCATAGCTCCCAGCCTCCATTTTCCAACCTGGTACTGTGCACCAAGATCAAGCCCAAAGCCCCAGGCAGTAGCAAATTCACCTACAATACGGTGAATTACTTTTGCATTAGCTCCAAGGTGAAGCCCAGGAACACTTGTTTTTTTTGCATAGGAAACAATAAAAGCATAATCAGCAATGGAAAAAGCAGTAACCCTGTCATAATTAATATTTCCATTTGCATCAACAAGCCCAATTGTATTGGGTATATCATCAATACCAAAACGAATAAAGCTAAATCCTATGGCGCTGGTGGTATCAATGGGAGCTGCAAAGGCCGCATAATCATATTTACCAATTCCTGCAAAATATTCAGCATGCATAAGAGCAACTTGCCTGTCGCTTTTCACACCCAACAAACCAGCAGGGTTCCAATATCCTGAAGTTACATCATCTACTGAAGAAACATAGGAATTTGACATACCAAGTGCCCTTGCTCCTACACCTATTGATAAAAACTCATTGCTGTATTTTCTTACTGTTTGGGCATTAACCAAAGTAATGGCAGTAAAAAGGATGATTGTAAATGCAAGTTTTTTCAACATATTATTTATTATGAGATAGCCCGGTTTAAAAAAAATTGCTTGCTTCACCCTATACCGGTTAACCCAAGGAACGTAAAATTTATAAAAAAATTTCATCTGTTGTTCTGGCAAAACTATCTGTAAATATAAATGTTTTATTTTATTTTACCATCATAAGCCTTGTTTGCTAATAAAATTCGATTATTTCTGTTTATTTAATCCTGTTTTATTTTGAAATTTCAAAACTAAAATATACTTTGCTGCAATTATGAATGTTTTCCGCTGCTTGTCTTTAAAAAAGTTACCAGTAAAGGGATTAACCCTTACTCTGTTCTTTTTTATCTCTGTCTGTTTTTCTTATGCTCAATCTTCTGATAATTATTTTCACACTCTTTATAAATCAGTTAATGATTCTCCAATTAAGGAATGGGTTAAATTTGAAAAAACAGAACATAAACCTTGTCAGGAAAAGGATTTCAAACCTACTACTCTTATTCAGGAGCTAAAACAACAAGAAATCGATTTCCAAAACCCAGAGGACTGGACTCCCTGGCTAGATTTTTTTTGTAAAAATAAAAACAACACCTCTTTGCTAATTGCATTATCCGAGGCCTATTTTCCTTATTCAGACAGTGTTTTACTTGCAAATAAACTTCCCTCAGTTTTCAGATATCTACCTATAGCTTTATCTGCAATGAATCAAAAAGCAGAATGGAAATCAGGAGCGGGCTTATGGCATTTATATATCCCTTACCTGGTTAAATCGGGTTTAGTAATTTCACCCCAATACGATCAAAGGCTTGACCCTAACCTGGCTGCTGTATTGGCTGCAAAGCATTTGAAACTATTGTATAGTAAAAACAATAGCATAAAAAACACTTTGCTTTCTTACACTTTTGGACCTTTCCCTCATAAAAACCAAAAAGATTTTTATACTGAAAAAGATTTTATTGACGCTTTTACTGCAATTGTATATTTATTTGAGTATAAAGAAACACTTCATTTCCCCCCTGCCAAACTTATATTCCCTGAAACAAAACAACTTCTGTTAAAAGATTCCATTCAACTAGGGAAAGAAAAAACATTTAATATAAGTTCAATTTCCTTGCTAAACCCTGTAAATGTTACTGGTTTTTATAAATCGGGAGAAACCATAATTGTGCTAAAAAACGATGTTGGAGAATTCACCAAGTGGATAGAAAATTCTGGCGGGGATCAACAAGAAAAGGTTGTTTCTGTTGAAAAAATTTATCATAAAGTTAAATCAGGGGATACTTTATCTGGTATAGCCCTTAAATATGGAGTTGGTGTAAGTGAATTAATGCAATGGAATAACCTTAGCACCTCACGTATTAATTTAGGGCAAGATTTAATCATTTTCAAAAAGCAATAATTTCAAAAATGAAACCTGTTAAAATAGTCTATTTTATGTGTTTTATTTTTTTAATGCTACTGCTTATAATGGCAATAATGCCTAAAGGAGGAATAAATATTAATGGAGACCTGGTTCTTAAATTTCCTACTCTTACTGCCTTTTTTATTCCTGATACTGTTAAAAAAAAGGATATTGCTTTTATTATTGATGACACTCCAACTGAACCAGTTGTTTTAACAAGCAATCCAGATCCTGCAGATAATTATAAAGACTCGCTTTTACTGGCTAAACAAGATTCTCTTCGAAAATCACTTCTTAAACTCCAATATCCTGAAAACAACAAAAGTGTTTTGTTTGGTTTTTTTAAAAAATTAAATCAGGCATCTAAAAATGGCAGCCAAGTTAGAATTATGCATTATGGTGATTCTCAATTAGAAGGAGATAGAATAACAGGGGTACTTAGACAAAATTTACAAACCATATTCTCGGGAGACGGCCCTGGTATTTTTCCAGTTATACCGATTGCTAGAAAAGAATGGTCTAACAACCAATACTCTGAAAACTGGAAAAGATACACAGGATTCGGCAAAATTGATTCCACGGTTAATCATAAAAATTATGGGGCATTGCTTAACTTCTCTCGCTTTACAGGGCTTCAACCTGATTCTTTATTATCAGATACTTCTTTTCATTATGCCTGGATTGAAATAAAGCCTTCAAAAAAATCACAATCAAAAAGTACTGTTTTTAGAGAAATTACAATGTACTATGACAACTGTTCAGTGCCTGTATTTATTCGGGTTTATAAAGATAATGAATTTGTGAGCGAAGATTTACTCATGCCTACAAATGAACTTACAGAATATAAAATTTCGTTTGATTCACCTGCTTCCTCTATTAAAATTACATTTAAAGCAAAACTAAGTCCTGATATACTAGGATTTTCAGTTTCATCCAATAATGGGGTAATAGCAGACAATATACCAATTAGAGGTGGTTCAGGAACTGAATTTTCAAAAGTAAATAAACAACATTTCAGCAAAATGCTAAAGATGTTAAAGCCTGACTTATTCATTATGCAATTTGGTGGAAATGTGTTACCCTATATAGATTCAGAGGAAAAATGTAAAAATTATGGAGAATGGCTTGAATCGCATTTAAGAATGGTAAAAAAAATGGTTCCTGATGCAGATTTAATTTTAATCGGACCGGCAGATATGTCAATTAAAAGCGATAATGAATTTATTACTCATCCTTATCTTGAAACAGTAAGGGATGCATTAAAACAAGCAGCTTTTAATACCGGTTCCGCTTATTGGGATATGTATGAGGCAATGGGAGGCAAAAATTCGATGCCCATATGGGTAAGTGCTGAACCTTCGCTTGCAGCAAAAGATTATATACATTTTTCGCCTAAAGGAGCAGTTAAGATTGCCGGGATGTTTTATGAAACTTTATACAATGACTTTAAAAACTGGAAACAATTACAGAATGAACAACAAACTCCTTAACACACTTCTTATTCTTTTTATTTTTTCTTGTAAAAACCTACTTTTTGCTCAGGTCTCCCCTTTTGCTTTTGAGGATTATACTTTTGTAGATAAACAATTCAACAAAATTGATATTTATGGTTCGGATACAAAATATAAAAATTTGTATTCGAAAATGGAAAAAATGCTTCTTTCCGGAGAGGGAAATATAAATATTGTTCATTTTGGAGGTTCTCATATACAAGCCGACATATGGTCTGGACGAACTAGAAATCAATTACAGGAATTAATGCCTGGATCATCAGGAGCCCGAGGGTTTTTATTTCCATTTAAAATGGGTAAAACTAATAACCCATATCATTATTTAATTGATTATAACGGAAGTTGGACTACACATAGAAACGTAGAAAAAAATAAAGATGGATTACTGGGAGTTTCAGGTATTTCAGTTACTACGGAGGATACACTTTCTTCCATAAAAATATATTTCAGGGAAGGCCAACCTACTTCTTATTATCATAACCGGGTAAAAATATTTCACCATTTAACAGATTCTTCTTATCATATAATCCCTATAAATGCTGGCAATTACAAGGAATTCAATTACCCTTTAAAAGGATATACTGAATTTATTTTTGATCAAAAAAAGGATACTCTGGAGTTAGAGATTAGAAAAACAGGGGAAAGTCAAAAATATTTTACTCTTTTTGGGTTTAGTCTTGAAAATGACGAGCCTGGGTTTACCTACCATTCCATAGGTGTGAATGGGGCCAGTGTGCCTTCTTATAACCGTTGCAGTTTATTACCAACTCATTTAGCTGCAATAAAACCTGATTTAATAATATTCTCAATTGGTATAAATGATATTTATGACAGTGATTTTACGGCCAAAAGGTACCTGCAAAACTATGACACCTTACTTTTAAATATTAAAGCAGCATGGCCAAATACTGCAATACTATTTACCACCAATACAGATAGCTATTATAAAAAAAAATATGCCAATGAAAAATCACTTGAAGCAAGAGAAGTTATGATAAAACTGGCCGAAAAACATGGAGCGGGAGTATGGGATATGTTAAATGTAATGGGAGGGGTTGGCTCTATTAAAAATTGGGAAAGACAAGGCATGGCAAAAAGAGACCTTATTCACTTAACTCCTGATGGATATAAAATAATGGGCGATTTGATGTTTAATGCAATATTAAATTCTTATATAAAGTATAGTATTGGAAACCCTTAGGCAGTTTTTAATTCTTTTTTTCAGTGAAGAGAACCTATCGCGTATTTTCCTTTTTTCAGAGGAAATGCCGCTGCTTTTCACCCGATTTTTTTTCTGGGCATTTTTTGCCCTTGTTATGATTGTCTTATCGCTTTTTCACAAAAGAATATGGCTTCGCAATGCATTCTTATTTTTTGTAAGCCTCTTTTTTTACTATAAAACAAGTGGACTTTTTGTTTCCATACTCTTGTTTTCTACAATTAGTGATTATTTTCTTGGCAAAAGCATATTCAATGCTGTAAATAAAAAGACAAAATTAATTCTAACTTCTATAAGTGTTGCAGTAAATTTATTAGTGCTTGTTTATTTTAAATACGCCTACTTCTTTACTGATTCCTACAATTCACTTTTTGCAACTAAATATGAAATTTTCAATCACTTTGCGCATTGGTCGAATCTTGCCACAGGAAGCCAGTACCAGGTGAATTCTATCCTTTTGCCAGTAGGAATTTCTTTTTTTACATTTCAAACAATTAGTTATTCCATTGATGTATACAGAGAAAGGATAAAGCCAGTTAAAAGCATACTTGATTTCGGCTTTTATGTCAGCTTTTTCCCTCAATTGGTTGCAGGACCAATTGTGCGTGCAAATGAATTTATACCTCAGCTGCATAAACCATACGACTTGACCAAAAAAGCATTCGGGCTTGCCGTTTTTATGATACTGAATGGAATGGTAAAAAAGCTTGTTCTGGGAGATTATATTGCTGTTAATTTTATAGACCGAGTTTTTGAAAACCCACTGTTTTTCACTGGTTTTGAAAACCTTTTGGCTTTGTTTGGTTATAGCTTGCAGGTATATGCTGATTTTTCTGGATATACTGATATGGCAATTGGAATTGCTCTGCTGATGGGGTTTAAACTTCCGATAAATTTCAATTCTCCATATAAAGCAAAAAATGTGGGTGAGTTTTGGCAACGCTGGCATATTTCTCTTTCCACCTGGTTAAAAGATTATCTGTATATCCCTTTGGGTGGAAATCGCAGTGCTTCTGCATTTACCTGGATTCTTAGCTTTTCTATTTTTTTGCTTTTAATGGTACTGGCTAAGGATATTTGGTTAAAAACAGCTATTTTATCTTTTGCAGGTCTTTTTGCCCTTTTGATGTTATTTGTTTCTCCCTTTAGAAAATGGATGATCACAAACATTAATTTAATGCTAACCATGCTCCTTGGTGGATTGTGGCATGGGGCAAGCTGGCAGTTTATTATTTGGGGTGGACTTAACGGGATAGGACTTGTGGTTTATAAAAACTGGAGAAAAATAAGCCCCTGGGAGAAAAGCACCAGATGGTTTGCCAATGTATGGAAAGTGGCCCTTACTTTTCTATTTATAACTTTTACCCGTATTTGGTTCAGGAGCGAAACAATGGATACTTCTTATGATATATTAAACCAGATATGGAATAATTTCCGTCCAGATCTTATTATGAATATATTGAGCAGTTATAGCATTGTATTTGCAATTATGCTGGCAGGATTTGTTATACACTGGTTTCCTGAAAATTTCAAAAGCTATTACAAAAATTTATTTTCCAGTCTGCCCTGGTATGTTCAGGCTGGTATTTCTACTTTAGTTATTTTTATTGTTTATCAGTCATTAACTGCAAAGCTGCAACCATTTATTTATTTTCAATTTTAATTTTAAATAAAATTCTCAGCACTTTTACTGCACTATATGCTGAAACTTTTTGAAATATCTTTAAAAAACTGAATTAATAATATAATTTTGCCAAACCAATCAAAAAGGTTTTTTTAATGATAAAAAGAAGTATTCCCAATTTCATAACTTGTCTTAATTTATTTTGCGGTTGTTTGGCAGTAGTGGCTGCTTTTCATGAGCAGATAATTTGGAGCGTATATTTAATTGGTGCGGCTGCCGTTTTTGATTTTTTTGATGGTCTTGTTGCCCGTTTATTAAAGGCTTATTCACCAATAGGAAAAGATTTAGATTCTCTTGCCGACATTGTTAGTTTTGGTGTAGCTCCCGGTGTTATTCTCTTTCAGATGATAACCATTGGCTTTGATTCTTATGCAATACCATTGTTTGATCGCTCTCCGCAGGTTCTTGCGCTTTCCTCAACTGGATTTTTAGTTACTGTTTTTGGAGCAATCAGATTGGCAAAATTCAATATAGATGAAAGACAAAGCACTTCGTTTTTAGGATTGCCAATACCTGCAAGTGGAATATTTATAGCTTCATTTATTCCCATTCTGGTTTGGGAACATAATTTAAATATCTACAACCCTCCTACACAAGAAACCCTGAATCATTTAAGAGAGTTTTTTTATTTTAATGATTTTGATATTGCTTCTACTGAATTACTTTTCAATCCCTGGTTTTATATTAGTGTAAGTGTTGTAAATTCTTTATTAATGGTTTCTGAAATTCCATTATTTGCTATGAAATTCAAAAACATCAAATCAAAGGAAAATATTATCCGATTTTTGTTTATTCTTTTATCTTTGTGGCTTCTTTATGAGTATGAGTTAATAGGAATTCCATTTATAATAATACTTTATGTTTTGTTATCACTTATTGATTTGCTTATAAAGAAAATTACTAATCATACTAATCAATCTACAAATGAAATTCAGAGCTGAAATTGACATTATGCCTTTAAAGGCTTTACTTGACCCTCAAGGCAAAGCAGTAACATCTGGTATGAAAAATCTTGGTTTATCTGAAATCAGCAACGTAAGGGTGGGTAAGCACATCACTTTAGAAATAGATGCCGAAAACAAAGAAGTTGCACATTCCAAAACAGAAGAAGCATGTAAAAAGCTACTTGCCAATCAGATTATGGAAAGTTATGATTTTACGATTGAAGTAGCTGAGTAAATTTTTTGCCTTGTCTAATTACCCTTTTTTAATTGGACTTAATTAACCCGATTTTTTATTGACTCCAAGCTTGGCGTAGTTTTAACTACGACCAAAACATAGGTGGCTTTCAGCTACACTTGCAGCATCCGAAACTTTCCCCCTGCGGGTAACAACCAACGCTGGCTACATAGACATAGGCTCGGTCAAAACAGGCTTTGCACATATTTATTCTGACAGGCCAAAATTTATTCTTAACAAGGATGTATAATTGTTTTATGCCATATTACCCCCCTACCTGGCTGAAAAGTAAAAAATTTCATAAAAAATTTGGGAGCAATTCTATTAACGTTTAACTTACACCAACAAAAGCTCATAAGAAAACGGCAAATCAAATGCTACAATCTTTTAAATACTAATTATGAAAAAAATTATTTTTCTAAGTTTATTGCTTCCTTATTGTTTTTGCTTGTCTTTAGCCTCACGGGAGAAGCACAGAATTTAGTGCCTAATCCTTCTTTTGAAGATACCGTGAGTTGTCCAATGATAAAGCTAATTGGACGAAAATAAGTGGTTTTTTTATAGCAAACGGAAGTGAAAACTACCTATTAATTGGGAATTTTAACAGAAAACAAGCAACTACGACAACACAAGTGAGTAGTACTAATACAAATTATTCTTATTACTACATTGATGACGTGTGTGTCTCTTCGGACTCTTTAACTTGTAGTCAACCTGTTGGTATCAATCCGACTTCCTTAAATTTATCTTCTTTTAATCTTTATCCTAATCCAGCCACATCCCATGTAACAATTAGTAACAATTTACATACTGCTTTCGATATTCAAGTGTACAACACCGTAGGGCAGCTACTTTACAAGGAACAAAATATTAACAAGAGTAATTTACAGTTGGATGTTAGCAGCTACAATAGTGGCTTACTCTTTATTAAAATCACATCAAACAATAATCAATTTATATATAAACACTTAAAACATTAGCTTATGAAACACTTTAACTTAAAATTCGCAGGTGTAATTACTTTATTCCTGCTTTCATTTTCAACTTTTGCTCAAAATTGGAGAGTTGGAGGTAATACAAATTTTTAGCTTGAACTATTTCCTTAATTCAAAATTCTTCCCAAGATATACTTTTCTAACCTGCTCATCAGCTGCAAGTTCTTCAGCTGTACCGGCTTTTAGGATTTTGCCTTCGAATAAAAGATAAGACCTGTCGGTAATGGTTAGGGTTTCATGAACATTATGGTCGGTAATCAGGATACCAATGATCTTTTCTTTCAATTTATGTATAATTCCCCAAGCTTGGCGTAGTTTTAACTACGACAAGAAACATAGGTAACTTTCAGCTACACTTGCACCAAACCTGAAATTTTCATTTCGCTTTTTATTTTTAAAGCATTAAACACCCAGCATTGTATGAGTAATAACAACAAACTCAAACAACTTAGCTGGCGGTTCTCACAGGATGTGCGGCATTTTGAAAATTAGACCAAATAGACGATATTAGCGTTTTTAAAGAAAATGAATTATGCCAACAATTGACAATTTAAGAAACAACATAATAGACAAGCTCCTGACAATTACGAACAAGGACTATCTTACCGCATTATATAAACTCGTTGAGAACAGCCAAGTTGAGAAAGACAGTGTAAAACTGACTGAGGAACAGAAAATAATGCTTAAATTAAGTAACAATGATATTAAGAACAAGAAATTAATCTCGCAAAGCCAACTCGACAAAAACGACCTAAAATGGCTAAAAGAGCTGTAGTTTGGACCGAAACAGCAGCCAAACAAAGACGTGAAATTTTAAAATATTGGACAAAGCGAAACGGCTCGACTTTTTATGCAGAAAAACTTATTAAACTAACAGTAAGACACATAACAGTCATTTTAAAACACCCTGAATCCTTTAAACAAGCTAACTTTCCTACCACAAGAGAATCTGCACTGGGTCACTTTAGTATTTTCTATAAAGTGACCGAGAAACAATTAATAGTTACTGCCTTTTGGGACAACCGACAAGACCCGAAGAAACTGTTGGAACTAATTGAAGAAAAATAAATCCCCCGTTGGTCGTAGTTAAACCTACGCACAGCCAAAGTTTTAATAAAAGAATTATTTCCTTAATTCAAAATTCTTCCCAAGATATACTTTTCTAACCTGCTCATCAGCTGCGAGTTCTTCAGCTGTACCGGCTTTTAGGATTTTGCCTTCGAATAAAAGATAAGCCCTGTCGGTAATGGTTAGGGTTTCATGAACATTATGGTCGGTAATCAGGATACCAATGTTCTTTTCTTTCAATTTATGTATTATGCCCTGTATGTCCTCCACAGCAATTGGATCTACTCCTGCAAAAGGTTCATCCAGGAGAATAAAATTTGGAGAAACTGCTAATGCCCGGGCAATTTCGGTTCTTCTTCTTTCGCCTCCTGACAATAAGTCTCCTCTGCTTTTACGGATATGCTGAAGGCCGAACTCATCAAGAAGGGTTTCTAATTTTTCCCTTTGTTCTTCCTTGGAAATATTAACCATTTCCAACACTGCTTTTATATTGTCTTCTACACTTAATTTCCTAAAAACAGAAGCCTCCTGAGCTAAATAACCTATCCCTTTTTGGGCCCTTTTATACATTGGCTCTTTTGTGATTACTTCTTTATCCAAAAGTATTTCACCGGAAAAAGGTTTGATCATTCCAACAATCATATAGAAAGTTGTTGTTTTTCCGGCTCCGTTTGGCCCTAATAAACCAACTATTTCACCCTGTTTTACTTCAACAGAAACTCCTTTTACAACAGTTCTGCTTTTGTACTTTTTAACCAGGTTATTAGCGGATAAGATCATGAAAAAATAGCTTAAAAATTAATCTGTATTGTGGCCCTTAAGCCCCATTTCTGTATGTTTGGGTTGTCAAGGTAAGAAAGTCTCCATAAAGCATCTACCCTTAGTATTTTTAATATATTTTCAATACCGACTCCTGCCTCCATATAAGGCCTACTAAGAGAATTCATATTTGGGGGCAAAAACATAACTGCTCTGTTTTGGTCTGATAAGGAACCGATTACTCCTTTACCTAAAACTACCTCTCTCCATTTTAATTTTCTCATAAAAGGAATTTTATCTAAGAAAAAACCATTAAAATGATGCTCCAGGGAAAGGCTTATATATTGATCACTAACAAATTCAAAATAATTCATCATATTAAAAGCATACTTATCATAAGAATAAGTTTCATTTCCTGGATGAAGTTCTAATAAGGGATAAGGTAATTTCCCCCAAATTTTTCCGATTTCAAACATATAATCAAAATAACCAAAAGGTGCAGTTCTTATATAATTGTAAACATTAAATGTAGCCCTTTGGTATTCATATTGCCCGCCAAAAAGTCCTTTTATTCCTAAAGCATAGTTCAATTGAATAATAGGATATTTTGTTCCCAGACTAACTCTTTCGAATTCACCAGAAACATATTTCTCTCTGTATGCAAACCTTGTATAAATATTTATTTCAGAAGTAGTAATTGATGGGATCTTGTTAATTCTAGCATCTGATAAATGCTGTTCAAAAACAATTGAATCAGTTGGATGCAGGGTGCGATTATTAAAGGTAAGCCTATTTGAAAAACCGCTAAACCATTCTCTTTCATAATAAGCCTGATATTGATCAACCAAAATAAGTTTGTAAAAAGGATTCCTTCTGAAAGCTGAAGCCAAAATATTATCCTGGCGCAATGCATTGGGGCTTTGACCCAACTGCTCCATATCATGTTTGAAAGATCCTCCAACAGCTTGTCTTGGAGTTTTACTCAGAAAATATTTAAATCCACTGCCGTATTTAAATTTCTCATCCCTGAATCCATATGCCCCGTAACCCTCCAGTTGAAGTCTGGTACTAAAAGCATTACTTGTTCTTCCTCCCAATCTAAGACGATTTCCTTCTATTTGATTAAAACTATAGGTAGTAAAATAAGGACCTAATTCAAAATTCCCTACAACATGATATCCTGAAATAACCAATGCTAACACATCAACATAAGTTCTAAAAGCGGGTACAGATTTAATAGAATCAACCAATTGATAAATTTCCTTTTCTTTCTCTTCTAAGCTATCGTGCCTGGAGCTTTCCCAATATTCTTCGGCTTTCTCTGAGGCATCTGCATCAACTAAAACATCATCAGTTCCTGCATAGTAGGATTCAGGGCGAGGACTATTTATCTTAAAATTTTTATAGGAAGAGGATTTTCGGCCGTAAATGCCCATGGAATTTTCAGTTAAGGTAAAATCCACTACCAGTTTATCCTTTGTCATCATCCATACACTATCTATCATATCAAATTCCTGATAAGCAGAAAACCCGTTTACATAATTAATATTGGCATCGGAGGCTATAGAAACTTCAATTTTACTGATGGCAAAAGTAGTATCATGCACCCAAAAATCTCCGGCAAAAGTTGGTTCTTGCCTTCTGCGGGGCATAAAAGAAACATGGTAACTCCAACGGTTATCAATATGAGTGGAATCGATAAGATAGTATTTATAATACAAAAGCCCGAAATCAGCAATAGGACTAACAAAACTCTTACCGAAAACAAGAATATAATTATCGTAAATGTTTACATTTTGATATATATCACCCATGAACTGATTGATACTTTCATTTTTAACACCGGAAATTTTTACTGCCTTTATTTGTTCCTTAAGTGCACGGGGTTTTTTTCTATATACAACCTCAGATAAAGTTTCAGTAATAAACATAGGCAAAGCAGGCTTCTCTCCTGTAGAATCTATATTATCAAAAATAAACTTAAAGTGCTTGAATATTTTTTTGTTTTTATATTCATCAGGAATGTTATTCAGATCAAATTGAACTTTGTTATACACCTCGTATTCGAAAGACTCCAAACTTTCCCTGTTATTTTTACTTTTGTTATTAATAATGTTTTTTAATAAAGCATGGGCAGGGTTTTCGCCTGGTTTGATAATTACTTCCCTTAATTGGACACTGCTTGGCTTGAGTTCGAAATTAATGGTTTGAGTTTTACTGCGAAGCAAAGGTTTTGTTAATGGCTCGTAACCAACGGATGAAATAATAATAGAATCTACCAATTGATTTGTTTCAATTAGAAATTTCCCATCAAAATCAGTAGTTGTTCCTATTCTTGTTCCTTTAAAAACAAGGTTTACAAAAGGAAGAGATTCTTTAGTTTCAGCATCTATAACCTTTCCCATAACTTTGGTGTTCTGAGAAAAAGAAACAATAGAATAAAGACTAAAAGTAAGGGCAAATACAATTTTTTTCATATACCAATAATAGCTGCCCTTTGTTAATTAATTTTTTATTTCGTTGTTAATATTACAAAGTTCTTCCCAAAATTCCAAAGCTTTCCTGGTATGAGGTATTACAATAGTACCTCCAACAAGGTTTGCAATGGAAAATATTTCAAAAAGCTCCTCCTTGGAAAGTCCGGCCATGTGGCATTTCTCAAGGTGATATTTAACACAATCATCACAACGCAATACCATTGAAGATATTAGCCCTAGCATTTCTTTTGTTTTCAATGATAATGCTCCATCCTTATATGCATTTGCATCAATGTTAAAAATTCTTTTTAATGTAAGATTATCAGCAGCAAGTAATTTATCATTCATTTTACTGCGATACTCATTAAATTCATTCACTTTTTTACTCATAAAATTACTTTTTGAGTTGTTTTTTTAGTGTTACAGCAGAAATATAAATACTAATTTCATATAAAAACAAAATTGGTATGGAAACTAAAATCTGACTTGAAATATCCGGAGGAGTTATGATAGCAGAAAGAATAAGAATCACTATAATTGAATGCTTTCTATAGGTGCGCATAAACAAAGGAGTTAACAAGCCTATTTTAGTAAGGATGTAAACCAATACCGGCAATTCAAAAACAAGACCAGAAGCAAGAGTTATAGTACTAATGGTAGATATATAAGACAATAAGCTAATTTGATTAGCAACTGCGACACTCACCTGGTAAGAGCCTAAAAAATTCACTGATAAAGGAGCAACAAAATAATAACCGAAAAGAATGCCTGTTAAAAACAAAAATGAAATTGAAAAGATCACTCCCACACTGTATTTTTTCTCAGCAGGAAGCAAAGCAGGCATTATAAAGCGCCACAACTCCCAAACAATGTAAGGAAAAGCCACAACTATCCCTGATATGATGGAAACCAAAATATGTGTGGAAAATTGACCAGACATATCAATATTAATTAATGTAAAAGGAATTTCTGAAATACATAATGCTCCTTCCAAAAAAACAGCTTTAGAAACATCACACAAAAATCCGTAAGTCCAAAAATCTACATTTTTAGGCGCAAGTATTACAGAATCAAATACGAATGATTTATTTATAAATGCCGCAATAGTAAAAACACCAACAGCAATGGCAGCACGCATTAAATGCCAGCGCAAAGCCTCAAGGTGTTCTAAAAATGACATTTCTGCCTTATAATGTTCCGGACTTTCTGACATATTCTTGGTAAAAACTGGTAAATATAGAAATTTAATACCTTTTTTACAGGGTTGATTTAAAATTAAAAGCAAGGTGAAATATCCGTAATATACTTTTAGACGTTGGGTTTACAGATATATTTTAAATACCGGGGGAAATATTTTTGACTGGAAAATTCTTGTTTATTCGTTTAGCTAGGCTACTAATAGAATTAGTGATATAAAAACAAAATTAAACTCCTGTCAATGCTCCAGATTAATCTTTACTTCAAATCTTTGTTACTTTCCATGTCAAACCACATGGCAAACAATGTAAACAGACTAAAGCTCATAAACGAGAACATGGCTGCCAAAGCGTTTATAGAAGGAATGTGTCCAGTTTGATAAAGCACGAAAAACAACCTTGCAAATAGCAAAACAGACAGCAGGAAAAAGGAAGCACCCAGAAAATAAAAGAAAACCAAGGGGTGAAAATTACGGATTATATATTTTTCTTTCATTCTCCACAAAAAGAGTTTCATCAGCAGCCAGGGAATTGTGAATATAACTTTACGTATTTTAATCCCTGATTTTTCTCCAATATTATAAACAGGCTCTACCGGCACATCCCTCACTTTTAAATCATAAATATTAAGCCGAACAAGCAAGTCATTGGGCTGTCCGTATCGTTTGTACATTTTATCCCAGTCAATTAAATTTAGTGTTTTTAGATTAATTGCGGTGTAGCCTGTTTGAGAATCCGCTACGTGCCAATACCCTGAAGCAATTTTAGTAAGAAGAGACAACATGGAGTTGCCAAAATAACGTACTTTTGGAATCTTCTTATAGGCCTCTCCAGTAAAAAGCCTGTTCCCTTTGGAATAATCCACCTCATTATTTACAACTGGGTCAAGGATTGCAGGAAGGTCATCCGGATTCATCTGAGCATCACCCGCCATAACAACTGCAACATCTATTTTGTGTTCCTTTGCCCATTTATAACCAGTTGCTATTGCGCCCCCCACACCCTGATTAACATCATGGTTGATTAAAACAAGTGCCTTATAGGTTTTCTGCAATTCTTTTAACACCTCACAAGTACGATCCTTGCTGCAATCATCAACCACAACAATATGATCCACAAATTCAGGCATTGTGCTTACCGTTCTTATAATTTGTGTTTCCTCATTATAGGCAGGAACCACTACACATATCTTCTGGTCTTTATACATTTTTATGCAATAGTAAATTGAAAATACAATTATAAGAAGATTTCACTTACACGTGGCTTTTTTACTGCAATAAATAATAACTTGAGAAGTTGATAATCTATCATTTCTAACCGTGATTTTTATAAATGGTATCTTTCGCAGAAAAGAAAATCTCCTGGAGTTTCAATTCGAAAGTTTTGACTCCTAAAACAAAATTTACAATATATTTGCACTTAACAGGGTATGCAACTGCAAAAACTAACATTAAACAATGAGTGAACAGGAAAAAATTTGTAAGAGAAGTGTGCTGGACACCACTATTCCCGGGATCGTTTTTGATGAGAAGGGCATATGTGGATTTTGCAAGGTTTACGATGAATTGGAGAAAATCTACCCTCTGACCAAAAGGGAGGAAGGCTTAAAGGAGCTGGTTGAAAAAATAAAAAAGAGGGGTGAAAACAAAAAGTATGATTGCATTGTTGGAGTAAGTGGTGGCACCGATAGTATTTACACTTTATATCATGCGGTAAAATTAGGACTTCGCCCTTTGGCCGTGCATTTTGATAATGGCTGGAATTCGAAAATTGCAGTCAGCAACATTAAAAATGCGTGTCAAAAGTTGAATGTTGATCTGTTTACTTATGTAGTGGACTGGGAGGAGTTTAAAGACCTTCAGGTATCATTCTTGAAAGCTTCTACTTCGGATGCTGATATCCCCTCGGACATTGGAATTATGGCAACATTGATAAATGCCGCTGCCAAGGAAAATGTCAAGTTTGTTTTAAACGGCCATTCATTTCGTACAGAGTTTGTTATGCCAATTGGCTGGACATACATGGACGGGAAATATATTAAATCGGTGCATAAAAAATTCGGGACCAAAAAACTCAGGTCTTTTCCTAATTTCACCCTGATGGATATGGTATGGTACAACATTGTAAGAGGAATAAAAATAGTTCCTTTTCTAAATTATTTTGATTACCAGAAAGAAAAGGCAATGGCGTTGCTTAAGGACGAACTTAATTGGGAGTATTACGGAGGACATCACCATGAATCAACCTATACAAAATTTTTTCAGTCCTATTACCTGCCGAAAAAATTCAATATAGACAAAAGGAAAACCGAACTTTCGGCCATGGTGTTGTCCGGGCACATCAGCAGGAATGAGGCATTGAAAGAAATCCAGGCCAACCCTTACCATTTTGATCAGGAAGTTGTGGATTATACCATAAGCAAATTAGGATTAAGCAAGGAAGAATTTGAGAAGATAATGAAATCACCTGTAAAAAGCTTTCATGATTATCCAACCTATTTTCCGATGATAAAAGCTTTAAAACCTTTTGTAAAGCTTGCAGCCGACTTAAAGCTTATTCCTCAACTCTTATATTTTAAATATCTTGGTCATTAATCTTTTTTTCAATAAAAAAGCATCTCACTTTAAATTCGCCCAAAAACTATGCTAGTTATTATTGATTATGGAATGGGAAATCTAAGGTCAGTAAAAAAAGCCTTTGACCGTATTGGAGTAGAATCAGTAATTTCCACATCATTTAATGACATTGAAAATGCATCGAAGTTGATTCTTCCCGGTGTAGGTAATTTTAAAAATGGAATGGAAAACATAAACAGCAGGGGACTTGTTCAGCTGCTGAACAAGCAGGTAATCCAGGAAAGAGTACCCATTCTTGGCATTTGTCTGGGAATGCAATTATTTACAGCAAGGAGCGAAGAGGGAAATGTTCAGGGTTTAAACTGGCTGGACGCACAGACTGTGAAATTTAGCTCTTTAAAGAAAGGCCTAAAAATCCCTCATATGGGATGGAACAACCTTGTTGTGCAGAAAAAGGACAGTGTGCTGAATGAAATTGAAACTGAAAATTCGTTTTATTTCGTGCATTCCTATTATGTGCAGTGCAATAATTCTGCTGATGTGTTAAGCACAACCGATTACGGAGGGGAATTTGTTTCATCTTTGCAAAAAAACAATATTACAGGAATGCAATTTCATCCGGAAAAAAGCCATTCTTCGGGGTTAAAAGTATTAAGAAATTTCGGCAGCTCATCTAATGATTGAATGCAATTGTAAAAACAGAATTCTGTTTTTTTTAATAATTTAAAGATGTTTAGACCACGAGTTATACCTGTATTGCTGTTAAAGGGACAGGGATTAGTCAAAACCGTTCAGTTTTCAAATCCCACTTATATTGGAGATCCGATCAATGCAGTGCGGATTTTCAATGATTTGGAAGCAGATGAACTTATTTTTCTGGACATTACGGCCAGTAATGAGAAGCGTCTTGCGTCTGTAGAAGTTATAAAAAAAATAAGTGACGAGGCATTTATGCCATTTGCAGTAGGCGGGGGCATTAAAACCATTGAAGATGTACATGCTTTGATAATGGCAGGTGCGGAAAAGGTAGTCATTAACTCCTCCTCTGTAAATTCATCCTCTTTAATCACCCAGGCAGCTGACATATTCGGGAGTCAAAGCATCATTGTTTCTATAGATGTTAAAAAAACTTTTTGGGGAAAAACGCAAGTTTTTATCAACAGCGGTAAAAAATCTACAGGATTAAATCCTGTAGAACATGCCAAAAACATGGAAAAAGCCGGTGCAGGAGAAATTTTTATCACCTCTATAGATTTGGATGGCACAATGCAGGGATATGATATAGAGCTGATAAAATCAGTATCCGAATCAGTGGGGGTTCCGGTAGTAGCAGGTGGAGGAGCCGGGACAATGGAACATTTTAAAGAAGCTGTAATTAAAGGACATGCTACTGCTGTAGCAGCAGGCAGCATGTTTGTTTACCATGGCCCACGAAAAGGAGTATTAATAAACTATCCTGAAAAAAAAGAACTTAAAAAACTATTCCAGTCATCCTTGGAATAAGCTTAAAGAGAATCTGAATAAGTTTAAATGTCAGGAGCTATCTTGAACAACTTATTAAAATTCTTGCCTTGAAAAATTTGCCGATAAATGGCAATAGGGAGAAAAAGTGTAGGTACTTTAAAATATTATAATGCGGTATAAACTTGACCTCCATATTCCTAAACCCAATGCCTGTCAGCAATTTTATATAATCCTGGGAATTCCTGACAGCGATGTGTTCTGGAAATTGTTCCATTATACCAAGGTCTTTCAGTATTTCCACAATAAAATCACCATTGGGAGTATGCAGGTAAAGTTGTCCATCCTTTTTCAAAGCGGTATATATGGCAGAATAAATGGAAATAAATTCTGCATCATAAATATGTTCTGAAAAATCAAGGGTGCAAATTTTGTCAAAAAAGTCTGTGTTGTCTTTAGAATAAGCAATTATGTCTGCCTCAATAAAACTTACATTTGAAATTCCTCTGTTTTTAGAACTTTCTCTAGCAATTTCAATGAACTCCTTTGAAAAATCAACGCCAAAGCAAGCTGATACCCTTTGATGAATTAATCGAGAGAGTATTCCATTGCCGCATGCAAAATCTCCCACAACATCTTCTTTGGAAAATTTTATATGCTTTAATATCCCTTTAATCCGCGCAGTCTGAGATTTCTCAAATTTCTCAAAGCGGCTAACGTAATCTTCTGTGTAAAGAGTTCTTAATTCTTCCTTAGTTTTAATATCAGCCATATTTATAAGGACTTTACAAGGTGAAAATATATTCTGTGCACTGTTGATACATCATCGTTTTGCTGAACATAAATTCTGCCCTTCTTTTTCATCTCCTCCAATTTATCATTACCCTTTAAAACGGATTTAACCATTTCTGCAATATCATTAGGCTCTATTTTTTTAAGTTTAAACACTAAATTGCTAAGTTCACCACTATTAAATGTTTCAATGTCACTGACAATTACTGGTGTTTCTGAACTTAAAGCTTCCCGAACAACAAGAGAATAGCCTTCAGAATAACTTGGTAAAATAAACGCATCTGCGCTGGCAAAATAACCAGGCAGTTTTTCTGAAGCAAGCGCACCCATAAAGCGAATGTTTGCTGCAACACCTAGCTGTTTTGCCATTGTCTGGAGTTGCTCAAGCAAAACCCCCTGGCCAATAACCACTAAAACAGCAGAAGGAAAAGCTTTTATGATATTTGGCATTGACAATACCAGCTCGCTTATTCCTTTTTCAGGTATGCAGTTTCCGACAAACAATAAAAATTCTCCCTTTATTTGCAACTCTTCATGTAGTTTCCTGTCTCTTTTTTCGGGAGAAAACTTAATCGTGCTAATTCCCATGGGTGCCAGGATAACTGGGGGTATTTTTAATTGTTGTTTCTCTATCTGCTCTTTAATGTGGGCTCCAACCACAGTTATTTGATCAACATTAAACAGGCACCAATTCTTCAGTTTTTTAAAAAACCAATTGTTTAAATCTAAAAAATCGCTTCCGTGTATTGTTGCGATAATTTTTATTTTTTTTTCGAAGATTTTTTTATACAAAATTGAGCTTACTCCCTGAGGGATTATCCAATGTGCATGAATGACATCCACTTTGTGTAGAGAAACAATTTTTTTTATTGCCAAAATTTGAAGCAAGAAAAAGAATGGAATGGAAAAAACGAGAAAAGGATTTTTTTTTATGTTATTTACAATGCCGTTCCCATAGGCTAGCTCTGCATTGACAAAAGGAAACTGATTATGTCGGTATATTTTAAGGTTCCCCCATTCTTCATAGCGTTTGCTTCCTTTGGAATAAGGGGCTAAAACCAAAACATTGAACTCTTTTGCCATTGAATCAGCAAACTCAAGCATGAACTCATTTATGCCTTCCTTTTTAAAGAGCGGGAATCCTGACGTAACAATCAAAACGGTTTTCATTTGCTAATTTGCTAATTGAGGATCCTCTATAGGTGATTTAAATCCCCTCAAATATAAATACTTGCTCAATAAACCCAGCAGGAACACAACTATAACACTTGTTATCCTGTCAAGCAATGTTGCAAACAAAATATTTTCAGGACTTAATCCGATTAATCCTGTGAACAATATAACTATCCCTTCTTTCACACCCAGATCTCCTGGGGTTATTGAAAAAACAAGGGATAAAGCAAGTAATGTCTGAATAAAGAATATTTTCCAGAAATCAACTTCCAAGCCTAGAAACAAAAATGAGCAATACAACTTAACTGCCATAACAAAAACTATCACAATTTGACTCAGCATATTATAGATGACTTTATCTTTCTCTTTCAAAAACAACTTTGATGTTTCTATTATCTTACTCAAAAAAACAACTACTTTCCATTTAAAATTCAGTAGCTGTTTATACTTGATAAACAACAGCAAAAAGGCATTGAGCAAAATAAAAAACGCAAGGAGGGTGTTGAAAAACTTTATTTCCTGAGAATAAAAAAAGGTAAAAAGGGCTGACAACACGATTAAAAGTACGGATATAGCATAATAACCTGTGAAATAAAAAACACTTAATATGGCTGTAATTTTATCCCAGCTTAATTTATATTTTCTGTTAATCAATGCAGCCCTTACGGCAATTCCACCACTATTTAATGGCAGAATTTGATTATACATTGAAGAAATGGTAGTAATGTAAAATGCATTGAGAAAGCTAAAATTCTTGTGTAGTATCCTGGTCACAAGATAAAAAGGAAAACTCTGGAGTGCCTGGATGAGAAAACCAATTACTAAAAGTACCAGCAGGTTTGATATGCTGATTTCCTTTAACAGGCTTAATTTCTCCTCATATTCATATACAAAATAACCTATACAAATAAAGGTAAGAAAAAACAATAAGAGCTTAAATATTCTCAATTATTTACAAATAAATTTAAAACCTGACATTCAACGAAAAAAAACAGTAAACAGATTCTTACACATCAAAAAACAATAGAAAAGGAATAACTTTTAATTTCATAACAATAGTATATCCTGTATTTATTATATTGTTATACTTAGCGGGAAAACATAAAAGCGAATCACATGAATGTTTTCTGCTATTCGCCCCTATTTAAACCACTTAGCTACTCTAATCGTATTGAAACTCATGGCAAATGTATGATAAATTTTAAAGAAGGTGAAAACAGATGGCAACAACCCTTTAATTTCAAAGGTGCATGAGAGAATGAAAGGCAATTTTTACCGTTATTCAAAACAATGTTTGGTTCCAATTCAAATTAAGCACTTTATGCTAAGAAAGTTGCAACTTAAATATTTAACTTTGCCCAGTTTACAAATAATTTAAAGTATAAAAAATCCATTTCCTTTTTAGTATGAAATAGCCATGCACCAAACATGCGCAAACACTAATGAATATAACATGGCGTATTCCATATGACAACTAACAAAAACAAATTATCTACATATGAAAAAGCATTATGTTTTAAGTCTCATTTTATTTGTTCTGCTTATTTTTTCGTATTCCAATCACTTTACAAACGGGTTTGAATTTGATGATTTTCATACAATTGTTCACAATGAATATATTGCAGACGTAACAAACATCCCACTGTTTTTCACTGATATTAAATATTATGGTACCAACCCAGGAAACCAGGGGTACAATCCTGTTTTGACTGCATTAAACGCTATTGATTATTGGTTTGCCGGGGAATTAAATCCGGTATACTTTCATATTTCTATATTCTTCTGGTTTATTTTTCTTTTGGTGTTGTTGTTTTTCTTTTTTAAAAATCTTTTTAAACTGGCAGTCCCAGAAGGTGATTACTCCTTAATATCTGTAATTCTTGTCGGTTTTTTTGCCCTTCATGCTGCAAATGCAGAAACTATCAATTACATTATCATGCGCTCTGACTCCTTCTCTACCTTTTGCATAGTGTTTGCCTTTGTGCTATATCAAAACGAGAAAGCAAAAAAATACCTGCTCTATCTTCTGCCAGTAGTAATAGGAGTAATGACAAAAGAAACGGTAGCAATGTTTGGTTTTATATTGTTCTTTTATATTCTGCTATTTGAAGAAAAATGTTCATTGCTTGATTTTGTTCTTTTAAGAAAGACAAAGGCTATAATTAATGCAGTTAAAAAAGCTGTTCCTGCTCTTTTATTCTCAATCGGATTTTATTTTTTAATTCGCTTGATATTTATTCCAAAGGAAATTTCACTTGCGGGGGCTGAGGCGGGAGAAACAATTAGGTTTTTCTACACCCAGTGGGCGGTAATATGCCATTATTTAGGTAATTTCATACTTCCCTTAGACCTTAGTGTTGACCCTGATTTTGATTTATACCCTTCTATACTTAACAGAAAGGTTTTGCTGGGATTAGCCGTTATTCTGACATTAGTGGGAATAAGTTTTTTTACTTCGTTAAAACAGAATTACCGTCCCATATCATTTGGTATATTATGGTTTTTTCTTGCCCTTGCACCCACTTCAAGCTTTATTCCCTTAGCTCAAATTGCTAACGACCATCGTACTTTTTTCCCATATATTGGATTGGTTCTCAGCCTTGGCTGGTGGTTGTATTTAATGAGCAAAAAATACAGAAGTGCTTTTGAGTCAAAACCTGTATTAAAAAACGGAATGATTGCACTATATTTTGCAGTGCTTTTATTACATGCTTATGGTATAAGGCAGCGGAACATTGTCTGGGGTAACTCCGAAATGCTTTGGCAGGATGCAGCAATCAAAGGACCCAACAACGGAAGGGCATTAATGAATTATGGTTTGTCATTAATGGCCAAAGGAAACTATGAGGAAACCTTGGGATACTTTGAAAAAGCACTTACCCTAAAGCCTTACTGGGCCTATATTCATATCAACATGGGCATTTTAAAGAATGCAATGGGAGAATCCGAACGGGCGGAATTTTTTTTTCAAAATGCAATACGCTTTCAACCCTTTGTTCCAGATGGTTATTATTATCATGCAATACATCTAAATTCTAAGGGACGTGGAACAGAAGCACTGGAGCAAATAGCAAAAGGACTAGAAGTAAGTCCGGGACATTCCAGATTGCTCAATTTGCAGGCTAGCGTAACAAAGGATGCTGGACAAGATTTTAAAGAAGTGTATGCCACAACACTTGCAGAATTGGAAAAGAACCCATCCGTTTCTGAATACATCAACTTGAGCCTTTTTTGCTACAAAAACCATATGTTTATAGAAAGTATTTTGGCTTGTGAAAAAGCCCTTGAAATTGACCCAAGATCTGCCACTGCCTACAATAACATCTGCAGTTCCTACAATTCTATGGAGCAATGGAAAAAAGCAGAAACAGCATGTAAAAAGGCACTGGAAATAAATCCTGAATTCCAAATTGCGAAAAACAATCTCCAGTGGGCAAAAACTGAACTGCAAAAACTAAGTTCAAAATAAGAAAATAATAATCTATAAGGTTTAAATATTAATATTCAGCCTTTTTAAGACCGGCTAAAAATAAATTAAACCTTTGCTCAAATTAGTGTTAACAATTTTTTGGTCAAAAAGGAATGGACTCTAAAAACAACTTGCTCGGAGATTTAATTCAGTCCCTCACTAAAAACAAAAAGTTTAAACAACTAATTGAAAAAACAGAACCACCCAACAATAACCTATCCCTTGAAAAACATCATCTTTATGAAGAAATTTTAACCGATTTAAGATCTCTGTATTTTAAAAAAGTAAAACCTCTACTTATTAACGCTTTTAAAGAACATAGAAATCCTAATTATTAAAGGATTGGACAGCTATGCCCTTAAAATGCTTCAGAAAGCAAAAAAATTGTTTGTGAAAACGAATTGTATCAATATCTTCTTATAATTAACAGGCATCAGCAGAATATATTTACAAAAAGACATAAAATTCACTTTAGTAAATATTTTGAATTAAAGAAAGAAGCTTCAACATTAGAAAATATTATACAAGAAAATTAATAGCTTATATTAAGATAAAACGTAAAATCCATTCAAGAAGAAATGGGATGCCATACACTCCATCAGAAACCAAGGAATTTGAAGGTCTACTAAATTCTCCGGAAATCAAAAAATGTTAAATTCCTATCTAAAACGGCAGAAGTTTTATCTTTAGAAATAAAAGGGCTGAAATATAATCGTTTATCCAAAAATGAAGAAGCCAGAAAATGCAATGAAATTAGGTATGAAATATTCAATAAAAACAAGTTTTTAAGTGAACAAATCTGGAAGACTATGATTCGTTTTTGTTTTTCTATGTGCAAAACGCTGTTGTGGTAAATGAAATTGAAAATGTACTTAGTGAGCTTGAATTATTAAAGCAAGAATCACATTTGCATTATATTGAAATTGTCAAAATATTATCTCCTCTTAAAATTTTCGTATATGGAAAAGCAGGGGACTTTAAAAAAATAGTCCTTTTTGGCTAAAGATGTTTCCGATTACCTAAAAAAACACAACAATACACTTTCTGGGCAAAACCAGATGAGTAGAGTAATTAATCTTGGAAATATTATTACAAACAACAAACAAATAGTTCCAGAATAAGTAATAATCCCCTTTAACTAAACTATTCCTTCGCGCAGCAAATCATGAAAATGTATAAATCCAGAATATTTTCCTTTATCAGTAACAATTAACTGAGTAATATTTTTATTGTGAAAAAGAGTAAGAGCATGCACAGCCAGTTCCTGTGCTTCAATTGATTTAGGGCCTGCAGACATAATATCACCTGCTTTAAGAGTTGAAGTGTCAGTGTCTTTTTGCAACATTCTCCTTAAATCTCCATCGGTTATTATTCCTTTTAAAAAACCGTCTTCAACCACAGCTGTTGCTCCCAATCTTTTTGAGGAGATCTCAATTATGACATCTTTTATAGATGAATCAAGTTTTACTTGTGGAGATTCATTGTTCTTACTTAAATCGTAAACTGTCATATATAAACGTTTCCCTAAAGAACCTCCAGGATGGTATTTTGCAAAGTCATCAGAGGTAAAACCTTTTAACTCGAGCAAACAAACAGCAAGTGCGTCACCAAGAGCTAACTGTGCGGTTGTGCTGGTTGTAGGGGCAAGATTATTTGGACAAGCTTCCTTCTCAACAGTGGCATTTAATATAAAGTCAGCCTCTTGTGCCAAATAGGAAGAGGTATTTCCAACGAGTGCAACCAATTTATTCCCATTCCTTTTAACCAGGGGAACAAGAACTTTAATTTCAGGAGTGCTTCCACTTTTAGAAATGCATATAACAATATCATCAGACTGAACAATACCCAGGTCACCATGAATAGCATCAGCAGCATGCATAAATATGGAAGGAGTTCCGGTAGAATTTAAAGTAGCAACAATCTTATTGGCAATAATAGCGCTTTTGCCAACGCCTGTAACAATCACTCTCCCTGTAGAATTATGAATGTATTTTACGCAATCAGCAAAAGTATTGTCAACGTATTCTGCAATTTTGTCAACTGCTGCAGCTTCGGTTTTTAACGTTGCTACGGCTATTTGAATTATTTCATCGGTTGTTTTCAAATCTTCATATAATTTTTATAAAAAACTATATAAAATAAATGATATTATATCACTAAAAATTTTATATTTACGTTACAAACTTAAACTAAAAAGTTTAACCATTTATTTAAAAATATAAATTAACGATGTTAACTGTTCAGACTCCCCTAGCTGGAGCATTAAAAAAGTTTTTCGGATTCTCGCAATTTAAAGGCAATCAAGAAGCAATTATTCAGAATGTATTGGATGGACACCATACTTTTGTTATAATGCCAACAGGAGGAGGCAAATCGTTGTGCTATCAACTTCCTGCTCTTATAAGTGAGGGAACTGCAATTATAATTTCTCCTTTAATTGCTCTTATGAAAAACCAGGTGGATTCTATAAGGAGCTTTGGTACTGAAGATGGAATTGCTCATTTTATGAATTCCTCTCTCAACAAAACAGAAATCACCCAGGTAAAAAAAGATGTAACATCTGGCAAAACAAAATTGCTTTATGTGGCACCCGAGTCTTTAACCAAACAAGAAAACATAGATTTTTTAACTGACATAAAAATTTCCTTCTTTGCCATTGATGAGGCTCATTGTATTTCTGAATGGGGTCATGACTTTCGTCCTGAGTACCGTAGATTAAAAACAATAATTGAAGCCATAGGTAAAGTTCCTATTATTGCACTTACTGCTACGGCAACTCCAAAAGTGCAGCAGGATATACAAAAGAATTTAGGAATGAGCGGTGCAACCGCTTTTAAATCTTCTTTTAACAGACCAAACTTAAATTATGAAGTAAGGCTTAAGAATGAGGTAAACCGTGATATTATCAGGTATATTCGTCAACATGAGGGCAAATCTGGAATTATATACTGCTTAAGCAGAAAAAAAGTAGAAGAACTTGCCCAGACTCTTATAGTAAATGGAATTAAAGCATTGCCATATCATGCAGGACTTGAAGCCGGTGTAAGAGCAAAAACACAGGATAAATTCCTTATGGAGGATATTGATGTGATTGTTGCAACAATTGCATTTGGAATGGGAATAGATAAACCAGATGTTAGATTTGTAATTCATCATGATATTCCTAAAAGTTTAGAAGGATATTACCAGGAAACAGGTCGTGCTGGTAGAGATGGTGGAGAAGGTAATTGTGTGGCTTTTTACAGTTATAAAGATATTGAAAAGCTTGAAAAGTTTTTGCAAGGCAAACCAGTTGCTGAACAGGAAATAGGAAAACAATTAATTCAGGAAACTATTTCTTATGCAGAAACCTCTATGTGCCGCAGAAAATCATTGTTGCACTACTTTGGAGAGGAGTATGATGAGAGCAATTGTGATAATAAATGTGATAATTGTGCAAATCCTAAACCAAAGTTTGACGCACAAGAAGAAATTTCATTATTATTGCAAACAATTTTAGCAGTAAAAGAGAAGTTTAAAGCTAGTCATATTATCTCTGTGTTAACAGGAACAGAGAATACGATTACAAAATCATACAAACACAACGAACTTGATGTATTTGGTGAGGGTGATGAGAATGATGAGAAATCTTGGAACGCTGTTATACGACAGGCCCTTGTTATTGGGTTAATAACAAAAGACATTGAAAATTACGGCTTGTTAAAAGTCAGCAAAAAAGGAAACGAATTTATAAAAACCCCTTATCAGGTAATGGTAACTAAAGATCATAATTACGAAAGTACAAACGAGGAAGAGGACATAAGTCCTTCAAGTCAAGGAGGAGGAGGCTCAGGAACTGCAGATGAAACATTGTTTTCATTGTTAAAAGACCTGAGAAAGAAAATAGCAAAACAACAAAATCTTCCCCCTTTTGTTATTTTCCAGGATACATCTCTTGAGGACATGTCAACTCATTATCCTATAACCATGGAGGAGTTAAAACAGATTTCAGGGGTTGGAGCAGGGAAAGCAGCTAAATTCGGAAAGCCCATTATTGAACTTATTTCCAAGCATGTTGAGGAAAACGATATTGAAAGGCCTCAGGATATGGTTGTTAAATCTGTTGTAAATAAATCTGGTTTAAAAGTATACATTATCCAAAGCATTGACAGAAAAGTTCCTCTTGATTCTATTGCTGAGGCCAAAGGACTTGAATTTACGGACCTTTTAAATGAAATTGAAAGTATAGTAGCTTCAGGCACCAAAGTTAACATCCGTTATTTTATAGATGATGTAATTGATGAAGAAAAGCAAGACGAAATTTTTGAATATTTCCGTTCTGCAACTTCTGATTCCATAGATAAAGCTCTTGTTGAATTAGGTGAAAATGAATTCTCTGAAGAAGAAATACGCCTTATGAGAGTGAAATTCATGTCTGAAATGGGTAATTAAAAAACTCTTTTTTTAATTAGAAAAGGCTGTCCCTGGGGCAGCCTTTTTTATTTTTATAATTTATTTTCTCCCCCTTCTACGATCTTCATTTGAGCATTTTATTCATGCTTTTTCAAACTTTCCAGTTCATTGATTGCCAAAAAAGCAAGCAGGCCAATACTGGTTTCAAGGGCTTTTTCATCTATATCAAAAGTAGTGGTATGTACTCCTGATATAATTCCTTTTGATTTATTTGCTGTTCCCAGACGGTAAAAACAACCAGGAACTTGTTGAGTATAAAAAGAGAAGTCTTCGGCTGTCATTCTTAAAGGTAGTTCTTCTACATTTTCCTTTCCAAGAAAATCTTCTGCTGCTTTACGGGCTCTTTCTGTGGTTAATGGATGGTTTTCTAAATAAGGGTACCCATTTAATATTTTAAAATCACATATACCCCCTTTTTGGATAGCTATTTTTTCTGCCAGCTCTTTCATTATTTTTTGTGCCTGAGTTCTCCAATTCTCATCCATTGTCCTGAAAGTTCCTTCAATTTTAACTTCATCAGGTATTACATTTGTTGCTCCATCTGCTGTGAATTTTCCAAATGCAAGAACAGTTGGAATATTGGGGATGCTTTTTTTATCTTCATCCATAAATGCAGTTTTTAAAGCTAGCAAAATCTCAGAGGCAATAAAAATAGGGTTGTTGTAATGTTCAGGCATTGCAGCATGTCCACCTTTTCCTTTTACAGTTATATAAATTTCATCTGTTGAAGCCATGTACATACCGCTCTTAAATCCAACCTTTCCTGCTTCCATTGAGGGGAAAACATGCTGTCCGAAAATGGATTGAGGCTTTGGATTATCCAAAACACCTGCTTTTATCATCAACGATGCTCCACCAGGGAGTTTTTCCTCACCAGGTTGAAAAATCAATTTAACAGTACCTTCAAACTCATCTTTTAAATCCCATATAATTTTGGCTGCCCCTATTAAAGAAGCAGAATGAACATCATGTCCACATGCATGCATTATACCTGAATTTTTTGATTTGTACTCTACATCATTGGCTTCCAATATAGGCAATGCATCCATATCTGCTCTTAAAGCTACTACAGCTGAGGATGGGTTTCTTCCTTCTATTAATGCTGTAATCCCGGTTTCAACAATATCTGATTGGAAAGGGATGCCAATTTTTTTCAATTGGGCTGAAATATATTCAGAAGTTTTATACTCTTTAAAGGACAATTCAGGATACATGTGCAAATGTCTTCGCACAGCAATCACTTCATTAAGATATGAAGCGGCAAGTTCTTTAATTTTTTGATTTAACTTTTTCAATAGAAGCCTATTTACTGAAGAAAAACATTTTTATGGCAATTACAAAAAGGATAATACCAAACACTTTTTGAAGTGTAACTCTATCAATATTTATAGACAATTTAGAGCCTAAATATCCTCCTATAATGAAGGCCAGGGAAAGTACTGCAGCAAACACAAGGTATTTTGTATCCTGTTGCATGTGAGAGCTTTTATAATAATTAATTGCTGCCAAAATCCCAATTGGAGGCAGCATCATCAACAAGCTGGTTCCTTGGCTCTGGTGCTGGGTAAGACCAAGAAAATAAACAAGGGCAGGAACAATTATTATACCACCTCCTATTCCAATCATACCACTTAAAACCCCTGCAACCAAACCAATTAGTAGCAGTCCAACGATCAAAGAAAAATTCATTTTAAAAATCTAAACTTAATGACAGGTAAAAGACCCTTGGCATTACAACTCCGTCTTCAACACCCCATGCCCAATCAGCTCTAACAAAATAACCTAATAAACGACTTCTTAAACCAAAACCATAACCTCCGATTATAGGCTCTTTTTGATTTTTCAAAGTTATAATAAAAGGATTAGAATAAATAATTTCTGTATTTAAAGTATTATCCTCAGAATATGGAGAAACCCCATTCCATGCTGTTCCAATATCTCCAAATCCGATAATCTGGAAATTATTAATAAAATCTGATTTTATTGGTTGGTTGACAAGATACCTGAAAACAGGCAATCTTAATTCACTATTAATTACAGCAAATGAATTCCCGTTTCTAACATTTTGATGAAAACCTCTCATGTTAGTTGCCAAGGTTTGAAACACATAATTTTGTGAATAATCTATCCTTGTTTCGTAATCATACTTGGGCAATAACCAATTATCCACACCTCCCATAAAATAAATCAATTTATGAGTACCAAGCGAGGTGCTAGCGGCAAGTCTATTAGCCCAGATAAAATCCCTGTGAATTTTAATATAATGCCTTAAATCTAATCCAAAAACATAGATATTAACCCCTTCTACCTGC
>JALYPI010000015.1 GCA_030856445.1 Bacteroidota bacterium
AATAGAAAAACAATTTTTGAACCTAAAAACAAATGATATACCTTTGACCAAATTGTGCACTCTTGTTTCCATTTTCTGTGCACTCTTATTTACCATTTTCTGTGCATTGTTGATTACCGACTACAATTGTTCATGTATAGCTTTTTTTATATCAGTTGCTGTCATACTTCATATTTATTTAAGGTTGAGAAACATTTGTGTTTATCATTTTTGTGCCAATTAATTAGAGTCAGTCTTAAAGTGCAGTGAAAAAATTTAAAGAGTATTTTTTTCCTCCAGATGAGAAATGTTTTCCTTAATTCTCAATTAATTTGAAATAAAGATGATTATACACCTAATAATTATATAATTTAGTAATCAGTTTCTTTGTTATAAATGAGATTAAGGAAATTTTTCACTTAAAATCATACAATTTTAAAAATCAAACTCAGTTATTATAAAATCGTAACCTATAACCTAATTATAATAGTAAATCCAACTTTGATGAAAAAAAGTAAAAAGTATATATTCCTTCTAATTGTTTTCATTGTTTCCTCTTCTGTAATTGCTCAGGAAAAAGAAAAACCACTTGAAAGTGGACCTATAGACAGTCAATTTGAATACATGATTAATAATTCAAATAGATATATGGATTTCAAAGTTATTAGAAAGACCTGGCTGGATAAATTTAATTCTAATGTTGCTGACTCTTTGGAAGAGTTAAGGGAGGAAATTGTAGAAATTCAAAAGATAACTTCTGACCAAATAAATGATATTGAAGTTTTAAAAAATGAATTGGAAACCACAAATGATCAATTAACTTCCATTCAAGTTCAAAAGGATAGTATTGAATTGTTTGGTATTCAAATCCAAAAAAACATATATATGAATATGACATGGTCAGTAACAGGGCTTTTAATTGTCTTATTATTGATTTTTGTCTACAAGTTTAAAAGGAGCAATTTATTAACTCAGGAAAGTAAAAATGCTCTGTCAGAACTACGGGAAGAATTTGAAACCCATAGAAAAAAAGCTTTAGAGAAAGAGCAAGTATTAGCACGCGAACTTCAAAATGAACTCAATAAAACCTCCAAATTTAAATAACCCCACATGGAATAGTTTTTGCTTTTGTTAGTATAAAACTATGTATGCCTGAATTGCCTGATGTAGAACAATTTAAAAAATATGCTGATGATAAAGCCTTAAATCAACAAATTCAAGATGTTGATTTCATTGACAAAAGGATGTTAGTATCTTCTGCTACCACAATTAAGAAAGCACTTAAAAATCACAAGTTTGTCAATTCAAAAAGACTAGGTAAATACCTTTTTTTAGAAACAAATGATAAACAGCACAGCTGGCTGGTGCTTCATTTTGGAATGACCGGGGAGCTCGATTATTTCAAAGAGGAAGAGCAGCCAAAATACTCCCGCATGCTTATCCATTTTAAAAATGGTTATCATTTAGCCTTAAATGATCCCAGACTGTTAGGAAAAATTGACTTGACCGAAAGTCCAGAATCTTTTCAAAGGAAAAAAAGTTAGGTCCTGATGCAATGGAGATTAAAGAAAAGGATTTTGTGAAGATATTTAAGAATAAAAAGGGCATGATAAAACCTGCATTAATGGATCAGCACCTTTTGACTGGAATAGGCAATGTTTATGCTGATGAAATTTTATTTCAAAGTAAAATTCATCCTAAAACAAAAATTAATGAGTTAAATGATAAAAAAATAAGTACTCTTTATAAAAAGATGCAATTTGTTTTAAAGACCGCCATTAAAAATGAGGCTAATCCTGAAAAATTTCCAGATTATTTTTTAATTCCACATCGCCATAGCAATCAAAAATGTACTGTTTGTGATGGAAGTGTGAAAAAAATAAAAGTAGGGGGCAGGGGAACATATTATTGTCCTAAATGTCAAGTTTTACATTAACCTTTATAAAAATCAATGTATTACCTATAAAAAAATAAAAAGCCGCACTTTTATTGTGCAGCTTTTTATTTATAGGGTATGTGTAAACTATGACGAAACTGAAGTACTAATAGATTGTGCTTGATAATGCCCTGCAATTAGCTTTTCATGAATTATTTTAAAAGTTTCAATGGTATATCTTACATCTTCCAAGGTATGCACTGCAGTTGGAATTAATCTTAGAATCATCTGTCCTTTTGGAATTACAGGATACATTACAATTGAACAGAAAATATCATAGTTCTCCCTTAAATCAATAATCATGTTTGTGGCCTCTGGAATAGATCCATTAAGACAAACAGGAGTAACTGGTGAATTTGTTTTTCCAATATCAAAACCTGCCTCCTTTAAACCAGATTGAAGAGCATTAGTGATTTCCCAAAGTTTATCTTTTAGTTCAGGCTGATTTCTTATTAATTCCAAACGTTTTAATGCTCCGATAACAAGAGGCATTGGTAAGGTTTTGGCGAAAATTTGAGAGCGCATATTATAGCGCAAATAGTCTATTACCTGC
>JALYPI010000017.1 GCA_030856445.1 Bacteroidota bacterium
TTTGGATTATTTAAAATTTTTTTAAATTCTGAAACAAATAAAGGAATATCTTTAATACTTGAGTTCTCAAATATGTAACTTAGTGATGAAAGAATTACAATATCACTTTCTTTATGGTTTCTTATAATAATCAAACAATCATTATAAATGTTTTTAAATCGCCAATAATTAGCTATATCAATCAAATCTGACCGAAAAACATCACTCTCGTGAAACAAATTTTCTTTGACAAATAAATTAATTCTCTCAAGTTGATAAGTAGTAAAATTTTTATAGAATACAAGAAAATCTGAAATTACTAATTCGTCTTCTAGTTTAAGAATAAACTCAAATAAATCATCATTAATACGTTCTTCTTTCAATAGTTCATCAATCGCTTCATTAGGTTCTTCAAAAGTATCTGACAACAATTTACTTTTTATATTGTTAATATCCATAATGTTTTATTATTTTTTGTCATCTTTTGTTTGTCTACTCGGCCTGTCTTTAGTCCCTTTATTATGTCCTTTGAGTTTTTCTTTCGCTGCTTTTCTTTCTTTTTTATTTGAAGAATTTTTTAAAATATCGTTCAATTTATCAACTTCTTCCTGTTGTAACGTTTTTTTACCCTTTCCATGTTGGGAAAAATGTAAAACCATCCCTGATTCATTTACAGCAACCGATGAACCCATTATATTAGGAAGAACAACCGTTGCAATTCTATGAACAAGAACTACAGCTCCTGGACTTGCAAGTTGCACAGAATTATCGAATAAAAAAGAATAATCCTCTCCTGGTTTAAAATTCATGGAGAAAACTCCATGAAATTGGTCTGTATCTATTCCTTGTTTTTCAAGCTCTCTTCTTATAGGGTAATAAAATGAAGATTCCTTATTTATGTTAACTGTTGCTGAATAACCATAGTCCCTAATAAAATCAGATGAATGTATTACAGCATTAACTCCTTTGCCTGCTGCACTAGCAAAATCAATGGCTTGAAGTTGTTCATTACGTATTGTCCCAATTACTAATGTTTCAAATTGTAATACTCCTACTTTAACTTTTTTAGGTCTAAGAGTTATAATCGTATTTGTATAATCTTTATAAGGAAGTCCAAAAGCTTTTCTTATCTTGTTAAGTAAATTACCAATAACTGGTAAATCACCATCAGGGTCACTAAAGCTAATTGGGTTGTTCCTATTGGATGCATAACCACTTTCCCATGCAACAATCTCTGGGTCTAAATTCCATCTTCTTCCAATCCTTGGGTCATATTCCCAATAAGTAGCTGTATAATGGTTTCCCGAACCTTTTATTTCATCTACTTTTTCCTGTGTGTTGAATGCGTAGCGGTAAAGGTCGGAATAGCTATTTGGCTGTAAATTAGACCGATTGCTCAATCTCGTAAAATTACCAGTTTCTTTAATAAGCATTTGCTTAATTGTTGGGCAAATTTAAAGGTAGTATCTGAGAATGACAATACGTAATTTTACGTGATTAAAATTTGGGATTGTTGTCAACTAAGCGTAAAAAAACAAAAAAAAGTCCTCCTGCAGAGCTTTGTAAGTTACAATAGCACAGGAAAACTCAACCAACAAATTAAAGAGCCTAATTTCTAAGTTTCTTTTACTCAAATAACACCGCAATTATTAAAACGACTTTACATTTTTATTGATAAAATTACAGGCAACTTGAATTCAAGAACTTCAGATGTATCGTGACTTCTGTTTCATGGGTTTCTCGGAATTTGCGGGATTATTTTTTAAACCGATTCTTTCCATTTAATTGCCTCTATTTCTGCTTTTAATTCTTCTAAGGTTACTTCTCTAAATACGGCTGTTTCTTTCATTTTGGCTGATATGGTGATTTCTTTCTTGTAGATATAGTGCTTGTTTTCTGATTTGTAAAAACCAATAATTGTTCCAGATTCCTCTAATGGAATATTATAAAAATTTAATGTGCCATCTTCAAATAAGGGAGCTGCTGCTGTTTTTAACGAGGGAAACACTATACGTATATGTGGAATTATAACTGTATCGATTTTTATTGACAATATAGTTTTATCAGCTCCTTCCAACTGCTTATCACAATTAATCCACCACGTTATTCCAGATTCAAAAATATAATAATCTAAATTTCTCTGTGAAGGTAATCCAACCCCTTCTCTAATGAGATCCAAATTTATTGTCATTGCACTATCGCTTATTGGCGTGTCATCCCAGGAAATAAAATCTTTTTCAATTTTACCTCTATATAGTTGCATTCCTTTTTTTACATTTCCAATTATAGGGAACTTAATTTCAAAGCTTTTACCATCTTTTACTTTTAAAACTTTGTTTTCGGAAGTTGCTTGTATATATATCATTCCTGCAGTTTGTAGTAAACCACTTTTTGTTTGAGTAGTAAGGTTGTTAAACAATATATCTGAAGCACTATAAAATTCTTTTAACTCTATAGTTACTTCTCCTTTTGGCAATTTGTCATCCTGATGGACTAAACATTCTGATGGTATAGTAATTACTGTACCTTCTAAACCAATAATTATTGGTATAGAATCAATAGAAAATGTAAAAAATTCAGATTTTTTTTCCAATTGGCTCAATATTTCTGCTGTGGAATTGTCTTTTTTCTCTATAATTTCAGTTTGATTTCCGCAAGACAATAACAAGCCCGTTACCATTATATAAATTATTTTCTTCATAATCCGTTATTCAAATGTTTGTGCTTCAGTTGTGGTTGTAGTGCTAGTTTGTGTTCCTGTAGCGGTACTTGTTGTTGTTGAAATATTAAATGTGGTTCTATTATCATTAGGTAAACCTCTAACTCCAAAATTAGTTGCTCCCCGGCTTATATTAGCAGGGTTAACGCCCTGCAATTGTAGTTGAGCACTAATTTGATCGAAACGTGCAGTAATTAAAGCCGCATTGGCAGCATTATTTGGCAGTATCGTGCTAAAACCAATTGTAATGACACTTGTTGTATTAGTTACCTGAACTTGTTGAGTGGTAATATCAGTAAAAGTTCTGGTGGTTAAATTTTCAGCATTCATTGCACTTGCAATTGAGCGTGTTGTATTTGGATTGCCAATTGGTACTGTTGCTGTTGTCGGGAGAGCCTGAGCTGCTACACTATTTACTTGCCCGACTGCCCCACCTGCAAAAACAGCAGTATTGGGATTAAAATTGATTTGAGAATTAATCGTTGTTGTATTTGAGGTTCCTCCTGCTGGTGGGGTGACAGGATTTACAGTAGTTGCTGTGCTCACATTGAGTTTTGGTCTTAACAAGAAAAAATTAAAATTAACACAATCGGGACATGAGAACGGCCTACTTAAAACATTTTCTCCAGCGTCAACTTTTGATTGTGCCTTTGTAGCATCTCCTGGAGTAGTTGGAAAATAATCAACTCCTTGTATTCCTTGTGGTTTTCTTACAGGTTGCAATCCCTCTAAATCAAAAGCATCAATTACCCGATTTCCGCTAAAAGCATAAGGGCTATAAAATGGATATTGCTTAGACATCGGGTCAATACTCCACATTTTACCAATCCTTGGGTCGTAACCTCTGTACTTAAAATCTATGTGGTTTCCACCACCTTTTATCTCGTCTGTTTTTTCCTGTCCTTGGAAGGCGTAACGATAACGGCTAATGAATATAACTCCCTGTAAATTAGATAGATTGCTCAAGGTGTTAAAATTTCCAGTTTCTTTAAAAAGCATCTGATTAATTGTTGTGCAAATTTATAGTTAGTATCTTATAACGACAATACGTAATCTTACTTGATTAAAATGCAATGGAATGTCAGTTTTTTTTCGTGTCCAAATTTGTATAGTAATAAAGTTTCTGTGCCAACATTGTCATTAGGTTTTTAGGGTTAATTCTTGTAAGACTTTTAGTTGACACTATTTTATTCAAAAAACAATTTTTTTAAATGAAAAAGGACTGGGTTATAAACCCTTTCCAAAAGCTTGGCCTGGTTTACTGCAAGTGTAGCTGAAAGCTACCTTCTTTTCGGAGGAATTTGAGGGTTTATGACGCTGCTCATGTAACGTTACAATCTTCCCTACCTACAATTCTAGCCTTACCTGCTTCATCAAGTTTAATAATGTAATAGCAAATCATTCTGGTGTTATTTTGTGTTCCTCTGTTCACCTTTAATATATAGGTTGAATCATTTACTTTACATACATTAGAAACTTGATGAACTCTCATTATTCTACAGTCTTTCAAAAGTTTAGCTATTTCAATCTTTTCTGGATCTGGCTTCCTATTTCTCTTTTGAACCTTATTAATTCCTCTATTGTCCTTAAGCTTTATCCGTTTACTAGTGAAATCACTTTTTTGTAGAATAAAACCTTTAAAGCAGGAGAAAGTATCCGATTTAATACTAATGTCTTTAAAAAGTCTATTCATTATTTCGGCATTTAGTGATAAACTATCCATTTCCTTTTGAAGTATAATGTTACAATCACAATCATCATTAATTAGTACTAAAGCTTTTTCAATTATTAAGGCACTTTCCGATCTTTTGTTTTCAAAATCAATAGGCTGCGCTAATATTTCACAAATACTGATTATAGCACATCCAAACATTACACTAATTAACTTCATTTGAAAGATTGTTTTATTCTGGAACTTTTTTCGCTTCTCCAGACTTGATTTTTGCTTTATTTGCCTTAATAGTACTTGGATCTAAAGTCCACCTCCCAAAGGAGTTCTTAGTAGAAAGAGAACCAAATTCATGTCCAGTTATTTTACGATCAGTATCTTGTCCTCTATGACCAAAAAAGGAATTCTTGACATCTTGTTTAGCAACAATCAGATTTCCACTTTCATCTCTACCTCCATCTGGTTGTCCAGTAATATTACCATCATTGGTCTGCCGATCACCCAAGTGCGTATATTCATGCAAGATTAAACTAATCATACCCAATTTATATGCTTTCTGATCAGCAGCCGAAGCAGATCCCTGCTCCTCATAAGATTGGGCATAAGTAGCATCAAAAGACATTTGGTTACTCCTTGCATCATCTGGAGATACATTAGCTCCTTGTGGATTCTCATTAAGGAATATTGTAGGCCCAGAACCTGCTTTACTATGAGCCATAACCTCTGCTTCAGTATAACCTGTTTGAGCAGCTATAAATTTAACAACATCAGGGTTATTTGCCACGAAGCTTTCAACATCTTTTAATAGCTCATTAAATTTCTTAACTTGTATTTCGGACAATCCATATTTTTTTGCAGCAGCTTCATCAATTTTTAAAACGAAATGTCCTTCAATATCAACTAGAATCAAAGGTGAATTAAGAGCATAAGAATAAGGGGAAACTGAAGGCATTTTAGAAGACAAGGCATCCATGCTTAACCATTTTCCTAATCTTGGATCATAAATCCTCGCACCAAAATCATAGCTATTACCATTACCTTTAATCTCATCGTCTTTTTCCTGTCCGTTCATGCCGTATCGATAAGGATTTATGCCTCTTTTTTGACTATCAAAAACACCCATTCTCATTAATATTACTGATAAACCAAGCAGATTAGATGTAAATTGAGGTTCTTTCATTTAAAGGCTAATTTAGCCTTTTTTCTTTGTTATAAAGAATCTTTTCGGATTTTTCAAAATTTTACCCTAAAAAGTGCATAAATAAAATCCTTTTTGCACTGTGAGTCAACAAATCAATTATATTAGCCTTTGCCTCAAACACATAAAACATCACACTTCTAGTGAAATTCAAAGAACTGTAAGTTATTGCGTTGGACAAATTTCCATCTGTTAAGTATAGTCGTGAAAAGAAAAGCAACTTATACACTCAGCCTGTTATGCACTTTAATGTTTTCGATAATAGTATTTGAATTTTGATATTTCCTTTCGGTCGGTGTCCGTAAAATAACTTGTAATATTGTCTAGTAATCCATTTTGAAAGTAAACATATTCATATTGTGAATAAAGCTTTTTAACCTCTAATACTTGAAATTGTTGTTCTGTTTTTCTTTTGATAACCCCATTAACAAAATATTCATAGATGATTTTTGTTTCACAATCATGTTTACCAATCCAGCCAGAACAAGTGGTATGATAAATAGTTGAATCAACAAGTTTATTCTTATTAATATATAAATCCTGATAGTTTATTGAATCACCTTTGAAATAAATCTGTTTGTGAAATTCAGTTATCACAATTGTGTCAGTACGAATTTGCTTCTCTTCTTGTAAATCTTTTTCATTAAAAATAAAATTCGAATTTACTTTCCAACTAGATTCAAGAAAAACTGTTTTTACTTTATTGTTTTCCTTGTCAAATGATTTAAGTTCAATAAATTTAAAAGGAGAAGCCATATTATCATGTATTTGAATAAAACCAATTTTGTTATCTAAAGAATCATACAAGTAATGATTTTTAAACTCTCCTGATATAAATTGATTATCAATTTCAAATGGGGAATAATGATTTGATTCAACAATTCTGCCATATCTATCATAATTTGAGTAGATACCATTTGGATATTTTTTAAAGTAGTTTAAAGAATCAACAGGATCATACTCAAGAACTTTAAATACTTTATTTTCTATCATACAATCTCGTTTAAATAATGAAGAATGGTCTTGACAGAATCCAATAAAATTCAATGTTAATAGTAATGATATTAATATTAATATTATTCTCATTTCCATTTTTAGTTTTTCTTATTTGGATATATCAAACGGATAAATTTATTTCAATTATTTGTACCAGTAAAACAGGTCGTTTGAAAAAAAATTATATTATCCTCTACAAAATTATTTACGAATCCTGAAAGAGTATTCTTAATAAAAATAAACACGTCTTTCATTATTATATGAAAAGTACAATTCACAAAAATTTGTGTCTATTTAAATATTATTTTATTCAAAGTCAGTTCACAATTAATTTAGTTTTCTGATGCTAACATTTTTAGAATTAATTGTAATTTTTAATTTCATTGAATCTAATAAAAATATTTCGTTTTTATAACTATTGCTATTTTTGTGATTAACAGTTACAATTAAATATGGATACACTAGACCTAGAATTATTTCCATAACGAATTAACAATCAGTGCAATTTGTTTTTTCAAAAATCACTTCTTTGGTATGTGTAGTACCACGCTCAGGAGCATCGATAAAAATAATTTCATTTGCATCAATTTTATATGCTTTATCCCATCCTTTTTCAGCCCATTGTTTTTTATATTCATTTTGCAACTCTTTAGTAGGTAAAAACACTTTCATTCTATCATATTCCTCTGGTACAGCTCCAACGCCTAATACATTCAATGGATTTTGTTCAACGTTACTTTCAAGACCTCCAGGTAAAGCTTTAAATCCCGCTGGATCACCTATCGTAGTCAAAAGTCTAAAAGAACTTTCAGTGAATCTTTTTGTAGGACCTTTATGATTTGGTACCTGAATATTTTTTTCACCATCGCCTCCAGGTGTTTGATCTTGTGGCTGAAAGCCTTTCATCTGACATATAAATTCACAATATTTAAAATTTTTGGATTCTACTCCATTTTCATCGATAACCTTGAATGCTGCATCAATATTTCTTATTGTAAGGGACTTAACAGGTATATAAGCAAACTCTCCTTTTACTGGATCAAAGACTTTAACTTCATCATTATTTATTTCAAATTCTTCTAAACCATCTAAATCAATTGAATTTATTGGTTTATTTCCTGCAAATTGATAAGGAGTATACCATGGATAAGATTTAGTTAAAGGGTCAACACTCAAAAACTTTCCAATCCTAGGATCATAAATTCTAAACCCATAGTCATATTGATTTCCTGTTCCTTTTATTTCATTATCATTTTCCTTACCATTGAAGGCGTAGCGGTAAGAGTTTGAATTGAACGTCCTTCCCGGCATTTCGGAGCCGAACGGATAATAGTCTGCATTAACTATTCTTAAAGTCAGGTAAAACATTTAAAATGGCCAAATTTCAGTTGTTTCAGAGGTGCTAAAGTATTCAATACCTTTCTCGAATGAATATAGAATGGTCCTAGAAGGTGTGTCATGAATTTGACCAATTTCCAATCCTGGCGGGATCAATTCAAAATAAATAATATAATGTTTATTATTCCCAAAAGGAAAAGATTTAATTCTATAAGTTGGGAGAGGTCCAGGCGGACAATCTGATCTAAAATATGCATGGAAATTTTCATTATTAGTAACAGCAATTGGTATGGTGTTAAAACAATCCGGACTTAATACGGATTCAGTTTCAATTAAAAAAAGAGTATCCTTCCATAAACCAGTATAAAATTCAGTTATTAGAATACCATTTTTTTTTATTGTGCTTTTATATAAATTACTATATAAACTTAGAGTAGAATTTTTAATTGGTTGTATATTAGTAATCTCAAAATAATCATTACTTTTTCTACCATGGATTGTATTACAAGAATTTTGGACTAAAAATGTCAAGATTACTAAAACTTTAAATGTCTTCATTATTGGGCACTTTCGGTTAGGTTAGGAGTAACAACATTTCCAGATTTAAAATTACTTGCAGCTTTTTCAACCTCTGCTTTATTTTTACCTGCAGGAGAATTAGGAAGTATTTGATCATATGGAATTGATTTCCCATCCATTATAGATTTAAAATATTCGTTAAGCTGTTGATTTCCTTCCGGCTGATCTAAGCCAAAATAAACTACATGTTCATCAAATTCATTGGTTGATGGGTTCCCATTTAACATATTTTTCAAATGAGCATCAATTTCATGAATATATGTATTGACAATTTGCTCAACCCTTACTCCGTTTTGTATCTTTTTTTCATTTATGCCTATCAAAAAAACTTCTTTTCCCGCTTCTACATCTTTCATTACGTCCTTATAATCAATTCCTGTCTGTTTAAAAATTGACATCGCTCTTTGAATTTTATTCATTTCATCCGCCTTTACCATCTTTTTGGCTGATGCACCTAATGAATTATGTTTATGAAGGAGTTTAGCATGCGCACCTAAATTAGTTGTAAATCCATTCTCATCACCTAAATTTACCATAGCCAAATATACCTTTTGCTTTTGGG
>JALYPI010000093.1 GCA_030856445.1 Bacteroidota bacterium
ATTAATCAAACTCCTGTTCTTGCTATTACAAACCCTGCTGCAGTTTGTTTTCCTTCTACTGTTGATTTAACTGATCCTTCAGTAACTTCTGGAAGCACTGGTAGTGGTAGTTTAACTTATTGGACAAATGCAGGTGCTACTAATGCTTTAAGTTCTCCAAATGCAGTAAATGCAAGCGGCACCTATTATATACAATCTACAACAACAGCAGGTTGTTCAGCTATTCAACCTGTGAACATAAACATTGATCAAACTCCGGTTCTTGCTATTACAAATCCTGCTGCCGTTTGTTCTCCTTCTACTGTAGATATAACAGCCCCTGCAGTTACCTCTGGAAGTACGGGCAGCGGAACCTTAACATATTGGACTGATGCTGCAGCTACAACTGCTTTAACTTCTCCAAGTGCAGTAACAACAAGTGGTACCTATTATATACAATCTACAACAACAGCAGGTTGCACTGATACTATGTCAGTTGTAGTTACTATTAATCCTAATGATGATGCTATATTTAGTTTTCCAGGTACTGCTTTTTGTACAAGTGGAATGTTGTCCCCAGATCAAATGCCATTATCAGCTGGTTCATTTAGTTCAACGGCTGGATTGGTTTTGGACCCTACAACAGGAGAAATAGATTTAGGTGCATCGACACCAGGAGCAACTTATACTGTTACTTATACTACATCTGGAGTATGTAATGATGTTCATGCTGTTTCCATTACTATAAATAATCTTGTTGATCCTGTTATTATATCAGGAGCAGGTTCTTTTTGTGATAATGCATTAATTACAGCTAGCGGATCTGGTGGCTCTTATATTTGGTATTCGGATCCCTCATTAACAACACAAGTTGCAATAGATAGTTTCTTTATTGTAACTACGCCCGGAGCATATACATATTATGTTACTGAATCGCTAAATGGTTGTATAAGTCAGGTAGTTCAAGTAAGTGGTACAATTTTTATTACACCACCCTCACCCGGCCTTCCTAATTCGGTAAGCTATTGTGAAAATGATCCTATTGCGCCTTTAACAGCTAATGGATCAGGGGGAGTAATTAATTGGTATGACGATGCTTCTTTAACAACTCCAATAGCAACAAATACATCAACTTACAATTCTACAACAACAAGTACAATTATTTATTATGTTACTGAAACAAATGGAAATTGCACTAGTCCTCCTTCACAGGTAACAATAACAATAAATACTACTCCTGTATTAACTGGTGTATCTTCTAACTCTCCTTTGTGTGAGGGTGGAACTCTAAACCTTATTTCAGGAGTAACCAGTGGAACTGTGAATTGGACTAATCCAGCAGGGGCTCCAATTGCAGGTAATAATCCTCAGATTAGTAACGTAACAAGTGGACATGCTGGGATTTATTCAGCTATATGGACATTAAATGGTTGTACTAGTAATGCTATGACAACAACCGTTGCAATAAATGCAAGTCCATCTACTCCTGTGGTTCAAGCCAATAGTCCACAGTGTGAAGGAACAGATCTACAACTTAATGCAGATCCTGTAACAAATGCAACCTACAATTGGACAGGACCAAATGGATTTACTTCCAGTTTACAAAATCCATTAATAAGCAATTTAAACACTCAAAATGAAGGAGTATATTCTTTAACTGTAACTGTAGGTGGTTGTACCAGTAATGCTTCACAAACAATTGCGACTGTAGATTTTGCCAATGCTTTTTTTAGCACAAATATCTTAACTGGAATAACACCTTTTGATGTTACTTTTAATAATGAATCTACCTTTTCCAGTAACTTTTTATGGCTATTTGGAAATGGAGACAGTTCTACAGTAAAAGATCCATCTTACACATACACTGAATCTGGTACTTACGAGGCAATGCTAGTAGCTTATAGCAATATTGCCAGTTGCCCGGATACATTTAGTGTTACAATTCTGGTTGAAAGTGATTCTTATGTTGAAGTACCAAATGTTTTTACTCCAAATGGGGATGGTAAAAACGATTTGTTTTTAATTAAAAGCAGAGGAATAAAAACCTATACTTGCTCTATATTTAACAGATGGGGAGACCTGGTTTTTGAATCAGAGGATCCAAATATGGGATGGAACGGAAAATCCCCTAAGGGTAAAATTTGTTCCGATGGAACTTACTTTGTCTTGATTAAAGCTACAGGAGAAGATAAGAAAGAGTTTGAACATAAAGAAAGTATCACACTTTTAAGATAAAAATCCATTAAATTAAACAAAAAGAGCTGCAAAAATTGCAGCTCTTTTTGTTTGTAAAGAATTAAGATAATTTAATCATGTATTGCATTGTCTTTTTTACAACACGCATCTAATTTTTCATATGCTTTTGGATCCGCAATCATTTCATCCGCATCATACCCAGATTCAGTTATCGCTTTTTTGATTTTTTCAACAGAAGTTTTTCTTGGATCAAATTCAACTGTTACAGTTTGTTCTGCAACATTCACGTTTGAATTTTTAACTCCCTTTTCGT
>JALYPI010000103.1 GCA_030856445.1 Bacteroidota bacterium
GTTTACAGCACTTCCCAACACTTTTGCATATCGGGCTTTTATTTCTTTTTCTTCATCCGTTTTAGGAGTTGAAGGGTAATCAGGGATTTTATAACCTTGTTCTTGAAGTTCTTTAATTGCTTCAGCTAATTGAGGTATTGAAGCACTGATATTAGGTAATTTAATAATATTCGCTTCAGGTTTTTTTGCCAATTCTCCTAAATAGGCCAGTTCATCATCTTGCTTTTGACTATCTGTTAAAAATTCAGGAAAACTAGAAATAATTCTACCTGCAAGGGAAATGTCTTTTGTTTGAACAGCAATGCCAGCTGCCTTTGTAAAGGTATTAACTATTGGCAAAAAGGAGTAGGTTGCCAATGCAGGTGCTTCATCTGTAAGAGTGTAAATGATTTTAGAGCTTTTTTCCATCTTATTTTTATTTTATAATGTTTCCACAATTAATGTGGATGTTAATAATAGATATAAATCTGTTAAAACCCGGGGCTTTTAAAATTTGTTCAAAATTAGAAATACTGAAGATATTAAGAAGGATTATTTGAATTTATTTGGGTAAAATGAGTTTTCTTTATTCAAACAACTTCATTTTTTATCTTTTCACTCCACTCCTTAAAGTGAGATAATCCAGATAATAAAGCAATTTAATAGATAAACTATTAACCTGGGGTGATTCAATTGTATTTTTGAAGTTATTATAGTAATTCATTTGAGTTTCATTCTCTCTGTTGATAATGGCATTTTTCCAAACTATAGTCATTTCACTTCCGGGAGCAAAATTCCAGATATAAACAAGATCAATATTGAAAGCATTAAAATTAACATTGTGATCCTGATTATAAATTACATCTTCTAAAGTTCCATCTAGAGATAATAATTTATACTCTTTATAGATTGCTTTTGACCAATAATGTCTTCCCCTTATTGACAGGGACATTCTATTTGTGAAGGTATAAGAAGTGGTAAGTGTATTTATAATTGTGTTTACATTTCTAATTCCAAAAAAAACATCTTCTTCAAATTTACTGACATACCCAACATCATTCACCCTGTTTTCATAATTATAATTATATAGAAAAAACAATTTGTTATTTGCTCTAAAACGAGGAGAAATTCCATAGTTATAATTTATTCTGCCAGGTTCATTCAACTTATTTGCAGCCATATTTACATCAAGTGCAAGCCTTTTGCGGTAATCAGAAGAAATCCAATAACCGCCATGAATGTTTTCGGGAAAAAGATAAAACCTACCTGGTGTACGGGGTTCAAAATAATCATAAGTTTTAACAGGTTCCACTTTAAAATCCATGCCAGTGCTTAGAAATTTCTTTGTAAAGGTTGTTCTGACAGAACCATGTATATTAAAATCCTGAAAAACATTGGGCTGATAAAGCTGTGCATAATAAAATCCAAGATTAGTATAAAGATTATTTAATTTCCAAAATGGTTTAAATATGTTATATCTAATTCCACTAGAATAAGTAACCTGGTTATTAATAAGTAAAAAGCCCAAATCATTGGGATCATAAGTATTGCTTTTTAATCCATGGTTAAAGTAGTACTGGTAGTTACCGCTAATTTTTGAAAAATCAATAAAGTAAGCATGCCCTGTTTCTGGATTAGTTATGCCGGAATTATATTTCTGGCTTAAGTTGGTGTTTCCACTTAAAGCATACGTTATGGATTTATCCATTAATCTGAACTGTGCACCGGTAACATTTGCATCGTAAAAACTTCCTTCACGCATTACATTGGTATTAAACATACTAACATAGGAATTGTTCTTTAAAGACTGATCAAAAACAATAACACTGTAATTGGTAAGAGGATCAGTTAAAATATTTCTCAGTTGACCCTCTGAATCTTCAATTGTTGCATATGCATTTGCGGTAGTTCCATTAAATACACCAATTCCTAATCCTGAACTTGTTCTGCCTGAAATTTTAGTAGCATTAATCATTTGGCTATTAGAGGGATTAGAAATTAATTTTTCACCAGGCTTTACCTGATTACTAACGCTATAATAATCAATCGGTTCTCCTCCTACTCTTCTGGTATAAAATAAGCCACCACGATTAAAAAGTTCTGTTCCTTCAGTAAAAAATGGTCTGAAATCATTAAATTGTATTTCAAAAGGAGAAAGATTAAGTACAAGATTATCTGATTGAACCTGTCCAAAATCAGGAACAAGAGTCATGTCCAAAGTAAAACTTTCATTGATACCATATTTAATATCGGCTCCTGCATTAAAAGTAGTTCTTGTAAAAGACCCTGTTTCATTTTGAAAATGATCGGCATATCCTGAAACATAGGGTGTAAGAGATAGACGAACAGGAGAAACAATTTTTTCAACTCCATGTAAAACACCAAATTGATTCACAAATCCGTCAATAGCAGGGTTAATATCATTCCAAAAGCTCATTTCCCTATGTCTTCTTATTTTTCTTATAAAATTAACCCCCCATGTTTGCACTTCATTTTTTGAGAAACGCAATGCGGAATAAGGAATTTTAAATTCCACAACCCATGAATTATCATTAATCTGAACTTTACTTTCCCATACAGCATTCCATTCAAAATCCTGGCCATTGGCAGAATAACGAGCATCAATCTGCACTCCTGAGGGGGTTATAAAAAAACCAAAGGCATTAATTCCATCTTTATAAGTGTCAATTATTATCCCAAAAATATCTGTATTGCCTTCACTGTCTCTTTTACCTAATTCTCTTAAAATACTATCTTTTGAAACATCATATAAAATTGCCCCCACATATAATGCATTATCGTCATAAATTAATTTGACTTCTGATTTTTGACTTGAAGGAGTTCCTGGTTTTAACTGGTTTTGAATAAAATCAGTAGCTACAGGAATATTTTGCCATACATCTTCATCAAGAATACCATCTAATTTTGGAGATTGAATAACCCGAATAGCTTGAAGTTGCTTTTTTTCCTGGGCCTGTGATGAATAAAATGTTATAAATAAAGCAAACAGAAAAAAACACCTCATAATACTGATAAAAAACGGCAAGTATATATTAAATAAATAAACTTTGGACATGGAATTATTCCATATTAAGCATTGATTTTTTTAAATTCAATTGGACCTCATCGGGGTTAGAATGAGATTCAATAATATTTTTGAGTTCGATTGCCACCGACAAAGGCTTAGCTTTTACAGTTGAAATCTGTGTTCCTCTTTTAAATTGTATTGTAATTTCATTTAAATTCTTTGTTTGAATAACTGGATTTAGTAATTCATTGTAATTAGCTGTAGTTAATAATTTACCATTAACAGCTATAATAGCATCGCCATTTTCTAGTCCAAATGCATTTTCTTTTCCAGAAGAATTTGTAACTGCAAAATGTTCCTTTTTGGCATCATATGTAAAACTAATGCGTCCGAATGATTTCATACTATCTTGTCTGGTTTCAATAAATTTCCATCCTATTTTATTAAAGTATTCTTCATAAGGAAGGGGTTTGTTACCAATAACATAGTCATTAAAATAATTTTTTATTTCAGGATGAGTCATTGCAACTATTTCATCAATTAATTCATCATCTTTAAAAGGTTTGTCTGGTCCGTATTTCTTAGATAATTCCAACATAACATCTTTAAGACTTTGATTTCCCTGGCTTAATTCCTGAAGACGAATATCAAGAAGGAAACCAATTAAAGCACCTTTGCTGTAAACATTGCTATACATATCCTTGTACTTATCAGAAAGAATGTTTTTACTCATTTCAGTAAAAGAAACATCGGGATAGCTTGATGCTTTATTAATTTTATCTCTTATTTCTTCTTTAAACTCATCATATGTTGTGAATTTATTTCTTACTTGGATTAAATCAGCAAAATATTCAGTAACTCCTTCATACATCCATAAATGAGCAGACATTTTAGGATTCCGAAAATCAAAATTGCCTATTTCTTCACTGTGAATATTAAGGGGAGTTAAAATATGCAAAAATTCATGTGATGCAATACTTAAAACCATAGATTTTACTCTTTCTTCCTTGTTTATTTCCGGAAGAAAATAAAAAGAACTGTATGAATGTTCAAGTGCGCCATATCCTCCAAATTTTGTTATTCCTGCCTTTTGATCCTTTTTAGGAAAATATTCAGGAAAATACATTAAAAAGCAATATTTTTCAACAGGCATTTGGCCAAAAAAATTGGTCAGAGAACTGGCAAGGGGAGTCAGGTATTCTTTAACCTTATCAGCTTTTACCATACCCGTTTCTGAAAAAACAGACACTAATATCTTAGTGTTTCCACTCATAAAGCTAATAGTATCGGGAATACAGTATAAAACAGGACCATCTACAAGTTTTACATAATCCTGAGCGTAAAGAATATCAATATCCTTTGAAACACTTTTTATATTAAGCGAAGTTGAACCATACATTTGTGATGGTTTTTTTATAGAAATTTCATAGGGTAACATTTTGTATCCTTCCAAATAGCCCCAAAATCCCTGATGGTTAATAACAAATGATTTATTAACGTCAATATTGGTTCCGCCAGGTTGAAAAATAAACATATCCTCTGAAGCATCCCAGGTATCATTAACTAAATATTCAATTTTATAAAGCCGTGTTGCATCAGCTATGTGAAAAAGATTGTTTCCCTCTTTTGTTACTTTTAATTTTTTTCCCTTGACATCAAAGGCTGTGAATTTGTCTATAAATCTTCCAAAATCTTTAATCGAATAAGAACCCGGTATAACTGCAGGCATTACCCATGAAATAATATCTTCTTTAATTAAAGGTGTTTTTACAATTACCTTAACCCTGTCCTTTTTAACTTTTACCAGATCTGCACTTATTTCATATTTATCCTGAGCTAATAAATTGAAAGGGAAAAAAACAAGAGCAAAAAAAACAAGTAGAATAATAAATCTAATTGAAGTAACTTTTGTATGGAAATATTGCCTGGAGTTAAACATAAATGAATTCTAAAAATATAAATATTGGTTTTTGTTTGTAAAAGAGCGTGAAAGTATTGATAAATAAATGTATTTCAAAAAAAATGCAGTGTTTTAATTGTTATGTAAAGTTAAAATAAAACAAATAATTCTTTTCTTTAACTTTTAAATAAAAAAAGAAAATATTCGTCCTATGCAAATAAAATATAAAAATTGGATATTACCTGGATCAGCTATTATAGCTGCTTTTATTTTGTTATTAATAGGTCCAATTGCTCAGAATCAGGAATATCATGATTTTACAGATAAACGAATGTTTTTTGGAATTCCAAATTTCATGGATGTTATAACCAATATTCCATTCCTTTTTATTGGGATAGCTGGATTAATAGTAGTTTTTAATTCCGGTTCAAAAAAACATACATTAAAAAAGATTTGTTTTACCCTATTCATTGGTTTTGTCTTATTGTGCTTTGGATCAGGCTACTACCATTATACCCCCTCTGATTTTCCCCTTGTTTTTGACAGAATCCCTATTGCAATTATTTTCATGTCCTTCTTTTCCATTTTTATTTATGATTATATAGGAAATTATACTGGATTAAGATCTTTTTATTTCCTTAATTTTATTGGAATAGCAAGTGTAATTTATTGGTATTTTTCAGGAATTACAGGAAACGGAGATTTAAGGCTTTATGCACTGGTGCAATTTTATCCGGTTATTGCTATTCCATTAATATTAATCTTTTATAAGCATCCTTTTAATTATACCAGGGAGGTTATTTTAATTTTTATTGCTTTTGGTATTGCAAAAATAACAGAAGGATTAGACGAGCAAATTTATTCAATTACTGGTTTTATTAGTGGTCATTCGATTAAACATATTTTTATGACAATAGCTGGAGTATTCCTTGTTTTTATGATTAAAAAAAGACTAAAAATGAAATTAAACTAAAATGGATAAAGAAAAAAAGTTTATTACTGAACGATAAGCTTTTTGGTTACTGTCTTTCCATTAGGTACTAATATAGAATAAGGAAAGTAGAAAAATGAAAGGTTAAAAATTTAATTGAGATTTTCAAGTTAAGTATTAGATTTTAAATCTTTTAAAGAAATCATTTCAATCGAAACTTTTACTTAAATATTTATATTAATTACCTTTGACTTCAATAGTATTAATTGTGAAATTCAGCTTTATCTTCTTTTTTGCTTTTCTTTTCCTTGCTAATCAATATTCGGGGAAGGCTTCAACTCATGTATTTGAGTCAGGGAAGGATTCCTTAAAAAGTGCTCCTGTAAATAATTCAAAGCTTCATGGTTTAGCAGCAGGATTCACTTTAGGGTATACAGGTAGTTTGATTCTGCTTAATAAGGCATGGTACAGTAAAGAAACTAAAACATCCTTTCATTTTTATAATGATCTTAATCATTGGAATCAAATAGATAAAGCAGGTCATTTATGGACTTCGTTTCACCAAAGCAGGCTTGGCATAGACGCTCTGCAATGGGCGGGTATGGAAACAAAGAAATCTATTTGGATTGGTGGTATGATGGGCATTGTACTACTAACTCCTGTAGAAGTGTTTGATGGCTATAGCAAAGATTATGGAGCTTCGCTGAGTGATTTAGGAGCAAATGCTGCTGGTTCTGCCGCTCTTATTGTTCAGAGTTTAGTATGGAATCAAATTAGAATTATGCCTAAGTATTCTTTTCATACTACGGCATATGCACCTATTAGACCACAAACTTTTGGAAAAAATTTAGCCGAACAAATGTTAAAAGACTATAATGGCCAGAGCTATTGGCTTTCAGTTGATGTTTCTTCCTTTTTACCAAAAGAAAGCAAGTACCCAAAATGGCTGAATATTGCTGCAGGTTATGGAGCATCAGATATGATGTATGGCAATCCTGAACATAACAATCAACACGGTTATGGTTCTTACAGAAGATTTTTTATTTCACCTGATATTAATTTTCAAAATATTAAAACAAATAATAAGATCTTAAAAAAAGTATTTTATTTACTCAGTCCTTTTAAATTTCCTTTACCTGCTATTGAAATTAACAGCAGGAAACAATTTAAATTCCATCCTATTTATTTTTAAGTTTTTTATAAAGTTAAATCTGCTATAAAGGCTCCTTTTTTAAAAACAGTATGGTGATCAATATTTAATTCTGTGCATTGCTCGGTAAATTGTTGAGCCTTATACTCAGAGTTGGAGGAGTCTATTATGATTGTTTTTACTTCGAAATTATTTAAAATTTCAGTTATTTTTATCTTTGGATTATTGGAAAGGATAATGTAATCAAGTTTAACTTTAGATTCAGTACTTCCTTTTAAAAAAGTATTCTCACTAATCCATCCTATTTTGGTTTGATGAAATTTAAAAAAGTTTTCCCTGGTAAACACTCCGCTAAGTTTTTTAAAATCTGCAAGACCGCTAGAAACAAGGTCAGGGCTTATAAACTGATGATCATTAACACCTAATTTTATCCAATTGTTTTTCATGTGAAACTGAATTTTACTCTGATCATTATTTTCTGATAAGTCTGTAATAATAGTATTCATGCTTCCATTAATAAAATTAATTGCAGAATGACCTTTAATATTGTAAACAATAATTTGTTTTTGATTACTTCTTAATAATTTATCTGGAAACCCCACTAGTAGATATAGAGCAAAAAGAGTTAAAGACAAAAACAAGTACCTGTTTTTTTTGATAACAAAAAATGCAATTCCAGAAATAATAAAGGCATAAATAAGCCATGTTTGTAAAATTGAAATATGTACTGCTTCTGTGATAGAATAAGGTAATTTTTCTATCATAATTACAGATTCATTTAATAATTTTATTAAAAAGTTAAGGAATTTGGCTACAATTTCTGCTATAGATTCTATGCCAGATACAATAAGAAGTACCATTCCTGAATATATTACCAAAGTTGCTGCAGGAATAACAACAATATTAGAAATTATGAAATAATTAGGGAATTGATGAAAATATAATAAACCTAATGGGAAAGTTGCAAGTTGAGCTGCAAGGGAAACTGATGTAAGAGCCCAGATTTTATTCAAAAGCCAGTTATTTACTGTAAATAAATTATAAATTTTAGGTTGTAAGTACACAATACCTATTACTGCTAAATATGAAAGTTGAAAACCAACTTCCATTACCAGATAAGGATTATATAAAAGCAGAACAAAAGCTGAGGCTGCAAGTGTATTGTAAATATTTGTGTTTCTTAAAAATGCCTTTCCAATAATTATAAAACTGAACATTGCTGTAGCTCTTAAAACTGATGGCGAAAGCCCTGTTAATAAGGCATATGACCATAAAAAAAGCAAAAGCATTGTAGCTTTAATAAGATGGCCGTAAGTTATCCTGTTAAAGAAGAACAACATAAAATTGAGTATGAAATAAATAATGCCAACATGTAATCCAGATACAGCTAATACATGCATGGCACCCGCACCTGAATATGCTCTTATTGTCTCTTGATCAAGTTTATCTTTATAACCCATCATAAGAGCTGAAAGAACAGCAAATTCACTGCTTTCAATTTTATATTTTTTGAAAACATCAAGCAAATTGTTCCTGGTGTTGTTTGCAATTTTTTCCAATGATGACTTTTGATCATATTTAAAAACTTCCCAATCACTGGATTTAAGATATGCCTGGTGATAAATAAAATGATTGAACATATAATTCATATAATTGAATTCTCCAGGATTAGAAGGAGGCTCAAAAGCCTTAAAAGAATTTTCAAATATTATCAAATCATTTAATCCTATATTAGTGCAAATGGTATCTTTTTGGAAATATACTATTGCAATTCCTGTAGTTTCTGTCCACTCTCCTCCCTGCCCTTTCATCCTTAATATTTCAAGGGTTGTTCTGAAAGAATTTTCTTTTTCAGTTAAGGGTTCCTTAATTCTGCCAATTGCAAGGGAATTAACGTGATTTAGTTTAGCAAAGTGATTTCCATTAAAAATCTGTGTTTTGATAGATGTAAGCTGATATCCGCTTGTAAAAAGAAGAAATGAAATTAGAATACCAAAAATCCACCTGTGCTTATACTTTCCTGCTATAGTGAATAAGTAGATCAATAAAACTAGAAAAAGTAATGCAATGAAAAAAGAAAGGTTTTTTATAGGGAATTGTAAATAAACAAAACAAATAATACCTGCCAGAAAAGGTATGATCAGCCGAATAAGAGGAGCCCGGCTGAAATAATTCATTTTACATATATTTAGTTGTCCTTCTGGAAATCTAAAACAGATAGGTCTACTAAATATACATCTTTATAATAAAAGTGCAAAATCTCATTGTACTTAAAGCCAAGCTTAGCCATACGCATAGCTCCTTCCTGACATAGCCCTATTCCATGGCCAAATCCTTTGCCTTTTAGTAAAATATAATCCTCTTTTGGCTCAAAAATAAAATAGGTTGATCTTAGTTTAAAATCGGCTCTTATTTTTTTTAGTGGTATCTTAATATCATGGATTACATAATCCATTTCCCTATTTGCCTGATGATAATGTAAAATACAATCCTTATGTAATGAGTCCTGATAAAATGGAGAATCTTTTTTGATGTAACTTATCCAGTCTTTAATGGCAATTTTTTGTTCCCAGGTAGCATGAGGCTCATTCAGGCAAAAAGTATCCACAACAGATTTAAGATAAGTTGTTGGTAAAGTCCAAACTTCTTCGGAATTTAGTGTCTGCCCACCGCAATTTGAATGAAATGCTGCTGTAATGAGTCTTAAATTACTATCAACAATTACCATCCCTGTTGTAGCAAAAGCAGCCATCAAAATATCGTCATTATGCCTGTTTTTGGCTTTGTAAACCTGGCAATGCACCTGATTGCAAAGATTATAACCCTCTGCCTCATGTCTTCTGAGATTATTTAATGCATAAGTTCTGCAAATTATGGACTTCATTCTATAGTACTCATAATTTTGCCTGATTCCGTTTTCAGCTTCAACTACCCCTGCTACATAATACTCAATATTAATCCTGTTAATTATTTTAAATAATTTATTTACAACAGATAAATCAAGATTATGATCGAAAATCCTCAAAGGCTTTTCAGGAACCATTGGTTTTATATTGAAACTATTTGGAGCATTTTTGCCAACCAATTTAACTGTAGCAAAAACCCCTAATAAAACATTTTGATTTTTAACGATTATTGAATCGTTTTTCACCTGGCACAAAACACTTACATTACCAGTTATATCGGCAATGCGTTTTCCATCGCCATATAAATAATAATCACCGTAATGGGGAGAAATTAGTAAAGAGGAAATTTTATATTCTGTTAAAATCCCAATATTTACAGAAGTTGCAGAACAATTAAATGAAAATAGGGTTAAAAAAAGGGAAAGAAAAAAAAACAATGAATTAATCAACTTCTGCTTCATGGCTGCAAAAATAGAAATAAAGCTGAACAAGCCCTCACTCTTATTGAAGATTATTAATCATAATGGTAGCTGTTCTGATGGAAGCTCCACTATTTCCTAATTTTTTTCTCAATTCCTTATATTTTTCAAATAGATTCTTCTTGTTTTGCTCGTCAAACAGTAATTTGTCAAGTTCCTGCTTTAAATTCATTGAATTAAAATCATCCTGAATTAACTCTTTTACAACCTGTTCATCCATAATTAAATTTACCAGGGAGATATACTTCACTTTAATCAAGCGTTTAGCGATTTCATAAGATATCTTGCTGCCTGAATAACAAACTACTTCCGGCACTTCAAACAGTGCGGTTTCCAAAGTAGCAGTACCAGAAGTTACCAATGCCGCAGTAGAATGCTGAAGTAGTTCATAAGTGCTGTTACTTACTATTTTAATGTTTTCATGGTTAATGAGCAAATTGTAAAATTCAGCATCAATTGAAGGTGCTCCAGCAATTACAAATTGATAATCTTTATAAAAAGAAGCAATACTTAACATAACATTAAGCATTTTGCTTATTTCCTGTTTGCGGCTACCCGGTAATAAAGCAATAATGGGTTTTGATTCCAGCTTATGTTTTTGAGTAAACTCTTCAAAAGATAGTTTTTTAACATTATACTCTTCAATGGCATCTAAAAGAGGGTGACCAACATAATCTACATTATAATGAAATCTAGCATAGAAATCTTTTTCAAAGGGAAGAATAACAAACATTTTATCCACGATCCGCTTTATTTTATGCACTCTGTTTTGTTTCCAGGCCCATATTTGTGGAGAAATATAATAGAAAACCTTTATTCCATGTTTTTTGGCATATTCTGCAATCCTTAAATTAAAACCAGGATAATCAACAAGTATTAGCACATCTGGTTTATTTGAAATGATATCTTTTTTGCAGAATTTTATATTTTTAAGAATTGTGGATAGGTTAAGAAGTACTTCGGAAAACCCCATAAAAGCCAATTGCTTATAATGTTTGACCAAAAAACCTCCCTGAGCTTGCATTAAATCTCCACCCCAGCATCTGAAAGTTGCCTTTTTGTCAAGATTTAGTATGGATTTCATCAGGTTTGATGCATGTAAATCACCTGAGGCTTCTCCTGCAATAATATAGTAATTCATGTAAAAACCTCCGGTTTTCTTATTCTAGATAAATTTAAAAATAACCACACCAATGGTATAAATAAAAGTTGCCATAATTACCCCTCTGGCAGAATAATAGCGGTGTGTCCAAATGAAAAGAAAAAAGATAAACAAATTAATAATAACACTTAAGCTAATTAATTGTACTACAACATTATTTTTAATTAGAACTTGAATGAATTCCATAAATGAAAGCTGGTTGAACTTAATACCCCAAAAAGCAAGCAATATTAGAAAAGGACCAATTAACCCAAGTAAAAGACCTACTGGAAGTGTATTGAAATTTATTTTAGTTTTCATTTTGAAATTATTTTATTTAATCCAAGAACCTTTATTCCACTTTTCTATGTCATTAATTGCTTTATGAGCAGTAAGATCGTATTGTACCGGCACAATGCTAACAAAATTATTTGTTAATGCCCAAAGGTCTGTATCTTCTCCCTTATCGTAATTTTTAAAAACGCCTGTCAACCAATAATATTTGTTACCAGATGGGTCTAGTCGCTCATCAAAGTTTTCATCCCAATTGGCATCGGATTGCCTGCAAATTTTTATACCATTTATTTCCTGATATTCAATGGGCGGGAAATTTACGTTTAAACAAATCTTATCAGGCATTTTACTTTTTAATGCTGTTTCGATTATAATTTCTGCATATTTTTTTGCTGCGCTAAAATCAGCCTCTATGGAGTGATTTCCAAGAGAGAAACCAATTGAAGGAATGTTCTCCAAAGCACCTTCAATTGCAGCTGACATTGTGCCAGAATAAATCACATTAATAGAAGAATTGTATCCGTGGTTTATTCCTGAAACCAGCAGATCCGGCTTTCTGTGCATGATTTTCTTTACTGCGAGTTTTACACAATCCACCGGAGTGCCGCTACAACTGTGCTCCTGGTAGTTTTCTTCCGTATTTATATGGTTTACCCTTAATGTATTATTAATGGTAATGGCATGCCCCATTCCTGATTGGGGTTTATCAGGTGCAACTACAACTACTTCGCCAAATGGTCTAACAATTTCTATAAGAGCTCGTATTCCTGGTGCATTAATTCCATCATCATTGGTTACCAATATCAGGGGTTTATTCATGGGAATATATTTTTATTATTTTCTACTAAATATTCAACCTGCCTCTTTTTAAAGTTTAATAAATACTTAAAAAAGGGTGAAATTTAGTTGCTGTTACATTTAAATTAAAGTCAAAGGTAATGAAAAGCTAAAAAACATTAAGATTCCTGATAACAAATACAAAAACATTTATTAAAACAAGAGTATATCAAGTAGGTTTTAAAATTATTAAATAGAAAAGGCTGTCAAAAAAATGACAGCCTTTTTTACTTGTTTTTTAATAATTACTTTGCTTATTCAATAGAAATAGCTTTTAGATTCAGATTTTTCTTGTTCTTTTTTTGGAAGAACCAGTCTTAAAATCCCATTTTCATATTTTGCTTTAATTTTTTCTTCTTTAACTGTTTCTGGTAAAGAAAAAGATCTTTTAAAAGAACCATAAGTAAATTCCCTTTTTGAAAAAGTTTTCCCTTCCTCTTTTCTTTCTGCAGATATAGTTAGCATATGGTTTGCCATTTCTACTTTTATGTCCTCTTTAGAATATCCAGGTGCTGAAATCTCAACAAAATAATTTTTTTTGTCCTCGCTTATATTAAGTCCAGGAACAAAACCAACTTCTCTTGTTAAGAATCATTTCTTAAAAATTCATCAAATATATTTGAAACACCCCTGAATACATCAGGGACTTTTTCTTCATCATTTTTTTTCATTAAATCTGTTAGTGCCATTGTTTTATCCTCCTATTTTTTTATTTTGATTCTCTTTCTAAAAATCCATCAAATAAAACTCAAAAAACATGCCACACACGCTGATTTTAAAGGGGTTTTAAAGAAAAAATTCAGTTCAATTATCAATGTCAGAAAAAGCCTTGCGTTGACATTATGTCACCTAAAACCCTTTCTATAACTGACAAAAAAGGCATAATGCAAGAAATTAATAAATAAAATGAAATTTTGAAGTCTTGGGAACGTTTATTGAGAGTATATTTGCAGTAAAATTCATAACAACAAATACTAAAATAATATAATTTAATAATTAAAAAAGATGATCGGAATATATGTAATTTTTGGGGTTTTCATGCTTTTAAGCTGGCTTGTTGGAAGAAAATTAAAATCAAAATTCAAGGAGTATTCCCAGGTGCCTAATGGAGCAGGCTTAAGTGGAAAGGAAATAGCGGAAAAAATGCTCCGTGATAATGATATTTATGATGTAAAGGTTATATCCTCTGAAGGACATTTATCAGATCATTATAATCCGGGTAACAAAACAGTGAATTTATCTCCTGAAGTATATGCAGGAAGAAGCGTAGCAGCAGCAGCAGTTTCCTCTCATGAGGTTGGCCATGCTGTTCAGCATGCTCATGCTTATGCCTGGCTTCAAATGCGTTCTACTTTAGTGCCGGTGGTGAGTGTTTCTTCAAAATATATGCAATGGGTATTGCTAGGTGGTATTTTATTCTTTAATACTTTTCCCCAGTTATTACTTATTGGTATACTGATGTTTGCAATTACTACTTTATTCAGTTTTATTACTTTACCTGTGGAATTTGATGCTTCCAGAAGGGCTTTGGTTTGGATCAATTCAGCGGGAATTACAAGAGGAACTGAAAATGCTCAAGCTAAAGATGCATTAAAATGGGCTGCTTTAACTTATGTTGTTGCTGCTCTTGCATCTCTTGCCACACTGGCTTATTACATAATGATTTATCTTGGCAGAAGAAATTAAATTCTGCTTAACTCTAAGTAAAAATCCGAAACTTTAAGTAGTTTCGGATTTTTTATTCACTATTTTTTGAAAAAATTAATATGCATAATAAACCGATAGAAGTTTTATTCGAAGACAACCATATAATAGCCGTAAACAAACGTCCCTCAGACATTGTACAAGGTGATAAAACCGGTGATAAGCCCTTGAGTGATTATGTGAAAGAGTACATTAAGGAAAAATACGAGAAACCAGGTGAGGTGTTTTTAGGAACTGTCCATCGTATTGACAGGCCAGTAAGCGGAATTGTTTTGTTTGCCCGTACAAGTAAATCTTTAACAAGGCTTAATGAAATGTTCAGAAACAAAGAAGTGCAGAAAACATATTGGGCAGTAGTTAAAGAAAGACCTGTTCCTGAACAAGGTAATTTAATCCATTTTTTAATAAAAAATGAAGTAAAAAATAAATCAAAAGCCTTTACAGAAGAAAAAAACGGAACCCTGAAATCAGAACTCAGTTATCGTCTTCTTGCTTCATCAGATAATTATCATTTACTGGAAATTGATCCTAAAACGGGCAGACATCATCAAATAAGAGTGCAGCTATCAACTATTGGTTGTCCAATTAAGGGAGATTTGAAATATGGCTTTGCACGAAGCAATAAGGACGCATCCATACACCTTCATGCTAGGAAAGTAAGTTTTTTGCATCCTGTTAAAAAAGAACCTGTTATTATTACTGCTGATCCTCCCAAAGAGGATGCATTGTGGAATGAATTTTTGCAGCGTCTTAAATAAGAAAAGAATGTAGTCTTTTGTAATTCTTCATTTTGCTTTTCAATCTGTTTAAGAGATTAAGGATTACAACTCCTTGCTTCTGGATTTTTTCTTCTCGCCCTGCATTTTTTTTTCTTTAAGCCTTTTTTCTTTGGCTGCTTTACCAGGTTTGGTGGGTTTTCTTTTCTTTTTTTCTATTAAAGATTTTTTGATTAATTCATGAAATTTTTCAATGGCAAGCCTTTTATTTCCAAGCTGTGTACGTTCAGTTTGTACTATTATTTGTAATATTCCTTCTTTTGTAATTCTTTTTTCAAGCCTCTTTAGTACTTTAATCTTCTGATGAGCATGAAGTAAAACAGAATTTAAAACATCAAAATTTAGTTCAACCTTAGTTGATACCTTATTTACATTTTGGCCACCACTCCCTCCACTCCTACTGGTTTTGAATTTGAGTTCAGGTAAAAAATCCACTTGTTCCATTTCCATTTACCAAATTTAGGCATTTCCTGTTATCTTTGAAATTTCATATTCCTTTATAAAATTATAATTCTTCTCCTACGTTATTATTTGTTCATATTAACATCAAATAGTGATTAAGTTAATTAGAGAAAAAACATTTACAATAGCAGCAAAAAACCTAATTCGAAATTCTAAATTTTTCATTTAAAATTAGAATTAGGATTAACAAAAAAAGTTAAAACAAATCTTATTCATAATGGTCAGCAATAAGCAAAAGGTTCTGATTTTAGCATTGACTGTTAGTGTTTTAATAATGGCAATTAAACTTATTGCTTATTTTGTAACTAAATCGAATGCGATTCTATCTGATGCCCTGGAAAGCATAGTAAATGTTGCTGCAGGAGCTTTTGCTTTATACAGCGTGTCGCTTGCTTCAAGGCCAAAGGACAATGACCATCCATATGGTCATGGGAAAATAGAGTTTTTATCCTCGGGTTTTGAAGGTTTTCTAATAAGCATTGCAGGAATTATCATTATTGGTAAAGCTTTTTATAATCTTGTTCATCCTCAGGACTTAAAGAATATCAGTTTAGGAATATACTTAATTGCTGGTACCGGACTTGGTAACCTGCTGCTCGCTTTATACCTGAATTATAAAGGTAAAAGTCTTTCATCTATTACAATAAGTGCCAATGGAAAGCATATTATGTCTGATGCAATATCAAGTGCTGGTTTATTATTTGGACTTTTACTGATTTACTTTACACAAATAATTTGGATAGATAACATTGTAGCTGTTGTTTTCGGAGGGTTTATATTTTATACTGGTTATAACCTTGTTAGAAAATCAGTTGCAGGAGTTATGGACGAAGCTGACAATGAGATAATTGAAGAAATCATTGTTGTTTTAAATACAAACAGGAAAGACAATTGGATAGATATACATAATTTCAGAGTTATTAAATATGGTTCTGATTTACATATTGATTGTCATATTACACTTCCATGGTATTATGATTTAAAGAAATGTCATGAAGAGTTAAAACAAATTGAAGAAATTATTTTAGACAAATCAAGTAGCAGAATAGAAATTTTCATTCATGCTGACCCTTGCGTTCCTCAATCCTGTCTAATTTGTCAAATAAAGGATTGTAAGGTTAGAAAACAACCTGTTTCTAAGAAAATCACATGGACAGTAAATAACATTACAAGTAATAAGAAACATTCCTTAAGTGTGAGTGATTAATCTTTTATCAAGGATTTTTATATTTTAAGTCCAAACCTGGAGAAAGATAATGGAAAATAGAAAAGATTAAAAACTAAGGCAAAAATCAACAGCCCTGCTCTCTGACCAATAGATATCACCTTTGCCCCAAAAACCACAATGACCTCCATTTGAAGGCATTTCAAGAGTTATGTTTTCATTTGCCTGAGCCTCCTTAATTGGGTAACAGTCAGTAGGTAAGAAAGGATCATTTAAAGCATTAATAATTAATGCCGGGACTGTGATTTTCTCAAGATAACCGATGCAACTGCATTGATTGTAATAATCTCCTGCATCAAAAAATCCATGCAAAGGAGCTGTGAAGTTTTCATCAAAAGCCCTTAAATTATTAATGGTTTTTAATAAATGTAGTTTTTCCTGTAATATTTCAAACCTTTGGGATTTCAGAGTTACTTTATATTTTAAGCTATTTAAAAAGCGGTTGGAATATAATTTGTTATACCATTTATTTAAATGATCTGCACTTGCGGACAAGTTACAGGGCACAGAAAAGGCAACTGCGTTTTTTATCTGGGAATGTAAATTTTGAGCGTTTTCACCCAGGTATTTAAGAGTTAAATTTCCTCCAAGACTAAATCCAACCAGACTTATTTCAGTGTATCCTTGCAAAATGGTATGACTTATTACTGTTTCCAGATCATCGGTAACTCCGCTGTGATAAAAGCGCAAAGCTTTATTCATCACAGGGCCGCAGCTCCTGTAATTCCATAATAAAACATCGTAATTGTTTGCAGCAAATGCTTTTGCCATACCAAGCATGTAATGCCTTCGGGAGTTTCCTTCTAAGCCATGAGAGAGAATAACAAGTTTTTTGCTTTGCTGCTTTATCCAATCTAAATCCAAAAAATCATTATCAGGAGTGTCTATTTTTTCAGAAAACATCGCAAAGGGTGGAATGTCTCTGAATATTGCCGGATACATAGTGGCAATATGCCCATTCATAAGAAATAATGGAGTTTTATACTTATACATTTCTTATTAACTCAAGTTTAACAATTGCTAACAAACAAATTCAGTGAGAAATTTTCAACGGATAAAATTTAGAATCTTATTTAATTATCCCTAAACTAAAATTACTGTTTTTTTTTCACAAAGCTGTTAACTATTTTATAAAGGATCAATATCAGCAATAATTCTGACGGACTTAAAATTATCATTTTGCATAAAAACAGCCTGCATTTCCTGAATTTGTTTTTTAACAGCACCTATGGAAGCCTCTTTTTCTATTTTTATTAGAATTTTCTTATTATAAAGGTTCCTTATTCTTGCAACAAGGGGAAACTCAGGTCCTAAAACTCGATTTCCCAGCTTTTGTTTAAGAAGGTCACCAAAGTACCCCGCGGCTTCATTTAACACGTCTACATCCTTATGTTTGAGGGTAAAACCAATTAAGCGGTGAAAGGGAGGATAAAAAAAATTTTTGCGCTCCATCATCTCCCATATATACATGGAGAGGTAATCATTGGCTATTACATTTTTTATAATTGGATGTTCTGGATTGTATGCCTGGATAATTACTTTGCCCCGCTTTTTCTTTCTTCCTGCTCTTCCTGAGACTTGCGCCATTAGCTGAAAGCTTCTTTCATTTGCTCTAAAGTCCGGAAATTGAAGCATACTGTCTGCACTTAATATCCCCACTAGTCCTACATTGTCAAAATCAAGTCCCTTGGTGACCATTTGAGTACCTACCAGGATATCTATCTTGTGTTCTTCGAAATCACTTATTATCTGCTTATAAGAATTTTTACCCCGGGTTGTATCCAGATCCATTCGCCCTATTTTGGCATTTGGAAAAAAAGCAATGAGTTCATCCTCAATTTTTTCAGTTCCAAAACCTTTAAATTTTACATCTGCACTACCACAGGCGTTGCAGGTTCTAGAAGGTCTTTGGGCATATCCGCAATAATGGCATTTTAACTGGTTGAAATTCTTATGATAAGTAAGGCTTACATCGCATCGCGTGCACTGAGGAGCCCATCCGCACATGTTGCAATTGAGTTGGGGAGCAAACCCTCTTCTGTTCTGAAAAAGTATAACCTGCTCTTTGTTTTCAAGGGCAAGCGTAATATTTTCAAGCAGCATTGGTGAATAATGCGACTTCATTAGTTTTTTTCTGTTTGCCTCTTTTATATCTGCAACCAGTATTTCAGGCATTTGAACTCCACCGAATCTTTTGCTTAATTCAACATACCCATATTTTCCATTTTGAGAATTGTAGTAGGTTTCAATGGAAGGTGTAGCAGATCCCAATAAAACATCTGCTTTATGAAAATTCCCAAGCACAATTGCGGCATCCCTGGCATGATACCTTGGAGCTGGCTCGTGTTGTTTGAAAGAAGTCTCATGTTCCTCATCCACAATGATTAAACCAAGGTTATCGAAAGGAAGAAATAAAGCCGAGCGTGCTCCAAGAACAACTGTATAAGGTGATGTTGTTTCTTTATCCTCAGAGTCTCCTTCATCACTGGTAGAACCTATGTTCTCTTTGTTTGCGATGAGTTTTTGCCAAACTTCTACTCTTTCATTTTCATTATACTTTGAATGGTAAATCCCTACCTGGTCACCTAAAATATTCCTTAAACGATTAATTATCTGCGCAGTAAGTGCGATTTCTGGCAAAAGATACAAGACTTGTTTTCCTTCAGCTATAGTCTTTTCAATTAACTTTATATAGATTTCTGTTTTTCCACTTGAGGTAACTCCATGCAGCAATACCACATCCTTTTCTACAAATTGTTCAACAATATCGTTATAAGCCTTTTGCTGAAATTCATTTAATTTTTTGGAATAACCACTCATTGCCCCTCCGTCTTCAAGGCGACCGGTTATTTTAGAAAAGATCTCTAAAATTCCTTTTTTTGCCAAAGCACTTATAGCTCCTTCAGCACCCTCTACTTTCTTAAGAATTTCAGCCTTTTTAACCCCTTTTTCAAGCCCAATGCTTCTTGTAAGACTAATTACAGCCATCATAACATCCAGTTGCCTGGGGGCTTTTTTTTCCAGTTTGTCAAAAAGTTCTTTTAGAAATTCATCACCAGCTGATTGTTCAGAAAGTCGAACATAGGTCTCTAGTTTGGGTTTATATTTTTCTTTCATCTCCTCTTCAACAATCACAGCTGATTTATCCAATAGAGATCTTATAACAGGGTATACTGTTTTTTGATCAATTATCCGGCTAATCTCATCCATTGTAAGCACCTGATTAAGCTCCAGTGCCTCTACAACAAGGAATTCCTTATCATTTAAACTGGTATAATCATCACCAAAAGAGGGATTTAGAATAATCTTTGTTTCACTTGAAATTTTAAGACCTCCGGGTAAGGCAGCATTCATTACTTCACCAATGTTGCACATATAGTAGGAAGCGATCCAATCCCAAAAAACAAATTGTTTTTCATTAACTATTGGCTCATTGTCCAATATTTGTTCAATGTATTTGGCTTCATACTCTTTTGGGGGACTGTTGTGTATTTTACGAATAAGGGCAGTATAAAGCTTTTTTTTACCGAATTGTACAACCACCCTTATACCAACTTTAATTTGACCGTTACAATCAAAAGGAATACGATAAGTATATAGCCTTGGAACAGGTAAGGGAAGTACAACATCAACAAAAAGTGTTTCCTGCATGGGGAATAATCAGATCGAGAGAATTTCCACTAAACGCATCATTTCACCATTTAGCGCTTTATGGTGTTTAACAGCTTCGGAAAAAGGAGTATATTCAACTTTTTGATTTACTATTCCTGCCATTACATTTGATTTTCCATCCAGCAATCCTTCCACTGCAGCTACCCCTAACCTACTAGCCAGTATTCTATCCATACAAGTAGGGCTTCCTCCTCTCTGTATATGTCCAAGAATTGTAACCCTTATATCGTAATTGGTATATTTTTCCTTGATTTTTTTTGCCACTTCAAATGCGCCTCCTGATTCGTCACCTTCAGCCACTATAACAATGCTGCTTAATTTTTGACGTCTCCACGCCCTGTCAAGTACTTTAACCAGTTGATCAATATAAGTTGGGGTTTCAGGAACAAGAACAGCTTCAGCACCAGCCCCTATTCCACTTCGCATGGCAATAAAGCCAGCATCACGGCCCATAACTTCAACTACAAACAAACGGTCATGAGAGTCTGCAGTATCACGTAACTTATCCACAGCCTCTATTACTGTATTAATTGCAGTATCATAACCAATAGTGTAATCAGTGCCGCGTAAATCATTATCAATAGTGCCGGGCAAACCAATAACCTTTACTCCAAATTCTTTGCTTAATGCTTCGGCACCTTTAAATGTACCATCACCTCCTATGGCTACTAGTCCTTCTATTCCAAATTCCTGTAGTTTCTCAAAAGCCTGTTTTCTTCCTTCATAAGTGAAAAAACGCGTACTCCGTGCAGATTTTAATATAGTTCCTCCTCTTTGCAGAATATTTGCGACAGAATTGGATTCCATTTTTATAATATCACCATTAATCATCCCATCATAACCTCGAACTATTCCGTAAACATCCAGTTCATTGTAAATCCCAGCACGCACTACTGCTCTAATTGCGGCATTCATGCCGGGTGAATCACCTCCTGAGGTTAAAACTGCTATCTTTTTCATTTGTACTAGTTTGATAATTAATTCTTTAAAGAATTGTAGTTAATCCTTGTTTTCCTTTTGCTCATTCTCTCTTTCTTCTCTCTCTCTTACTTTATGCAATTTTTTTGTACCCTGATACATTTCAAATTTCATATACCTACACTCCAAAGGACCGTTAAAAACAGTTATTTTCCTTGATGGTCTTAAGCCTACACTTTTAAATGCTTCAGGATTGGAACTTATGATCCAGGCATCATATCCCTGGTATTTTTGCTTCAATGTATCTCCGATTTTTTTATATAAAGCACTGATATCCTCTTCATTCATTCTTTCCCCGTAAGGAGGATTCATAATAACCACTCCTTTTGACTGAGGAGGATTAAAATCCTCAAAATTTCCGGTGTTAATGGTTACCACATCATCAACCTTAGCATGTTTAATATTCTCTGAAGCAATTTGGGCTACATCAGGTTCCTTTTCACAGCCTATGATTTTCACATAATCATCATTCTTGATTTTATTTACTGTTGATTCCAGTATTAATTCAAAAAGTTTTGCATCATAATCTTTCCATTTTTGAAACCCAAAAGTTTCTCTAAAATATCCCGGAGGAATATTGTTGGCAATTAAAGCGGCCTCAGCCAAAATAGTACCTGAACCACACATAGGATCAATTAAAGGAAGGTGTCTTTCCCATCCAGTAAGCATAACTAAACCTGCTGCCAGAACTTCATTAATTGGAGCAATTCCGGTAGCTTCTCTATATCCTCTTTTATGCAAGGAATATCCTGAACTATCAAGAGCCACAGAACAAGTATTACCGGAAATGTGAATACTGATTCTTAAGTCAGGATTGGTAAGTTCTACTGAAGGTCTTTTTTCAAATTTATCTCTAAAACGATCTACTATAGCATCTTTTGTTTTTTGAGAAATATACATGCTATGGTTAAAAAGAGGAGTATTAAGTACACAATCGACTGCAATTGTGTTTTCCGGACCTATTAAAGACTCCCATTCAAAATCATAGATATCCCGGTATAAAGATTCTTCATTAACTACTTCAAAACTATGAATTGGTTTAAGAACTCTTAAGGCAGTTCGAAGGCTAAGATTAGCTTTATACATGAAACCTATATCACCAGAAAATGTTACTGCACGATTATGTGTTTCAATTTTTTTTGCACCTAATTTTAGTAATTCTGAAGCAAGCACATCTTCCAGGCCATAAATGGTTTTGGCTATCATTGTATAATCTCCGGCTTGCTCTTCTTTATTCTTATTCATTTGTTTAGATATAAATTTTATTGTTTTATCAAAAAGTTTAATCTCTTTGAGTAATGCACAAAGCTAAACATTGTAAATGAAAAACACAGTTAAGTTATTTAAATAATACACTGATTTATTTTATAAAATACCATAAACGACCTTTTATAAATCACAAAGCACTTTATTTCTCGTTTTGTCGATAATTACTATAAAATTAAAAAAACAAATAGGCTTATTTTTTATATTTGTCAGCAATCTTAACTAAAATATGTCTTTAGAATTTATTGATTGGCTGTTAATAGCAGTCTTTTTCTCCATCTCACTTGTAATTGGTTTAATTTTCAAGAATAAGGCAAGTGGAAATTTATCTGATTTCTTTTTGGGTGGCAGGAACTTGCCTTGGTATATAGCTGGTATTTCAATGGTTGCAACCACATTTGCAGCTGACACCCCTCTTGCGGTAACCGAACTTGTTGCTCAAAGTGGTATTTCCGGAAACTGGTTGTGGTGGAATATGCTTTTTGGAGGCATGCTCACTACTTTTTTCTTTGCCCGTTTATGGCGTAGGGCAGAAATTTTAACAGAAGTTGAATTCATCGAATTGAGATACAGTGGAAAAAGTGCTGCTTTTCTAAGAGGTTTTAAGTCACTTTACCTGGGTTTGTTTATTAATTGTTTGATTATAGGTTGGGTAAACGTTGCATTGCGTGCTATCCTTGTAGTGTTTTTTGAAATTTCTGAAACAGAAGCCCTTTGGTATGTTGCAGGAGCAATGGTTGTTGCTGCTACTTATTCTACAATATCAGGATTATGGGGAGTTGCGGTAACTGATGTTATACAATTTGTGATTGCCATGACGGGAAGTATCGTTCTTGCAGTAATAGTTATTTCTTCTGAAAAAATTGGAGGCATTATTGGTTTAAAAGACAAACTACCTGCCAATACACTTGATTTTTTTCCTGTAATTACAGCTGACACCACTCTTGGGGAAGCAACCGGGATTTTAACAATTACTGTTGGGGCATTTCTGGCTTATCTTAGCATATGGTGGGCAAGCTGGTATCCTGGAGCAGAACCTGGAGGCGGGGGATACATTGCCCAGAGGATGATGAGTGCTAAGAATGAAAAACATTCTATCTATGCCACTTTATTTTTTCAAATTGCACATTATAGTTTACGGCCATGGCCATGGATTTTAGTTGGTTTATCTGCAATTGTGCTTTATCCTGAACTAGGAGAAGCAGATAAAAAACTAGGATATGTTATGGCCATGAAAGAATTTCTTCCTCCGGGTTTAAAAGGGCTTTTGCTTGTTGCATTTTTTGCTGCATACATGAGTACTATTTCCACTCAGCTTAACTGGGGAGCAAGTTATGTGGTAAATGATTTCTATAAAAGGTTCATTAAACCTGAAAATAAATTCGAAAATTCAGCCAAAGCAGATAAAGCCTATGTTAAAGCCAGTCGAATAGCAACAGTGCTTATTATGCTCATTGCCATATATGTAACATCACTCATTCAAACTATTTCTGGAGTATGGAGCTTTATAATAGAATGTGGTGCTGGGCTTGGACTTGTGCTGATTTTAAGATGGTATTGGTGGAGAATAAATGCATGGAGTGAGATTGCAGCCACTATTACCCCTTTTATCGTTTATGCTGTTGCACGTTTTGGTTTTGATATGCAATTCCCTGATAGTTTTTTCCTGACTGCTGGAGTAACAACTTTTGTTTGGATTGCCGTTACCTTCTTTACCAAGCCAGTTCAGGAACAAAAATTAATTGATTTCTACAGTAAAGTAAGGCCTGAAGGAAGTTGGGAACCAATTAGTAAGCTGCTTGATGTAAAAGCTAAACCGAGTAGGATAGGAAATTTAGTAATATGCTGGTTAAGCGCAGTGCTTATGACCTACTCTATCCTGTTTTTGAGCGGTAAAGTTATTTTCAGAGAATGGGACGATGCATTGATTTGGTCAGTTACAGCCATGGTTTCTTTTGTTGTTTTAAGGTATTTTGTTAAAAGGACCAATATTTTTGGAGATTGATTTATTATTTATTTCGAGCAAAGTTCAATTAAGGTTTAATTCATTGCAATTGTATGTTTTACCTTTTAGTATTAATAAATCCAAAGGTAATTTCGTTATATTTAAAAATAAAAAATGAACATGCTTGATAAAAAAAAAGTCTTACAGACTATAGAAGATTTACCTGATACTTTTTCTATAGAAGAAGTATTTGATAGAATTATTTTACTTCAAAAAGTAGAAGCAGGACTTGAACAAAGCAAAACAGGTCAAAAACTAACAACTTCCGAAGCTAAAGCTAAGCTAAAAAAATGGTTGAAGTAAGTTGGACTTTACAATCCCTGGAAGACATTGAAAATATCGCAGAATATATTGCAAAAGATTCTGTAAAATATGCTCAAATACAAGTGCAAGAATTTTTCAAAGTTGTTAAATTACTTGAAGAATATCCTAAAGCCGGAAGAATTGTTCCAGAATTAAGCAATAAAAGTATTAGAGAAATAATAGTAGGTGCATATCGAATTATTTATCGAATTGTTTCTGCTCAAAAAATAGATATTCTGAATGTTCATCATTCATATAAACTTTTAAAAAAACGAACTGTTAAAAAAAATAAATAACAGTTAGCACTATCATTAGATCAAATAAGACCTTTAACCCTATTAATAAACTTAAATGAAATTACTTTTAAATTATTTAAAACACCATAAATGGCTGATGGTGTTGGCCTTAGCGTTGGCTGCAGTTAATCAGATATTTTCACTTATCGATCCTTTGATATTTAAGCACATAGTGGATGAATATGCAACAAGTGCAAAGCAGTTTACCAAAGAGGAATATGTAAAAGGCATTGGGGGTTTAATTTTGCTCTCTATGGGAGCTGCAATGGTATCGCGTATTGCCAAAAACTTTCAGGATTACTATGTAAATGTAGTTACTCAAAAACTTGGAGCACAAATTTATTCTGATGGATTAAAACATTCATTGGAACTGCCTTACCAGGTTTTTGAAGACCAGCGCAGTGGTGAAACTCTTGGAAAACTTCAAAAAGTAAGAACCGATGTTGAAAAACTCATTTTTGCCTTTGTTAGTGTGCTTTTCACTTCATTAGTAGGCGTAATATTCGTAATGGTATATGCAATAAAAATACATTGGTTGATAGCCCCGGTTTATTTTTCAGCTGTTCCCTTACTTGGATTTGTAAGTTCTTTTTTAAGTAGGAGGATAAAGACAATTCATAAAAAAATAGTTGGTGAAACAACCGCACTGGCTGGTTCAACAACAGAATCATTAAGAAACATAGAACTGGTTAAAAGCCTTGGACTTTCAGAACAGGAAATAAACCGACTGAATACTACAACAATTAAAATACTTGGATTAGAACTTAAAAAGGTACGCTATATAAGGAGCATAAGCTTTGTACAGGGCACTTTTGTGAACTTTTTGAGAAGCAGTATTTTATTTTTATTGTTGTTCTTGATTTTTGCTGATGATTTAACTTTAGGGCAGTTGTTTTCCCTGCAGATTTATTCCTTTTTTATATTCGGACCTTTACAGGAACTGGGCAATATCATAAATACTTACAGAGAAGCAGAAGTTTCACTGGAAAATTTTCAAAGTATTTTAAATACTCCAAAAGAAGTAAAACCATTACTTCCTGTTGCCATTGAAGGGGTTCAAACATTAGAATTTAAAAATGTAAACTTCAAACATCAAACCGCCACCTCTAAGGCTTTGGAAAACATTTCATTTTCTGCAAAAAAAGGAGAGACAATAGCATTTGTAGGCCCCTCAGGCTCAGGTAAGACAACACTGGTAAAACTGTTAGTGGGACTATACCAACCAGAGGAAGGCGATATAGAATACAATGGATATAGCGCAAAAGTGATTGACCTTGACCAATTGCGCTCACAAATAGGCTTTGTAACTCAGGATGCACAGTTATTTTCAGGAACTATTAAGGAGAATTTATTGTTTGTAGCTCCCGGAGCCTCACATGAGGAATGTGTAGAGGTATTAAACAAAGCTTCTTGTCAAAGCCTGTTAAACAGGGCAGATAAAGGACTTGATACTATGATTGGAGAAGGTGGCGTGAAAGTCTCAGGAGGTGAAAAACAAAGGCTCTCTATTGCAAGAGCATTGCTTCGTAAGCCTTCACTGCTTGTATTTGATGAGGCTACTTCTGCTCTTGATTCATTAACAGAGCATGAAATAAATAAGACCATTCGCAATTTATCAGAAAACCAAAATCATGTAACCATAATAATAGCTCACAGATTAAGCACAGTTATGCATGCTGATAAAATATTTGTTTTGGAAAGAGGTAATATTATCGAAAAAGGCAAACACGAAGAATTACTCAGCCAAAAAGGTTTATATTATGCCATGTGGCGTCAGCAGATTGGTGAAAGACAGCCGGTGGTTGGTTTGATTTGATTTTTGATGCTGACACAGTCAAAACAATTTTCATAAAAAATCAACTCAATTTAAATCAAGGAACTGATTAAATTTTAATCCCGATTACGCAAACATCATCAACTTGCTCTAATTGGCCTTTCCAGTTATCAAATGTAATATTAAGAGCTAATTGTTGTTGGTAAGGATCAGTATCTACAATGGAAGAAATCTTTTCTTTAAACTGATTATACTTAAACTTCTTTCCATTTGGGCCTCCGAACTGATCAGCATAACCATCAGTAAATAAATATAATGTCAAACCTGGTTTATATTCTAATAAATGAGTGGTAAAAGGTTTGAAATAATCACTTTTGCCGATTGGCTGTTTGTCTGCAGTAATTATTTTCAACTCTTTTTTTTCAAAATACCAGAGTGGGTTGTTGGCTCCACTCCATTGTAATGTTTGGTTTTTCTTATTTATAGAGAGCAGGGAAATGTCCATTCCATCCTTTACGTCTGCAGCACTTTTTTTAAATGTTTCCAAAACAAGTTCTGTTACTTTGTCCAGAATCTTACCCGTATCGGTTAAATTGAATTCTTTAACTGCCCTGTTTAAGGCAGTTATACATACCACTGAAACCATTGCCCCTGGAACCCCATGCCCTGTGCAATCTGCAGAGGCAATAAATATCGTATCATTGCTTTCCTCCATCCAGTAAAAATCACCTGCAACAATATCTTTTGGCTTGTAGAGAATAAAAGAGTTTGGAAGCTTTTCTTTTATTAATTCTAAGGGTGGTAAAATGGCCTCTTGAATTCGTTTAGCATAATTAATACTATCAATAATTTCTTTATTAATAAGCCCAAGTGCCTCTTTCTGGGTTATTACAATTTTTTCGTATTCTTTATTGATTCCCAAAAAGTAGGTACCAATAATAAAAGTAAGTAACAAGGCTAGTAAGAAAAAAATAAAGGAAAAAACTTCTTTGTTTTCAGCAGAAACATAAATATAAGGTGGAACAATATCAAAAAGATATTGTCCATAGGAGAAAAAAGCAATTGTGATCAATAAAGCCAGGATGCGTTCTATTTTTGTTTTAAATATTAAAACACTTATTAAAACAACTGGAATTAAGGATACGTGGTTATTAATTCCTTTTCCAACAGATAAACCTGCATTTGCTAACATTAAATTTGCAATTAAGAAAAGGTAATATTTTGAAATTCTGAATAGTCTGAAATAATGAAGAGGTATTGAAATCATTAGAAGCAAAATCATACCCACAACCATTGGCAACATGGAAAATCCATTAAAATAAATTTCCACTGGAATATAAAAAAACATTACAAGGGGCAGTAATATTAGCATTCTATTGAGAAATATTACTTCTCTGAATTCAAGCACTCCCTCCCCTTTCCTAAGGCCAATTAGAGATAACTTATTCCATATTTGATTAATGGTATTTACCATAAAAGATAAAGCTTTCCTTATACTATTTTTTATTTTATTTCCAATTGGCCATATGGCTGTTCAACTCTTATTACACGGAAAGTAACCCCACTAGAAAATGGCAGAGTTCTCATATATGAGTGACTAAGAACACTCAGAAATACAGAATCAATAGTCCTGTAACCAATAAATTTGATTTCATTTACTTTTAAAACTTTATACTTCCCGAATCTACTAATAGTAATTTCATTATTTTCGGCTTTAATGAACTTTCCTTTCCCCATCCAAAATCTGTTAGATCTTAGACTATATGCAATGTTTTTGCCAGGAAGGATTATTTTTTCTCTTCCTTTTTTATTGGTAACGTGAATTGTTCCCTGGGCTTTTAAAAGTATTCCACTAAAAACAAGGATGATAATAGCTAAAGTCGCTTTTTTGTTCATGCTTTAAAGATATTGTTTTATTTTATTTTATCGCTTCTTTCGATTGGCAATATAAGTCAAAAAAATAACTTTAGATTACTTTTTGAAGTTTCTGAATATTATTTTCTTAAAAGTGAAATTATATTGGCTCTTGGTTTAATTTACTTTTTTATCTTCTTTGACACTTGAATTAAAACTCCCGTCTGTAAATGGAATCACTTGCTTTTTTGGAGTCATTACCCCATCTTTACTAATGCCTTGTTTTAAATTTACAAGAATCTTATGCAGGGTTTCTGCTGCCAATCCATGAAGTACAAGTCTGTAAGCTGCACTAAAAGTTGTTTCTGGAACCATTGGGTGTTTATTGTTTAAAAGACCCAGATGACCCGGAGTGCCTAGTATCTGGGAAGTATAAATACCAATAGTTTCATCTAGCTGAAGTGAATTGGAAGCACGAACAAAATCATTTGATGTTAAAAAGAGCTGATAAAAAGGTGTGAAAAGTTCAATAGCAGACCTTAAATCAAGAATATTTGTGAACTTCCGGGGAAATTCAATATGATCAAACTGGTCTTCTGTTATCATTGAAAGGTTTAAAGTATCAGGGTGAGTGATGGTAATCCCCTTTTCTTTTAATTCTTTGTTCAGGTTTATAATGAAGTTGTATAAATTAAGATCATGTTTTAAAAACAAATCATCCTTTACATCCTCAAAATCCTTAGGTTTCAAAGGACTAGTTGTAATCTCTGCTTTTTCAATATTAAAGGCTATAAATTGCAAAATTTCACTTCCAATATGGAAATGGCGAAATATTAACAAATTAGCATCAGCACTTACAAAGTTTTTGAGCCCCCATGATAATATTATATGAAGTATTTTTGATGAGTTAAAAATCTTAGGAAAGAAGAATTTAAAAATGTGTATAAAAAACATCGCAATTTTAGACCCTACCTTTATAAATGGGAGTAAATAAACTGCTGACTTAGAATTGTTATCATTCATTAAAGCCTGCTTTGTTTTGTTATTAATAGGAATACTGCTATCCATATATAAAGCCAGCCAGGGATTGGGATCTCTGCTATCGTGAGAATCTAAATCAAAAAGGTTTTCCTTGCTCATAATTTATTTTTAATAGTTACCTAATTCTTCCAATTGCAAGTTATATAACTTTGCTGTTGTTTTTGCTGTTTTTACAATATGTTTTGCCAAATCCATGTTCATCAAAGGATGGTTTAAAGCTTCTTCTAAATTATGAAAATGATTTTCATCTGCCTTTCCATGATAAGTAAAAAAGGAAACCTGCTCCTCTTTAAGATTCAACTGCTCCCTGATCATTTCACCCCAAAAAGCTGCCAATCGCTTCCCTATTCCCTCTATTATAAACATAGCGCCCAATAAATCAAGTGGGTTGGGTTTACTGGCTTGTTGAAACATAAAGGAAGACAAAGCTAAGCTTCCAATGTTTTTTTCTCCAGTTTGAATCACAGAAATGGGTTCCCCAAGTGATTCGAAATTTCTTTCCAGCATTTGATAATCTTTGTGCTCTGCCGCAGTATGTTTGATAAAGGCTGATCGCAGCTCAAACAGTTCAATGTCTATATTGGAAGCAGCCCTTGATATCCATTGAGAACCATCAATAACCTGATGCCTTAAATCTTTAAGCAGTAATTTATAATCGTCTAAACTTAAGTTGCCTTCATGAATTTTGCCTATTACAGGAACTTTTAAAAGAGAGGATTCAAAATCTATCCAAATTTGAGTTAATTGTCTAACCAGCCATTCTGATGTAGGGTTTTTATTTATTACTAATTCAGGAGCTTCTATTTCCCTTATAGGAAATTTTTTACCGGAATAGTTAGTACCAACAACCTCAAGTTGCATAAAAGTGGTGATAAACCTTCCGCTTTCAGGGACCATGCAGAGTATTTTTTCTCCCTCTTTAAGCTTTCCTGAATACATTAGCTCTTCCAACATAATGTATATTGAAGCAGATCCGGTATTCCCTTTGCTTGTTAGGTTACTAAACCATTTTTCATTGGCAATGCTTGCCCCTCCTTTTTCCATTAATTCTTTAATGGGCTGTTTAAAAAATTCAGAGGAATAATGGCAACACAACCAGTCAACTTCCTTAAGCTTAATTTTTTCCTTATCAATTAGTTCAAAATAGTGAGCTACACCTTCTTTTATCACATGATCAAGCAGGCGAATGTCTTGTTTAAGGTTCATAGCACCAACTTTTGATGCAGATTCAAAATCGGGGTAATCTTGCCAACTCATTTCAGAATCGGATTTATTGCTTGTTTTGCCAACATACATACAAACAGGGTATTGATGGGCATTTGATTTAATATCAATCCAATCAATTTTAAAAGAAAACCCTTTAGCATTGGGTTTGTTTCCTAATACAGCAGCCCCTGCCCCATCTGAGAGCATCCATCTTAAAAACTCGGAATCAAAGGACAAAGAAGTAAGTTTTTGAGCATCAAACCTGGAGGACTTGAAAAGACGGCTGGAAAATTCACTTGCCGCGCTTATTGCATTCTCTTTTTCTCCGCATTTTATCTGTACATAAGCATTTTTAAGTGCCATGATACCGCTTGAACAAACACTTTGAAAGCTGGCAATTTCACAACTTGGAACATCCAATTGTGCATGCACCATGCTACCAAACCCGGGAACCGGTATATCACCCTGAGTAGTACCAATAGACAAAAGTTCAACATTTTTAGCTAAAAGATTGCTTTTTTTAAGTGCCTGGTTGATTGCCAAAGCTGCCATTTGTGAATTGGAATGTGTACTTTCCTGCTGCTTATTAATGGCGTAATGTCTTAGTTTAATGCCATTCTGATTAAGAATACGATCTTTTACTAAGCTCTTTTTATCATTAATCTGGCCTAAATAATCCTCCATTTCTTCATTAGAAATTGGATTGTTAGGTAAAAAAACACCAAGGGCAGTTATAAACACATCCTTCATAATTATTTCTTATTTAATATATTAATCATGAACCAAACGTTTAATTTGTCTAATAAATTAGAAGCAAAACCGTAATTCTGACTGAATTTAAAATGATGCTCGTTATGATGAGTAGCAAACAATTTCCAACTAGCTCCTTCGCTTTTTCCAAAACGGTAATTACAATGACCGGCAAAATTAAGTAAAATACTTGCTAAGGGATAAAAAACCAAAACAAGCGGAGCTACTGGAATAAAAGGGATAATAGTTAGTGGCACAGTACTTAATAAGAATGCTTCCAACCAATGAAAACTATATACTGAATAAACCGTTGGTATTCTTGATTGATGATGTATATAATGAACCTTTTTCATAAAAAAAGGAAGGTGCATTATTCTGTGGACTATAAAAAAATGAATTTCATTCCAAAAAGACAATAAAGTAACTCCAATTAGTACATTTAAAAAGTTATCCTCCAATATATTAATAGCCCCGTTTCTTATTAAATAAATGATAGGCATTCCAGAGAATCCAAAGATAAAAATGGATAATAAAGAGTGCTTGATTTCCTTTCTTATTTGCTTTTTATCAACATCTTTCTTGACTATTTTATTTACTAGGCCTTTTTTTTCCAAAAAATGGCAAGCCAACAAAAACAATCTTGATAATACAAAATATAAAAACAAAAAGTAAGCAAACACCAAAAGATAAAGATGAAAATAGCTGCTGTCGTATATTATATGTTCGATTATGCTTTGCATCATATTTATATTGCTGTTTTGGAAAGTCAGTATCAAAGCCAAATCAATTTTTCCTTTTAAAAATACTGTTCATTTATTATTAATAAGCGTGCTTACCAATTGACCAGCCCTTTTTTTCCAAAAACTTTTCTCCAGATTCTACAGCGCCTTTTTCCATTTCAGTTCCCATTGAATCATTCCATCTGTTTAAATAGCCAAACAGAGCTACAACACCCAATATTTCTACAATATCACCATCATCCCAGTGTTTTCTTAAATTCTCAGCAATTTCATCAGTTACTCCATTTGGTATGATTGAGCTGGCAATAGAAAAATCCAAAGCCACGCGCTCAGCTTCTGAAAAGGAGGGGTGGTTTTTATATTCCCATACGTTTTCCAATTGTTCCTGTGAAGCTCCGTATCTTTCCGCAGCCCTTATAGTATGTGCCTGGCAATACCTGCACCCAGTAACATTACTGCTAACATATCCTATTAACCGTTTAAATGCACTGCTCACTTTTCCGTGATTTTCCATCACAGCTTTGTTCATTTCAATAAATGCTAAAGCTATTTTCGGTCTAATGTGCATTGTTTTAACACTATTAGGACAAAATCCTAAAGTTTCATTGTAGAATTCAACCAGTTTCTGAAGTTCAATATCATCAACTGCTGATTTGGGGTTTACTAAAGGTCTTTTCATATGTATATAATTTGTTTTTTAATTGTCATATGGAATACGCCATGTTATATTCATTAGTGTTTGTGCACGGTTGCTGCATGGCTATTTCATATTACGAATTTATTAAAAATACTGTTATTGAATTGATTATCTAAAAACTATTTTAAAATAAGATTAAAACTTTTTTTTAAATAAATAGAAAAAATTTAAGGTTTCTAAGACATGAACTAAAGAAATTAAATGATTATGTACTTTAATAAATTGAGAAAGAAAAAGGAGACAAAGAGCTAAGATGAGCATTTTTTTTAATTGCAGATATTTCTTATCTTATTCTGCTGTAACTAAATGTCTGTGTCATGAAAAATATATTTATTCTATTGGTTTTATTTGTACTTTCAGATAATACTATAGTGAAAGCCCAAATCAATATTTTGTCTTTAGCCAAAGGATTTAAGGAACCCACAAGCATCGCTCATGCCAACGACAGCAGATTATTTATTGTGGAAAAAGTAGGGCGTATTGCAATTATTGATACAAACGGAAATGTGAATTCAAATTACTTTCTTGAAATTGAATCCCGAGTAAAATCAAGCGGAGGTGAACAAGGATTGCTAGGCTTGGCTTTTCACCCCAACTTTTCAAACAATGGCTACTTTTATGTAAATTATACTGATAATGATGATAGCACAACTGTTTCCCGCTTTAAAATTAGCGGACAGAATCCTTCTCAGGCGGATGCTAATAGCGAGATTGTTCTTTTAAAAATACATCAACCCTTTACTAACCATAATGGAGGAGAAATAAAATTTGGTCCAGATGGCTTCCTGTATATTGCTACAGGTGATGGAGGGGGCGCTGGAGACCCTAACAATAATGCCCAAAACCCTTTGACAATGCTGGGCAAGATCCTTCGCATTGATGTAAACCAAGGAGCAGCATATGGTATACCATCATCCAATCCTTTTGTAGGCACCTCAGATACTTTGGATGAAATTTGGGCACTTGGCCTACGTAATCCATGGCGGTTTAGTTTTGACAGACTCAATAATGATTTATGGATAGCTGATGTAGGCCAAAATGCCTGGGAAGAAATCAACATGCACACCTCTCAAAGTGCAGGAGGCAAGAATTATGGCTGGCCTTGTTATGAAGGAGATGAACCTTTTAATACGTCAGGCTGTGCTGTACCCTCAAAATATGTTTTTCCCATTTTTACTTATGAAAACACAGGTTTTTCTGGTGATTGTTCTGTTACAGGGGGGTATATGTACAGAGGTGAAAAATATTCAAATCTTTCAGAGCATTACTTCTATGGTGATTATTGCAGTGGAAAAATATGGTCGATAAATAATAATGCTGGTACATGGCAGAATCAATATTATGGCGAATTTGATTTAAATATCAGCAGTTTTGGAGAAGACGCTAAGGGTGAATTATATGTTGCTGACCTTAATCAGGGTGAAATTTTTAAAATAGAAGGAGATGTTTCAAAAGTAAAGATAAATCTAAAAAAAAAAATGAAGAAGTAAACATACACCCTAATCCTGCCAGTAAAAGTGTAACTATATCATTTAATTATGAACAGGATTCTTCATATCTCAGCATTGTCCTTTATGATTTAATGGCTGGAAAAGTAAAGCAAATCACAACCAACCAACAAGATAGTTTTAGTTATACTTTTTTTATTGAACAAGAAAATATTCCACCTGGTTTTTATATTTATCAAATTCAAAGAGAAAATGAGAATTCAATTACGGGAAAACTGATTGTTAAAAGTCAGTAACATTATAAAAGTATTTTTGTCTGTTTTCAATAATTGCAGGACATGAAAGTTCAGACAAAAAACGGTAATAACTTTAAAACAAAAAGATTAATACAAGTAATTCCCTTGTTTATCCACTGTTATCTTTACTTCTGTTAATTCTTTCTCAAATTTATCATAACCTGTTTTTAAATTGGTCCAGAATGAAATTAACTCAAAGTTATCGCTGTATTTTGTCTTGTGCTTTTCAAAATTTTCATCGGTCATTTTAAAAGGAAAAATATAGACAGGAATTTTTAACTGCCCACTATGCCTGGCTTGAATAGCATAAATGTAAATTTCTTTTATTTTATCCGTGGTCATAGGCAAACAGCCTACTGTTACACATTCTCCGTGTAAAAAAATATCGCCTCCTAAATTGCTTGCACTGCTTTTTTTTCTGTCCGACAAATTGGGGTAGTTAATACCAAGTGATAAATAATAATTACTTACCGGATTGAAGCGATCAATATGATAAAAACCTTCAGGAACCTGAAAATCTCCTTGCTTTCTTTTTGGCCCCAGCCTACCAGAACTCGAACAAATAGAATAGCTTAAGATTTTCTTGTATTTATTGTCTGATTTGTTTTTGGCATAAATTTCAAATTCCTGCTCCTCTTTATATGCTTTTATCAGAATGTTCAGTTCTTCAGGACGGATGTTTTCTTGCTTTAGTTTAGCCAACATGGCAATTCCCTTATCATTAATAGCAGTTCTAACTCTTTCAAATTTCTTCTGCTCAGTGAGAAAGTCAGTTTGAACCATAAATGCAGATAACATTAAGGTTAACAATAGAATACATACTATTTTCATATGTAGATAATTTAATTTTTAATGTCATATGGAATACGCCATGGTATCTTCATCAGTGTTTCCCGATAAATCGGGACATGTAGTGCACTGTTCGGTGCATGGGCTATTTCATAAAATCTATTTAAGTGATTTAAGCCTTATAAATTGAGCAAAATCAGGTAATCAAGCATTTTTCTTGCTCAGGATTTTTAAATTACTTTAACTTTCTAAACAATACAAAACAAAACCCATTTAGCAACAGTTTATTTTAATCTAGATAATTCATATTGTATAAATCAAATCCTATGGCCCAATAATCTTTAATTATTTCTTTAAGTTCAAAACCATTTTTCTCATAAAACTTGTAAGCAAACTGAGATGTTCTTACGGTAATTCTTTTTAAGCTTTTAAATTCTTTCAACTTTTCAATCCGAAACTTTAACAATAAACTCCCTAATCCTTTATTTTGATAATTTGGATCAAGAATATCCCAACTAA
>JALYPI010000133.1 GCA_030856445.1 Bacteroidota bacterium
GGCAACATCGCATACCCACCAGTGGCGGTCTAGTTACTATTTGAAATGTCCTGGGTTTCTATTACCTTAGCTGCCTACTTGCTGGCATGCAGCTGTAATCGCCACCAGCGGGTATGCAAAAACGTTAACCAATAGCATAATGCACCGCTGCAATTTGACTAGGCAGTCAACCTTTTTCATTAAGCATCTTTTCTGCAAATTTAGAACGTTCAGGGCAGCCCTGCGCTTCGTGCTTTTTTCTTTTTATCCCCCCGCAAAATATTAAAATTGCCCCCACAAGAAATTGCACATTTTATTTTGCCTAACACACAAAGCTTCGCAATCAAAATAAAAAGAGCAATTTCACCTCGCAAGTCCCTGCTTTTATAGTGTTAATTTTGTTGTATAAAGTTTTTTGCAGCTAAATACTAAACTATTTGAATAAATGAATTTCTCCTTTTCTTTGAAAATTTTGACCTTCTTCTGTCATACCATTAATAATCCAAAAATAAACACCATTTTCAGATTCTTTGCCTGTTAATTGTCTACCATCCCAGCCAATTTCATTATTGTTTTGGGAAGTGTAAACAAGAGTTCCCCATCGATTAAAAATAGACATAGTGTAATCTTTCGATCCTATAACTTTTACCGTAAAAACATCATTAATTCCATCTGCATTTGGGGTAAATACATTCGGTACAAATAAAATTAAACATTCATCTCTATAACTAACATTAATTGTGTCACGAAAATCACAGTCACCTAGGCGAGCTGTTGCCCAATATTTACCAGCATTTGTAACAATATAAGTGTTTTTTGTTGAAAAATTATTCCAATAAATAAAAGCACCTGTATATGTTTCAACACTTAAAATTAATTCCCTATCCTTACAAATAGTTGTATCATTACCTAATTCAAAAAATGGTGTTGTCTTAAAATCAACTTCAATTGTATCAGTTGCTGTAATACAATGATTATTTAGACTGACCCAATATTTACCTTCCTCGGTAATTGATATTACAGAATTAGTTTCTCCATTTGACCAATTATAATTTCCATTAGCAACAAATGCATCTATAATCAAAATTTCTCCATCGCATAAAGCTGTGTCTTGACCTAAAAAACTTGTGGGAAGTGGATATTGATAATTTATTTGTATTGAATCAATGCCACAACCTGTATTGGTAGTGGCATGAACCCAAAATATTCCTGTTGTAGTTACAGTTAATTGAGCATTTATACTACCGTTACTCCATAAATAGGAGGCATTTGAAGTAGTAGCATCTAAAACAATATTTTGGCCTAAGCACAATGTAGTATCATTTCCTAACTCTAATGGAAATGAATTATAGATTACATTTATTGTATCAGAGCTTATTCCACAACTATTTGTTGCTTCGACCCAATATGTTCCAGATTCAGTAATATCAAAAGTGGGGTTATTAGAACCATCACTCCATAGATAGGTTGTATTGGGAGTTGTAACATCAAAAGGCAAAACAATTCCTGAACATAAAATTGTATCATTTCCTAAATTTACATTATCATAAACATAAACTATGAATTCAGTAGTAAGATTATTACTATAATCATAATATGTTGTGTTGACTACAGGACTTACTTTTAAAATGGTATCATTTGAAATAATTATTCCAGGATTTGAACTCTCTGCCCAGGCAAATAAAGAATCTCCTTCAGAAACTAAAGAAATTGAATCTCCAAGACATAATAGATTTACAGGAACCAAAGAAACATCATCAATATAAAAATATGGAGGTCTAGGGGAATTAAAACCAGTAATTAAAAGAGAAGTATTAACATAACTAAAGAAATTTCCAATGGTGACATATTTGTATACTGAATCAGCAATAAAAGTTTGTTTTATTAAAGTCCAACCATGATTGTCTGTAATGAAATTTCCTGGAGTATTTAAAACTTGGGGAGTTTGAATTATAATAGAACTAAAAGGCATTACAGGAAAAGCACTAAATAATGCCCCAATAGCATCAGTTGTATATTTTGATTTATCTGCCAAGTTAACATACATTTTGAACTCATAAGTATTTCCAATTATCATAGGATTTTTTAATTGGACTTGAATATATTCTAACCAGTCCAAACCAGGATTACCCACAATCATACCACAATATGCATTTCCAGTGCGTGGCAATTGATATCCATTAAAATTGTTAGGAACACCAACATCACCAATACCACATGAATTGAAGTAATCTGGTGTAGTACCAATTGGACTATACCATTCAGCACAATCAGTTAAATTACTAATATAGACAGGGCAACTTATGGTATCTTCAAAACTTGGGTTAGGTACCAAATTTTGAGCTAGCAAAATAGGAGAAGCTATAATTAATATGACAAAAATAAAATTAGTCTTTGCATTCACATTGCATATTTACTGATTTTATATCAGAAATGCTAAACTCAAGCAAAAATAGAAAGCCAAATCACAGTCGTAAGCACATTTTCAATTCTCACCAGCAAACGCTCGAAAACCTAAAATTGCAAATAAGCTTCCGCCTCTCCCACAAAAAGAGAAAATTTTAATATTTTCCTCCCCTCAAAAAAAAAGAAAAAAACACCCTAACCCGCAGAACCCCAGTCACTATTCATTAACATTACACTACTGTTCGCAACAAATCGTGACTTTCTAGAAAAGTGAGAAATGCCATCGGTTAACATTGCATATTCTCAAGTGGCGGTCTAGGTGCTCTATTGCAAAGCCTTGAGTTTCTATTGACTTTGCTGCCCGCGGTTTTTGGTTCGGTGCAATAATCGCCACCTGCGTATATGCAAAAATCGTTAACCACAAGCATTTTCCATCACTTTGACTTTTCAATAAATTTGAAAAGCCACCTCCTGGCAATTTTCAACACATGACTTTTTTGAATAATTCTTTGTGCCACAAGCGGAATGATTAATTAAAA
>JALYPI010000135.1 GCA_030856445.1 Bacteroidota bacterium
GTCTAATGTAATGTGCATTTTGTCCCCATGCAACCAGATCTACATCCTGCAAATTGCCGTTTGTTTCAAATAAAATGGAATCCTTTATAATTAGTGGGCTGTTTACATTAAGGGGATCTACTGTAACTTCTACAAAAAGAAAAAGACTATCGTTGGCCAGTACTTCAAGATCCTGAACAGCAGGTCCAGGTATTCCATCTACATTAAACCGATATTGAGAAGCAGTACCACCTGCAAGACGAATATTCGATACAATAATGTTGCGATTATTGTTGTTATATATTTTTAATTGACGTGTTGAAGAACCAATGCTGGTAAAAACAGTATCAAACAATACAGTGTCCATTGAAAAGTTTAATTTTGCTGAAGGATCAGTTAAAACCTGATCCCTGCGACAGGAAAAGACCAATACCGCAAGCAGAAGTAAAATAAAACTATATGGAACAATTAATCTCATGGTTTTTAATGAGGCAAAGATAAGATTCGATATAATACGTTTTTATTGAAAATTTATTATAGATAAAATAAATGAAAGAAAACTCTTTTTATAGTAAATAATTAATTATATATTTGCGGCCTTTAAAAAAATTATACGCACAAACCTTTAAAGATAAATATTAAAATGAAAAAAGGTATTCACCCGGAATCATACCGCTTAGTGGTATTCAAAGATATGTCGAACGATTATTCGTTTATTACAAAGTCTACAGCAGTTACTAATGATACTATTACCATGGAAGATGGTAATGATTATCCTTTAATAAAACTGGAAATTTCTCACACTTCTCATCCATATTATACTGGTAAGATGAAGTTAGTAGATACTGCAGGACGTGTTGATAAATTCCGTAACAGGTATAAGAAATTTACAGACGAAGGCGAGAAATAAAATTCTCCTTTTTACATAAAAATTAAAATAGCTGCTTTTTTAGGCGGCTATTTTTGTTATATTATTATTGAATAAAATACTTGCTTTTTTATAGATAAAATATATACTTTGTTAAATAAACTGAGCTGAATGAATATAATTCTATTTGATGACAAGTCGGCAGATGATTTGCTTCCTTTTACATATACACGGCCGGTAGCTGAAATTAGAATAGGAATACTTACCATAAGGGAGAAATGGGAATTGCTTTTTAATTGCAAAAATCAAACATCAACAATCAGCCGCGACTATCTTAAAAAGAAATATCCCTTAGTAATTGCTGAGGAAAATCTTCTTATTAATGCTTCTGTATGCCCATTGCCTGAGTATTTAGAGGAAATCTTAAATTTGGGAAAAGGCCAGCAGCTTGTTTATGATGATATTGTAATTGCACTGCGATTGTCAGGGGAAGAATTAAAAAATATTATAGAGAACACTTTAAATAAACCTTTTAAGGAATCAATACATTTAACAGACTTTTATAAAATCCGTACAAATTATAAACCCATTCAAATACAACACTCCTGGGATATATTTACCAAGAACCAGGAGGCTTTAGTTTTAGATTTTAAGGAACTTACTAAAGGGAAAAAATCATTAACAATTTCTTCTGACAACAAAGTTTTTGGAGAGGAAAATGTATTTTTAGAGGAAGGTGCAATTGTTTCATGTTCAATTATTAATGCCACTACAGGGCCTGTTTATATTGGCAAGAATGCTCAAGTAATGGAGGGGTGTTTAATTAGAGGGCCATTTGCCCTATGTGAGGATTCAACTTTGAAAATGGGTGCTAAAATATATGGCCCAACCACTATTGGTCCACATTCAAAAGTAGGGGGAGAGGTGAATAATTCAGTGATTTTTGGTTTTTCTAATAAAGCCCATGATGGTTTTCTTGGAAATTCAGTAATTGGTGAGTGGTGTAATCTTGGTGCTGATACGAATACCTCAAATTTAAAAAACAATTACAGTGAAGTACAGATATGGAGTCATTCACTTGGTATGAACATTAAAACTGGATTGCAATTTTGCGGTTTATTAATGGGGGACCACTCCAAAACAGCTATAAATACTATGTTAAATACCGGCACAGTGGTGGGAGTAAATGCTAATATTTTCGGAGCTGGTTTTCCTTCCAAATTCATTCCTTCCTTTTCATGGGGTGGAGCGGAAAATTTAACTGAATATTCATTTGAAAAAGCCCTTGAAGTGGCCACTATAGTTTTTGAAAGAAGAAAAATTTTATTTGATTTGAATGAACAGGAGATTTTAGCTGAAATATTCAAGCTTACCCAGGAACAAAGGAAATTGCACCATTGACATTTTAACCTTTTTTTATTCTTGGTATAGGAATTGCACCCTATGCTGATTGAAATTTTTAAAGTATTTACCCCTGCTTTTATTTTTAGATTTTAACAGAATGGCTGAAATAAAAGATTACAACTGACAATTTGACCGATTATGAACGAATTTGATAATATATTCCAATTTTCAAATATGATAGAAGAAGATACAGAATTTATCCCATTGTTGAGTGCAGAAGATGAGGAACAAATGAACTCCGAGGAAATTCCAGAGAACCTTCCAATACTTCCTTTAAGAAATACTGTATTGTTTCCAGGAGTTGCAATACCAATTACTGTGGCAAGGGATAAATCAATTAAATTGATTAAGGATGCTTATAAAGGGGATCGAACAATTGGAGTTGCATCACAAAAAGATGATTCAGTGGAAGATCCAGGTTTTGATGATATTAATAAGGTTGGAACAATTGCCAAAATTATTAAAACACTTAGAATGCCCGATGGAAGCACAACTGCTATTATTC
>JALYPI010000154.1 GCA_030856445.1 Bacteroidota bacterium
TTTTAATCGTATTCCAAAAGACAGTCTTCCTCTTATTAGTTCAGAAATTGAAATAGCTCAACTCGTAGCTAATCCTAAAGTGAGTGAAGAATCCAAAGCAGAGGCAAAAGAGAAGATTTCAACCATAAGAGAAAGGGTAATTAAAGGGGAGAGTTTTTCTACTCTTGCTATTCTTTATTCTGAAGATCCAGGATCTTCAAAAAAGGGTGGTGAATTAGGTTTTGTTGAAAGAGGTTCTTTTGTTCCTGAATTTGAAGCAGTAGCCTTTAAATTAAAGCCAGGCGCTGTATCTCCTGTTATTGAAACCCAATATGGATTTCACTTTTTGGAATTAATTGAGAGAAGGGGAGAAAAAATTAATATCAGGCATATTTTAATTTCTCCTAAAATTGCTCCTGAAGATTTAATGATGGCTCGTGATTATCTTGATAGTATCCGTACGCTGATATTAAATACTGATACACTTGATTTTGCAGATGCTGCAAGCTTATATTCTGACGATAAGGAAACTAAGTTTAACGGAGGTTTAATTATAAATCCTCAAACTGGAACCACGGCTTTTGAAGCAGATCAAATTGAACCTTCACTTTTCTTTACTATTGATAAATTAAAGGTAGGGGAAATTTCTACCCCTGTAAAAATGCAGGTGCCAGGTGGCAAACAAGCTTATCGTTTATTGTATTTGAAAAAACGTACCGAGCCTCACAGAGCAAATCTAAAAGATGATTACCAAAAAATACAGGAAGCCGCTTTGAATGAAAAAAAGCAGAAAGTCGTGGAAGAATGGATTAACAAGAAATTGTCAAATACCTATTTTAAACTTAATGATGAATATAAAACTTGTACTTTTGAAAGCTTTAATAAAAAGGCTCAATAAGAACTTTTTATATTTGAAGTGGGTATTGTAACTCAGATTTTTTAATTTTAGAAAAAATATATAATGGACGCACCTGAATTTAAATCTGATATTGAAGCTGTTGATGCTTTCGTTAACCGTTTTAATGAACTTAAAAAGGAAATTTCAAAAGTAATAGTTGGTCAGGATGATACTGTTAATGATGTATTAATTTCTATCTTCAGTAAAGGACACTGCCTGTTAGTTGGGGTACCCGGACTGGCTAAAACTTTGCTTGTAAACACCATTGCTAACGTTCTTGGCCTGAGTTTTAACCGAATACAGTTTACTCCTGACTTAATGCCATCTGACATTATTGGATCAGAAATACTCGATGAAAACAGATCCTTTAAATTTGTACCAGGTCCTTTGTTTTCTAATATTATTCTTGCAGATGAGATCAACAGGACTCCTCCAAAAACTCAGTCCGCCTTACTCGAAGCAATGCAGGAAAAAGCCATTACTACTGCTGGTAAACGTTATGAATTAGGAAATCCATTTTTTGTTCTTGCTACTCAAAACCCTATTGAACAAGAAGGAACATATCCACTTCCAGAAGCCCAATTAGATAGATTTATGTTTAATGTTTGGCTTGATTATCCTAAATATGAGGAAGAGCTTTCCATTGTTAGACAGACAACCAGCCAAAATGAAGTTAAATTAAATAGGGTGATGCAACAAGAGGAAATACTCTATTTTCAGGATTTAATCAGAAGAATTCCAATAGCAGATAATGTACTTGAATATGCAGTTAAACTTGCTTCAAAAACTCGGGCAGGCTCTGAATTTGCAACTGATATGGTTAATAATTATTTAACCTGGGGAGCAGGACCAAGAGCTTCTCAATTTTTAGTAATAGGAGCAAAGTGCCATGCTGCAGTAAATGGGAAATATTCTCCGGATATTGAAGATGTAAAAGCAGTTGCTTTACCTATTTTAAGACATCGAATTGTAAGAAATTATAAAGCAGAAGCAGAAGGGTATTCAATTGAGAGGATTATTAGTGAATTAATTAAATAAGCTTTAATATTTTTAGGTTAAAAGAGAGGCTGTCCCGAAAGAGACAGCCTCTCTTTTTTTTGATTTTCTGGCATTTTGATTTTTGCTAAAAAAATAGTAAATTCAATTATAGAATGTCTCAATATCCAGAAATAAGTAATATACCTTAAAATAGAAAGATTATGGAAATGATTAATAGTGAAGAAATTAAAAAACTATCTGAAATTCAATCTGATAACTGTGTTTCTATTTATTTACCCACTCATTTTTTTGGAAAAGAAACTTTTGAAGGTGAAGATCTAATTAACTTTAAAAGCACTATTCAAAAAATGGAAGGTCAACTTATCGAAAAAGGGGTAAAAAAAGATAAGGTAGAGAATATGCTTAAACCTGCAAAAGAACTTATAAAAAATTCTGGTTTTTGGCGTAAGCAATCAAAAGGCTTGGCTGTTTTTATTTCTGATAATTTTTTTAAGCATTATGAATTGCCTATTGAATTTACTTCGTTCGATATCATCTCAAATAAATTTCATCTTAAGCCTTTGTTTCCTATCATTTTCGATGATGGTATTTTTTATCTTTTGGCTTTTAGCAAAGATCAGGTTAAATTGTATACTGCAACAAAACATTCTATTACTGAAGTAGAGCTTGAAGACCTGGTTCCACAGGGTATGGAGGAAGCTTTAATGTATGATGACCCATCTTCAGGTACTCTTCAACACCATTCAGGCCAAGGAGGACAAGCAAATGCAATGTTTCATGGACATGGAGGAGGGAAGGATACTCAAAAAACGGATGTGGCAAGATATTTAAATGTAGTTGATGAAGGCATTATGAAGTTAATAAAAGGTGATCATACTCCTATGGTATTGGCGGCTGTAGATTACCTTGTTCCAATCTATAAAGGTGTTTCCAATTATAATCACATAACAGAAAATGCAGTTTTTGGTAATCCCGAATATGTTAATGTTAATGAAATACATGAAAAAGCATGGCAGGTAGTTGAGCCTGAACTTCGAAGAAATAGAGAAAAAGCCATTCTGAATTACAAAGAAAATTTTAATGCCTCACTTGTTACTTCGAGTCCGGAGAGAATTATACCTGCTGCGTATTACAAACAGGTAAATCAACTTTTCATTGAAAAAGATGCTAATATATGGGGCAAATTCGATCTTCAAAACAACAATCTGGAAATACATGATACTTTTCAGGAAGGAGATAGTTGTCTTATTAATGAGGCTGCCGTTCAGAGTTTTATAAATGGAGCTGAGGTTTATGCTTTATCAAAAGAAGAAATGCCAGAGGCGAATAGCCCAATTTCAGCTGTACTTAGGTTTGCTTAAATCTAAATACTATATGTTTTTCTCTTATAAAGGTTGAACAGCTTTATTAGCAAAATTTTAACAATAAAAAACAAGAGTTCTGCTGTGGGCAAGCAATTTTTTTTGTTGTTCAACTTTTAACCTTGCATTTCTCGATTAGGAACGTGGTCTTATTGGCACTGATAAATAAAAACCAGTTTCGTTTTTTGTTTTATAGGGTGCTAAGCTAAAACCAGCATTGTTTTGGTTGTAAATTACCTTGGCCAATGCATATCCAAATATAGCCCCTGCAAATACATCGCTTCCCCAATGTTTATTATCATGTATCCTTGAAATACCCGTTAATGTTGCTAAAGAATAAGCTACGATGGGTATTAAAGGCTTATCTTTGTATTCAGATGCTATTATTGTGGCAAGTGCAAAAGCTGCTGTTGTATGGCCAGATGGGAAAGAAGTATCAAAATTAAAGTCCTTTAGATTACTGTTACTGTTTAAGCCAACACCAATTCCTTGCCAATTTCCCGGATCGGGGTTTTCAGAATAATAGGGCCTGTCCCTGTAAAAAGCAGCCTTGGATAAAACAATAAATGGAGCAATGACTACAAGTGTTTTAGCCCCAAGAAGGGCAACGCGTTTTGTCCTGTCGTTTTTTGCAAGTGTGCCGTGTAAATAAAATGCACCAATTAATGCCACGGTATAAAATCCGCTGCCCAAAGGTTCTAATCCATATTTTGATATGGCATCGGATGTAGAACCCCGCTTTAATTGTGAGAATTGCTGGATTTTTAAATCCTGAGTATAAATGAAATAACCAGTGCCTGCTACAGCCCAAAAAGTTAACCACTGTGTCTTTGTCATGGAAATAGGGGCTATTGCTATATCCTTAATGTCAGTAAACCCTGATTTGAAATATTGTTTACTAAGCCTTGGGGAATTGTCCTTTATTTGAGCTATTGCGTTTAATGAAAACAATGCAACTAAAATAAACGAGATCAATTTTTGCTTCATAGAAATGCCTTGTATAAAGGGAGAATTATGCTATTTTTTTCTTCTGATACTTTTTGCCATCTGAGAAGGATTAAGCTGTAATCCAATTGAAGGCACAAAGGTAAAACCACTGAATTTGGTAGTACTCTTATCAATTAATATAAAACTTCCGTAATTCTGGTAATACATAGCAAAAGCAGGAAGAAAGTAAGCGTATTTATATCCAATTTTAAAATTAAAAAAAGCACCAAAAGATGAAAAATTTCTTTTATCCTGTATTGATTCTATTATAGTGGGTGACTTAGATTTTAAAGTATCATAAATTCTGCTACTATCAAAACCATATTCAAGAAAGGTGTGAGAATAAACTAATCCAAAAGAAAAGTTTCCATAGGTTTCTTCTTCTCCAAAAGGAATACTGAAAACAAGAGGTACCATTAAATCTTTTCGCTGCATTTCAAACCCGATAATCTTTTGTACTTTATCTAATCCGCTCCAGCTAGGGAGTTCATATTTTTTTGAAGAATACTGAATACCAATACTGCCATGATTTCCTTTTTCTCCAGGATTGTCAATAGTTCCTGTTGAACCTAAAAACTGAAACATCCCATCAAATGCATGTGTGCCAGAAGCGTACCTGTACCCAAGATCAAATCTTTTAAATACTCCATATCTTAAGTAGTAATTATATCCAAAACCTAATGGTTCAACAGCATAAGCTAATGCGGTTTCATTTAATTTTATGAGTTGGTCATTTAAAAAAATAGTGTCTTTATTGATTAAAGGGCCTACAATTGCCGAAGTGTTTTTGTAAGCGGATTTAACAACATGTGTTGGAACATTCGCTGCTAGATCTATTCCTGCCTTAAATTGCTTATGAGGTGTAACTTTTCCTGATTGTATAAAAGACCTTGGAGGAGTACAACTAACTTGGAAGAGTATAATTGAGATTAGTAGGGATAAATAAATGCTTGCTTTAGTTCTAAAGGACATTGAAATGAGGATTTTAACACAAATTTATTAATTTTTTCTTTCAATAACATGACTTAGAATATATTTAAATAAAGAATTGTACTTTTTCTTCTGAAATTTTGATAAGTATTATGTTTATTTGAAAGTAACCAACCAAGCAATAGTCAGTCAGAGCTTGTCGAAGACTGTGGGAGGAGAGAGGCAGGAGCCTTTAATTCCCTGCTCTAGACGTAGTTAAAAACTACCCAAAAGCAGGTGAAATTTAATTGTATTTTTTAATAGGTTTTTGTTGCTCTAAAAAGCTGAATGCTCTAAAAATATTTTTAGAGCATTCAGCTTTTGCAAATAAAAATTAAATAGGTTGTTATCTTATATGACCCATTTTTAAAAGTGTGACGTGCCCTGTATATATTTTTTTTTCATTTTTATGGCTTTTCAATGAGATAATGTATGGATAGTATCTGTTACGAAATAACATTTACAATATTTGGCTTTATCATATAATTCCATTCACCATGAAATTCGTTTTTTTTGATATTATTTTCACCCAACTTTTCATCTGATATTTTAATCCCCTTTTCATACACCGCATTATCTAATTTTGATTTCACTTTTAAGCCTTTTGATGTTTTCGTTGATGCTATTAAATCCACAACTAATTGTATGTTTGTTAATGGTCTCGCGCGCCAATTCATTGTAATGTGCGAGAACAACCGATGTTCTATTTTATTCCATTTGCTTGTGCCTGGCGGAAAATGACTTACACTTATCTCTTTACCAATTTCATTTGCCAATAGTTGTAGCTCTATTTTCCATAATCTACTTCTTGAGCTATTATTTCCTCCGCCATCCGCTGTAATAAGTATTCCAT
>JALYPI010000262.1 GCA_030856445.1 Bacteroidota bacterium
TGTTTAACTCAATTTAAATTAAAAAAATGGCAACAGGAAGTTTAGTGTTTTTTCCTAACAGGAAAAAAATAAGTAAAAGAGACAACAAAATTCCAATGTATATGAGAATTATCTGGAATAGAAAAAAAGCTGAAGCAAAATTACTTTTGGAGTTTAATGATAATGAGCTATTAAAATGGAATTCATTTACAATGAGGTTTGATGAAAGAAACAATCCTGTAAATGAAAAGCTACAAAAGCTGGAATCAAAGTTTAAAGAAATACTTTTAAAATACGCAGAATCTCCTTTAGCTGTAACTTCAAATGATTTACGCAATGAACTTCTGCAGATGAACCAAGAGAAGCATGAAACAATATTAAATTATTGCTGGAAATATTACAATTCTTCTGTAATTCCAAACTATAATTTATCTTCGGGTACTAAAAAAAATTACCAAAAAGCAATCAGGCATCTGGATAGATATTTAGTTTTCGAGAATAAGGAGAAGTTAAAGCTTTCAGATTTAAATATTGCACTTGTAAACAGCTTCTGGGACTATCTTTTATCAACCTATCCTAAAATCAATAAAACAGGTATGACAGAGGTATCTGCTTCTGCAAATATCAAGCGTTTAAGAACAATATTAGACAGGGCTTATAACGAAGAGCTAATTTCCAGGAATCCATTTAAAACATTAAAGCTTAAAAATAAATCTCCTAAGAAGGATAAGCTTAATTCAAGAGATATTCAATTATTATACCAGGTAAACTTACAAGATCAAAGCAACTTAGAAAAAGTTAGGGACATATTCCTATTTAGTCTTTATACTGGTTTAGCTTATAAGGATGCAATGGTTTTAAAAAGAAGTCAACTTCAAGAATGGCAAGATGAAGAAATATTTTTAAATTTACCCAGAGTAAAGACAGACATAGATACTAAACAGTTTCTTGTATCATATGCCAAGGAAATCATAGAAAAATACAAAGAGGCTCCTGATGTTATTAGGTCTGGTGGTTTAATTCCGCGAATGTCAAACCAGCAATTAAATTTAAGATTAAAAATAATAGCTGAAAGAGCGGGTATAAATATTAATCTAACAATGCATATTGCTCGTCATTCTTTCAGGCAATTGTTATCAGAGGCTGGAATTAACGAAATTGCAGTAGTTAAAACTATGATGGGGCACAGTCTCAACAATGATATTGATAATGTTTACTATAATGTTTCAGAAAAAAGTCTATTGGCAGCTAAAAAACAATTTGAAAATTATCTTAAACAAATATTAAATAACTCTTCAAACTAATACTATGGAAGATAATTTTATTCTTAATTCTATTAAAGAAAGCTGCATATCTAGTAAAATAGATGAACCCGAATCAAGGAAAAACAGTTACCAATTGATTCTAAAAATAATACAACCAAATATTGATAAATTCAATGAATCTATAATTGAATGTAATAAAAACAGGGAGAGCTATACTAAAACATTATTTTCTAATGAATTTGAAGAGCTGAAAAACAAGGATAAACTTGAGTTTTTAAATGAATTATTACCCATCTATAAGCATTTCATTTTCTTTCCTTCAAAAGAAATAATAGATCGATTTAAATATTTAGGTATCCAGAGAGAAGCTCTAAAATGGTTTGTTGATATTGATCTAATTAAAGAACAAATAGTAAAAATAAATTCTTCAAATGAGTTAATAATTTATCCTTATGATAGTCTCACCAAAATTAAGGATCATATTTACTTTAATGGTTTAAATCAAATTTTATTATCCTATAATCTTGTGAGCGAAAAAAGGAAAGAGGGTTTGCATACAAATATTTTACATAATCAGGCATACGACATTTCAAGGAGGAAGGAAAATCCTCCTCAAAATATAACAGATGCCGAAAGTCTTGTAACTATCTGTTTTCAAAACAGCTATAAAATCCTTGAATGCGTAACTGGTGAAAGTAAGAGTGCGAAGAAACTTCCTCAACAAATTTTATTGGGGAAAACCAAAAAGTTTTTAAGACAAGTTTTAATTGACCATGCATACTTTTTTACAGAAAAGAAGCAATATCATCATCTGTATGAATTATGCAGGCTGATCTTTCCCTATAAAAATTTGTGGAAAACTGAAGAATTTGATGAAAGGAATAATCTTAAAGGGACCTATTACAATCTGAAGCAATACCAGAATAAAATGGTAATTAAATGCTTAGGAAATCAAACAGCTTTCCCTAATATTGTTTCAGACGAAATGTTTAAAGAAAAGCTACTTGATTATCAAAATTCTGCTTATGTCACTTTTCGGTCCATAATGAAAAAATAAGTATTCGGAAATTAGCCATAAAAAAAATTCAACTATGGCTAATTATCTTCAACTTGATCCAGCTACTCTGGCACTTATTCAGCAATTAAATGCTGATATCTCTGAAATTAAAATTCTCCTTCAAAAACCTCCCGAACCTCAATCCGTACTCTCTGACTGGGTCCCGGAGGAAGTTGCTATGAGGCTATTGCAAAAAGGCAAAACAAGCCTATATTATCTTCGAAAATCAATGCAACTGATTTCTACAGATAGCAGACCAGTCTTTTATAGTTTTAAATCGATAGAGAATTATTTGAATAACCTTAAAAATAATTAATTATGACAAGTACAAACAGAAAAGATATTAAAAAACCGTTTTAGGAAATTCACTAAAGAATCTATATATGGACAAAAATTAATAACTTACTTTATTCGAAAAAACTATTCTATTTCATTGCTTTATCCATTATTGGAACTTAATTCTCATTCAGTAATATTAAAACGCTCATATGGGCTAATTTATGTTAATTAAAACAGTTAGAATAACAATTAAAAGTACTAAGTTTATACGTGTATATACAAGTTATCAACAAGCCTTTTTCAGCAGAAAAATTTGAAAGGAAACTGCGCTTGCAAAAATATTTTATTAACGTTTCTGCTAACTTGGAAAGTAGCTCTCGCTTTAATTTTTTTATCCGGTTCTTGCTGATGATAAAAGTTCCAATAAGTAAAAATATTAAAACTCTCGCGCATTCTATTAAGTGTTATTTCTAAGGATTTTTGGATGATTAACCTAGACATTGCTTTCAAGATAGGGAAGAAGGCCAATTGATAACACTGCATACCCTCAAGTGGCGGTCTTGGTGCTCTATTGCAAAGCCTTTGATTTCTATTAACTTTCTGCCCGCGGTTTTTGGTCCGGTGCTGTAACCGCCACCAGCGGGTATGCAGAAAACGTTATAAGCAAGCCCAGGGGCAAAGTTCGCCAAAGCCTTGTCTAACAAGCCGCACCGCCCTCTGCCTATCCACCTGTATTTTTTTATTTTTCCTCTCACGCGCTTTGCATTTGCTTTTAAAATGATCCAACGACCAGAGGGAGGCGGAAGTGAAAAATATTTGCAAAAATGTTTGTTTTAATCATAGAATTCTTTTTTTAATTTAATTTAAGCCATTGCACACAATGCCACATTTACTTTTGCCCTTCACACAAAGACCCTTCGCACATTGCAAAAGTAAAAGAGGCATTTCCACCACCTCATACGTTTCTGCTTTATATTTTATAATATTTATACCATTAGCATTCAGAGAAATTAAAATAAACATTAAGTTTGTTCATGGATGTTTTAGTTATGCATAACCTTAAAAACGGAAAGTGAAACAGTTAAAATACCTTACGACAAATTCTATAGCGAAAGTTGGAGTTGGATATATACGTTCAATAGTAGACCATCATAATTGTATTTTTCAAGAAATTGACACAAATAACGACTTAGGAATTGACGCAATTATTGAAATAGTAAAAGATGAAAAACCAACATCGAAATTTGTAGCGACACAAATAAAATCAGGGAAATCATACTTTACCTTAAATCCGCAAGTTGAATTCTAAAAAAAAATGGGAAGTCAATAAAACTAATGCTTTAAAGACTTTCCCATTTCAATTATTTTCACCTATTTTGGTGAAAACAATTCTTGGCGGGATGAAAATTACAACTTCTTTAGAAAATATTAAATCATTTGGCGGATTAAATTTTATTTCTGCTGAA
>JALYPI010000223.1 GCA_030856445.1 Bacteroidota bacterium
TCTTCATCAATTTTTTCATTTACATCAGGCCATTTTGAAACAATTAGGCAATCTTTTTCCGTTCTTTCTTCCATGCAATGCCATATTTCCTCTGTAATAAAAGGCATAAACGGATGTAATAATCTTAATAGATTTTCAAGAAATTCAGTAGTTTGCTCAATGGTTTTACGGTCAATAGGTTGTTCATATGCAGGTTTGATTATCTCAAGATACCAGGCACAGAAATCATCCCACATTAATTTATAAGTTCCCATTAAAGCATCTGAAATCCTGTATTTACTGTAATGGTCATTAATGGTCTTTAATTCTTCATTAAATTTAGTATTAAACCAGGTAACGGCAATTTGATTTACATAGGGTTGCTCTAATTCATCAGAAACCTGCCAGCCTTTTACAAGTCTGAATGCATTCCAAATTTTATTACTGAAGTTTCTTCCTTGCTCACAGAGTGATTCATCAAAAAGCAAATCATTTCCTGCAGGTGCACTAAGTAGCATTCCTACTCTTACTCCATCCGCTCCAAAGTTTTTAATTAAATCAAGTGGCTCAGGTGAATTACCTAATTGTTTAGACATTTTTCTTCCCTGCTTATCCCTAACTATTCCGGTTAAATATACATTACTAAAAGGCTTTTCACCTCGAAATTCATATCCAGCCATAATCATACGAGCAACCCAGAAAAAAAGAATATCTGGCCCTGTAACCAAATCGTTGGTTGGGTAATAATATTTTATATCCTTATTCTCAGGATCTTTAAATCCATCAAAAACAGAGATTGGCCATAACCAGGAGGAAAACCAGGTATCCAATACATCTTCATCCTGCTTGATTTTTTCAATATTAGTTTCTGGAAATTTTTCATTAAACAAATTTATAGCTTCCCACTTTGTTTTTGCAACTACAACATCTCCAGTTTCATTATACCAAGCCGGAATTTGCTGGCCCCACCACAGTTGTCTTGAAATACACCAGTCATGCACATTTTCCATCCAGTTCCTGTAAGTATTTTTAAACTTCTCGGGAACCAGTTTAATATTGTCATTCATAACATTTTCTAGGGCAGGCTCTGATAGGTTATTCATTTTCAAAAACCATTGCATTGATAATTTTGGTTCTATTACAGCATTAGTTCTTTCTGAATAACCAACCTTATTCTTGATTTCTTCAACCTTAATCAAATAACCAGATTGCTCAAGATCCCTTGCTATTTTTTTTCTAACCGCAAACCGGTCTTCCCCAACATAAAATCCAGCTTCTTCACTCATTGTTCCATCAGGATTAATGGTGTCAATCACCTCTAATTTATGCTTTACTCCCAAATTATAATCATTTATATCATGAGCGGGAGTAACTTTTAAAGCACCGGTTCCAAATTCAATATCAATATAATCATCAAAAATTATAGGTACAACTCTTTCAACTATGGGAATTATAACATTTTTTCCTTTTAAATGTTTATATCGTGGATCTTCAGGATGAACACAAACTGCAGTATCACCAAGAATAGTTTCAGGTCTGGTAGTAGCAATGGTAATCCATTCATCAGATTCTTGAATCTTATATCTTACATAATATAATTGTGAATTAACCTCCTTGTGAATTACTTCTTCATCAGAAACAGCAGTTTTCCCTGAAGGATCCCAATTTACCATTCTTACCCCTCTGTATATAAACCCTTTATTATATAAATCAATAAAAACAGTAATAACGGCATCGGAAAGGTCATCTTCCATTGTAAAACGAGTACGACTCCAGTCACAGGATGCCCCTATTTTTTTTAATTGATCAAGAATTATTCCCCCATACTTATCTTTCCACTCATGAGCATATTTTAAAAACTCTTCTCTAGATATGTCTGATTTATTAATCCCCTTTTCCTTAAGCATTGCCACTACTTTGGCCTCTGTGGCAATAGAAGCATGGTCTGTTCCTGGTACCCAACAAGCATTTTTACCTTGTAGCCGGGCCCTTCTTACCAAAACATCCTGAATAGTATTGTTTAGCATATGCCCCATATGAAGAACTCCTGTAACATTAGGAGGTGGGATAACTATGGTATAGGGTTCTCTCTCATCAGGCACAGAATTAAAAAAACCTTGCTCCATCCAATGTTTATACCATTTGTCTTCTGTTAATGCAGGATCATATTTTGATGCTATTTCCATCTCTCTCTGAGTTTAATTTTATAAGGCGGCAAAATTAGTGATTTTGAAATTAATATTTTTTTTAAAATTAAAACAGCGCAAAATAATATTAAAAATCATAGCGTTATAACTATCTTTCAAATATGTAAATCATCATTTGTTAATGAAATGTTAAATCTTATTAAGAGATTTAAATTTTTAATAGTTTTGTATTAATATAAGTAAATAATCAAACTCAGATAAATTAAATTATGAAAAAATCATTATTAGCCATCGGAGTTGTTGTAGCCACCTTTTTCACTACAGTAAAGGCTCAGGAAATCACTACGGGAATTGATCCTAAGCCAAGCCTAGCTGAAATTACTTTTGAAAAGGATGTACATGACTATGGCAACATTAAGCAAAATGCAAATGGAACTTGTGAATTTAAATTCAAAAACACAGGTAAAGAGCCTTTAATTATATCTATGGCAAGAGGAAGTTGCGGATGTACTGTTCCTGAATGGCCAAAAGAGCCAATTAAGCCAGGAGAAACTGCTTCTATTAAAGTTAATTATGATACCAAAAGAGTTGGTGCAATTAACAAAACAGTTACTATTACCTCTAATGCTAAAAACGATCCATCTAAAACATTAACTATTAAAGGTAATGTTGAAGCAGTAGCAGCTGAAGAGACATTTCCAGGCAAGGTAACTCCTGTTGGAGCTCCGCTTGAGAAACAATAATATGAATAAATATTTTTCGCTTTTTTGTGTGATTGCAATTTTATTATCGGCTTTTACCTGTTTTTCTCAAACAGGTAAGGCCGATTTTAAATTTGATAAAAAAGTACATAAGTTTGGGAAAGTTAAAGAAGGTGAAATTGTAGAATTTAAATATACTTTTACCAATATTGGCAACGACCCACTTATAATAAACAACATTAAGGTTGCCTGCAGTTGCACTGCTTTTGAATTCCCAAAATATCCTATAGATCCAACAAAAGCAGCAGAAATAACTGTTAGTTTTGACACAAAAAATAAAATAGGCTATCAGGACAGAACTTTGGAAATATATTCCAATTCTTTAAATTCACCACATATTGTCAGGTTTAAAGGAACAGTTGACAATAAATAAAAAAACACCCCCCTCTCCCCTTCTATTACTTTTTTTCCTTGTTTACTTTCCTGAGAAATTATTAAAATACTTATCTTAGCACCCGTTTAATTCATTTGTATATGCCACAACTATCATTAATGGGCGATAAAATGCCTGCCTCTCCAATCAGAAAACTTGTACCTTTTGCTGAACAAGCAAAAAAAAAAGGAAGAATTATTTATCATCTTAACATAGGTCAGCCTGATATAGAAACACCACAAAATGTATTAAAGGCCTTTAAAGAAATTGACCTTAACGTAATTGAATATAGTCATTCTGCTGGATTTGAAAGTTATAGAGAAGGACTTGCAAGATATTATAAAAAACTAGGGATAGAGATAACTCTCAACGATATAATCATTACAAACGGAGGGTCAGAGGCCATACAAATTGGCTTTATGACTTGTTTAAACCCTGAGGATGAGATAATAGTTCCAGAACCTTTTTATGCTAACTACAATGGTTTTGGATGTGCAGCAGGAATTAATATCGTTCCAATAACTGCGAGTATTAAGGATGGATTTGCACTTCCTCCAATAAGTGAATTTGAAAAACTTATTACTCCAAAAACAAAGGGCATAATGATATGTAACCCTGGAAATCCAACGGGTTATCTTTATACTAAACAAGAATTGGAAGCATTAAGGGATTTAGTAAAAAAACATGACCTTTATTTATTCGCTGATGAAGTTTACAG
>JALYPI010000269.1 GCA_030856445.1 Bacteroidota bacterium
GGTTTAACATTTTTCTATTTTCGCTCATGATTTATTTTTTGGCAAAACTCAGGAAAATGGTAGGGTTAGGCAAGATGCAGTTGGTCGGGGGGATACATTGTGCTTGTTTAAAAATGGTTTGTTTTCAGATTTTAATTGCCTAAAAAAAGAATTTTATTAAAGTCAAAAAGTAACTGGATAATTGTACATTTTTTCATTTATCAATTCATTCACCTTTATATTTGTATAGAGTGTTTGTTTATATTTATTTCCTTCAGGAGTATAAACAACTTCAATTATTTCGGTAGGGAAAATAAGTCCATTTATGTTAATATGTGATTTATAGTTCTGCTTGCTAATAATTTCTCCTTTTGTATTGTAAATTATTATTGCTTGAAGTATTTTATTTTTAGAGGATATTATCACATTTCCCATAATATTACTTAATTTTTCATCTGGTTTCCAGGTGGCAATAATTAAGTCGCCTTCCTTTTCTACTTTATGCAGTTTGTAATAAGAGTCTTTAAGACCATAATTCAAAAGGTTTCCATTTAAGGCAATATGGTATATTGAAAATTCAGGTATGGCTGGTGCAACTATTCTTTCAGCCACCTTTCCTTCTATTAACTTAATCACTGAGGTATCTTTCAGCACCCATATTTCTTTTTCTGGAAATGATGTGTCATAAACTAACTTTTTATTGAACTTGTCATAATAGGCAGTTCCTTTTGAAAGAGAAGAATAGGATTCTGCCTTTTCTTTAATTGTATAATCTGCACGAATTCTTGAGTAATTTTGGGCAGATGAATAAGTAATTGAAAAAACAAGACTAATAAAGAAAACAGAAAATCTCATTTGTTTAAGTCTTAACAGGTTAAAAAATGAATATACAAACAACACTAAAGGCCGCTAATGCGGCCTTTAGTGTTAACAATAATAAAAACAAAACTCTAAAAAACTCAATAACCATATAAAGAAATTAAAAATGCGACATATACAACGTATAATACCCCGCCTGCAATACTTGAAACTATACATCCTTTTAATGCTTTCATAGTTTCTTCCGAATCTTCAGTAATAAAATATACTATTGCTATTCCTGGAAATCCCAGACAGCATCCCCATATAAAAGAAGAAATACCTAAAGGAGGTTCATCCAATACATTCAAAACACTCATAGAGCCTTTTATCAAATCAATGTTTACAAAAGATGCTACATCTATTGTTGATAATGTAACCCCTTGATTTTGAGAAACGTACTCATCTAATGAGGTAAGTGAGGAAATTTCATTGTAGAACATTTCCTCATCGATATTAAATAAATCAGCCATAGTTGCTGAAGCATTACCAGCAAATAGAATAACTGTTGTGAAAAAGGTAAAGAGTGCTTTTTTCATATACTTTAGTTTAATTTGATAAACAAATAAACACAAAATAAAATGTTCGGAACTGTTTTAATTGTAATTTTTTTTGATATTATTCATAAAGTACTATAAACAAAGTCATTATAATCAAAATAAGTTCAAAATGAATACCACCTTCTGCTCCTGTTCATTCATTATAATTTTTTTGTCTCAGTGTATAGTCATAATTACAACACAAGCCATAGAGTTTCAAGTAAAACTTTACGGCTTGTGAATAGTAAGCTACCTTTGGTTTATTTGATTAAAGAAATCTTTTTTGCAACAAAAGCCCCCCCACTGCTAATTTTTAAAAAGTAAATGCCTACAGGAAATTCACTTATATCAAAAGAAATTATACCATTTCCGCTATTTTCAATATTCCTGATCAATTCACCTGATACATTCCACATTTCTATTTTCAAATCCTTTATGTCAGAACTATATTCAATATTTAAAAAATTTGACACTGGATTGGGATAAATTGAAAGACTTTTTTCCAATTGATTATAAACAGAAATCCCGACAAAGGGGTCATTTACAGAATCAGTATAAGTTACTGTTTGACATCCATCAGAAACTACAACAGTATATATTCCAGGAGAAAGATTACTGGCCGTTTGTGTTGTTTGAACAGGACTTGTATTCCATGAATAGGTGTAGTTTCCAATTCCTCCATGCGGAACAACTGAAATAGAGCCATCGTTGCAATTGTAACAACTACTATTTTGTATTGTATGACCAATCAATAGGAGTGTGTCTGGGTTAAAAAGGGTAAATTCTACAACTGCAGTTGCGCTTGTAGCATCTGTAATATTTGCAGTATAGGTACCAGCACAAAGATTGTTTATGGAAGGTGTTGTTTCACCGTTTGACCAGCTAATATCATAAGGAGGAGTTCCTGAGAATAGCTGCAAATTAATTGAACCATCACATGAACCCAAACATGTCATTGAATTTAGTAATGGAAGGATTTGGATATCTTCGCTCCCACAGCCATTTGATGTAAACAAAGTCTGACGATAAGTTTCCAGTACCCCCCACATTCTCTGAGATTGTCCTTTTGTAAATATATTCATGCAGTTGTCTGAAGAATAATCCATATAGTTTTCCACCATATCTGGATAGTCAAAAGGAGAGTCCATACAACTATTTATTGTTTTATCGCAATCCGAATTTGAATTATTTCCTTGGTTAGGAGTATCTGCAATTGAGTCGGACCCAGTGCATGTTCCATTGTCATCACCCCAAATATGGTAAAGACCCATCCAGTGGCCAACTTCATGGGTTGCTGTTCTTCCAATGTTTGCAGGTGCAGCATTTGGATTGTTTGTACGGCCAAAATGCTGATATTGTATTACCACCCCATCTGTTAATGGATCGTCCCCTGGAAACTGAGCATACCCAAGAACAAAAACAAAACCAAAGAAACTCATATCACAAACCCAAATATTTAAGTATTTATCAGAGGGCCAGGGATCCTTTCCTCCTGTTGTGCTTGATTTCATTCTGTCCATGCCTCCGAGTGGGCTAAAACTGGAAGTCGTTGAAGTACGAGTGATACCTGTTGTAGGGGATCCATTAGGGTCAACGCTTGCAAGTTGGAATTGCACACCCGCATCTGCTGCATATTTATGGAAAACTTGTCGCGTGTCACTTGTATCTGCATTGGTTCTCCTGAAATCCTCATTAAGCACATCAATTTGCGATTGAATTACAGCATCCAGAATGTTTTGGTTGGAAGAATCAGGATGATAAAGAACATGAACAACGACAGGAATCGTTATCATTCTACCTTTAATTTCAATATTTGAAGTGTTGGAAATCCATCTTGAAGTACCTGGAAGGGTATTGATTTTTTTCTTCATTTGTGGATTTTCATTTAAATGCTTTTCATAAAGATGCATTGTCGCACATTTTTCTTGCACTTGCTGTGCATTCAGAGTGAAAATTCCACTAAAAAAAACTGGAATCATTAATAAATTAGTAATTTTTCTCATAGTCGAAGTTTAATTTTTAATATAAACCAAGGTAGCTGTAAAAAACATTTTCTAATCTAAAAAAGTATGAAAGGCTAAATATTTTTATAAGTGGTCTCTGAGATGATTTTTATAATTAATTAATAACAGTTATATTCATATTTATTAATTTTTATTTGAAAATTCAGGCTAAAATAAATGTTAAATTTATGATTGGAAAAAGTTTTCGTTCTCAACTATACGAGAAAAAGGACCTAGATATAAAAGCTCAATTTATATTATGCTAATAGACAGAATAGTTCCTCTATCCTATATATTTAAAAAAGTAAGGTTTGAAATACTTTATGTTATTTTAATAGGGCTTTTTATACAATTTTTAAAAGTAAGGCTCAATGTTTTTATACCAGAGATTGAATTATCAATGCCTGTGTTTTTAGGCACAGCTATTTCTATTTTATTGTCATTTAAAATGAGTCAATCCTATGACAGGTGGTGGGAAGCAAGAAAGGTTTGGGGAGCAATAGTAAATGATTCTCGAACATTCATTATACAACTTCAAACATTTTTAATTTTAGATAACATAGAAAACAAGATTAAAATCATGGGATTTCGCCAAATTGCCTGGTGTTATTCTTTAGGACAAGCATTGAGAGGATTAGATCCACTAGCCAATTTAAAACCTTTTTTATCAAATAGTGATTTGCAAAATCTTGTTAACCATCATAATAAACCGCTTGGTATTATTCAAATGAACGGACTACAAATAAGAGAATTAAAAAAAAACAATGAAATTGATGGTTTTACCCATTTACAATTAGATAATACTTTAAAACGACTTGTTGATTCAATGGGAAGGGCCGAAAGAATTAACAGTACAGTGTTTCCTACAACCTATAGACTCTTTTTGCATTTTACTATTTATTTGTTTGTTATTGTGTTGTCCATGGCCTTATCAGACATACCCATTTATTATGAAATTCCTTTATTGGTGTTATTATCTATGGTGTTTTTCTTATTAGAAAAAACGGCAAGGCACTTACAAGATCCATTTCGCAACCGTCCAAGTGATATTCCTGTAACTGCAATTGCTAGGACAATTGAAATAAACATAAAACAGTTGTTAAATGAAAAAGATGTCCCAAAACCTCTGGAGCCTGAAGATTTTTATTTAATGTAATTTAAGAAATAAGAAATAAGAAATAATAAATAATAAATGCATACTCATACACTATAAACAAAAATTGTTTAACCCCTGAAAAGGTATATTAAATATTGAAGGATGGATATTAAGGCTGATCGAAATTTATTACAACAAGTATATAAAACTAAAGAATGGAAATATTTTAAGTTACTTTGGATCTATGAACTTCAGCAATAAAATTAGCCTAATTTAGCAATTATTTCACTTAACTTTTCAGTTTGAATTTCATTATGTGAGGCATGGTAAATCACCTTCCCCTTTTTTATAACAATCAACTGAGGGCTTTCATGATGAACCATGAACCTGGAAGCTATTTGATTTGAAATATCTCTATGTTTTAATAAATCCAGGAAGTACATTTTTACTTGGTTATTTAGATCATAATTTTGTTCGAATCTTTTTAAAACCCTACTGCTGATTATGCACCTTGTAGAATGCTTGAAAATAGCTACTGTTTGTTTTTGTGAAACTTCAACTATCTCATCCAACGTTTCAGTGCTTACAAGTTCATTCCACTGTATTTTATCATTTTCGTTGTCTGAAGAATCATTTTTACTACTGAATAGATTATTAAAAATTCCCATTTTAGTTTATAGTATAAGCAGATTTTACAATAAAAGTTTATCCTTATGGTTTAATTTAAAATCCCAAAAAATCTATGCCTTTTTGTATTAATTATGCAAGAGAATGCATTTAATGGAAAATTATTGAAAAGAACTTTAGGATCTCTTCACAAAGGTACTTTTTTGTTTTAAATAAGACACTGGAATGAATATATAATACTCCTTGCTAGTTTAAACTATCTAATTAAAGTAACACTTCCAGTATAAGTGTGTACTTTCTCAAATATATCTTTAACTTTAATGACATAAATATAAACTTCCTGCTGAGATATTTTACCGTTTCCTTTATAAGTTCCATCCCATCCAATGTCGATATTAGTGGTAGTGAAAATTGATTCACCCCAACGATTGAATATTAACATTTCAAACTCAATGATACCATATCCTTTGGCAAAAAAGGAATCATTTATTCCATCATCATTTGGTGTAAAGGCATTAGGTATATATATTGCCCAGTTAGGGCCTATCAAAATTGATTTTTTTATGGTGTCTGAACAGGAATAAGAGTTTTCAGCAATTAGTGTAACTTCAAAGTAACCAGTGTCTGCAAATGCATAGTAAGGGTTTTCCAAATTTGATTCCTTTCCTAAATCATCACCAAAATCCCAATGCCAAGAATTTGAACCCTCTGATTGGTTTTGAAAGTAAAGTATAGGATTCTCTATCGTAGTTTTCTCTGGGGAATAATCAAAGTCTGCAATTGGCAAAGGGTTAACAGTAATATAATCATTTTTTATTTCCCTGGTGCTGCATCCCTGATTTGAGGTTACCTCTAGAGTAACTGTATGTATTAAAGGCCCATGAACAGTGTTGTTTATAAAACAGTGAGAAGGGTTTTGCAGATCGCTTGATGTTCCATCTCCAAAATCCCAATCCCAGCTTTGGTTGGTTCCACTTAAAATGCCTGAAAAATCTTGAAAATTGACACATAAGGGAGTGCAGCCTGAGCTATCAGGGCCAAAATCAACCACCGGGTTTGGATTAACGGTTACTGGAATAGTCAAGGAATCCAGACATCCATTATTTGAGGTTATATGTAATTGCACATTATAAACGCCAGGAGCAGAAAAGAGATAAACCGGATTTTGAGAGTTATTATTCGCACTTGCATCACCAAAATTCCATTGAAATGTGGAAATAGTATGTGGGGAGGAAATAAAACTGGAGTTTTGAAAAACTGTGTTATCACCAAAACAAACATCAGACACATTAAACCCAGCTACGGGTAAAGGATAAACCTCTATATTTTGTACTATTGAATGGGAACAACCTTGAACAGTTGTTACAGTAAGCGTTACATTGTAATTTCCAGCACTAGGATAGGTATAAGAAGGGTTTTGATCGTTAGATGTTCCTGTAAAATCACCAAAGTCCCATTGCCAGTTATTAATATTTCCTTGAGAAAGGTCACTGAAGTTTATTGGTTCATTGAAACATTCGTTCACAAAACTGAAATCAGAAGAAGGCGAAGGATAAATTTCAATTGACGATACAGTAGTGTCAGAGCAACCCCCAGTAGAATAGGTAATTAATGTAACAGAATAAATTCCTGCAGCTGAATAAGAATAAACAGGATCTTCATCAGCAGTGTTTAAAGGAGATCCATCCCCAAAATTCCAGGACCATGATACTATTGAACCAGAAGAAGTATTATTAAAAACAGCAGGCTCACCTACACAAACATCATTAGCATTGAATGAGGAAACCGGCAGGGAATAAACATTTACAGGAACATTAGCCACATAGGAACATCCAGAATCAGTAGTTGCTATAAGAGTTACGTTATAGACACCTGGATTAGAATAACTGTGTGAGGGATTTACAAGGCTACTGGTAGAGCTTCCATCTCCAAAAGCCCAAAGGTAAGAGTTTATGGTTGATGGTGCATTAACAGAGGAGGTATCTATAAAGTTCATAAGATTACCAAGGCATACATCATTATGTGTAAAACCGACCAAGGGATTAAAAAAGACAGTTACTGGTTTTGTTATAGAATCAAGGCAGCCGGTATTTGTTGTGACGGTTAATGTGACATTGTAAATTCCTCCTGTTGTGTATGTGTGCGATGTACTTGATCCAGAAGAATTAGTACCATCTCCAAAATTCCAATTCCAATTTGTAATAAATCCAGGAGCAGTAACAACGCTATTGTCGTTAAAAGGCATGCTTGTTCCTTGACACTGACTTGTATTGTTAAAATCAACTACTGGGTTTGGGTCTATAGTTAAAGCCTGTACGCTAGTATCCGCACAGCCATTGCTGTTAATAACAACTAAGGTGACATTGTATGTCCCATCAGAAATATAAGAATGAGAAGGATTTTGATTGGTATTAAAAGGTGATCCATCGCCAAAATCCCATAGCCAGCTGGAAATAGGTTGTCCAGAATTGGAGTTGGATACATCAGTAAACACTGTTGGACTATTTGAACAGGATGGAATGTAATTAAAGTCAACAGTTGGAAGGGAATTAACAGTAGTTACAATAGTGTCAGATATTGTACAACCTTGATATGAGGCATAAAGAACATAATTTGAGATTATGGGTAAAGATGAGCCATTTGTTAAGGTAAGCTGGGTAGTGGAAGATGCAGGGTCTGTTAATCCAGTAACAGGCAGCCATGAATATGTATACCCTGGAACTGGCGCATTTCCTATAGTAATAGTTTCACCTGAACAAAATACAACATCTGGTCCTGCATTTACATTAATTTGATCAGTTATGGTTATAATGGCGGTATCCATAATTGGACAGACAGTTGGCTGATAGATTAACAATATATCCTCTACCCCTTCAGTAATACCATCAGCCAATGCTGTAACAGTAAGATCAATGCATAGCTGACCAGCTGGTATTGTTATACTTCCGGGAAGGTTGGCGTAATCAACGTTGTTTGTTGCTGAGCCTGAAAGTGTATAATTTACGGTAAGAGGACTTGCAGTACTGCCTGTTCTGCAAAACCTGTAAACTCCATCGGAACAGTCTTCTACGGCATTAGGTACTAGTGCGGTAACCTCCACTGTGTTAGAAAAACACTGTATTCCGTTTTCCTCCATAAACACTCCTGAATCGTATATACAATCTCCGGCATCTGCTATAGTAAGAGTTAAATGATATGTTTGACAAGGGGTAACATTTATAATTGCCTGTAAAGGGGTCGTAAAACCATCATACTGTATTGAGGTACCATTAGTATTGTTAACATAGTATTGATTGTTCGATCCGCCATTAACATTGTCAATTGCAACTGGAATTGTTGTTCCAGGTATCAAGGCGATATTTTGATTTCCTGTAATTCCTGGACCACTTATAAAAAAAGCAAAGGCATCATTATAACCAGAATTGACAAACTCAGGATATTCCTCCGATCCAAAAATGTAGGAAATTGTTATTGTATTACAACTGGGAATAATGTCAAACTCAATTGTGCAGGCATCATATGTTGTGGCACCGGCCAAAGAATTCAAAGCAGGATTCCCTGGTGAATTATTACAGGCTCCTGCACTAACGGAATTATCAGGTCCAACTGCCACTGCAGCGCTACCTGAAGTTAACAAAGCTCCGGAGGGAAGTCCTAAATTTGAGTTTGTTCCATTAAAATAACCCATTGCGTTCTGAGGACAATTAACTGTAATGTTACTTACAATTACGCCTTGGCCAACCATGACATCAACAAGTTGCACTCCGGTATATCCTCCCGTAACACCTAGTTGGGCATAAGAATCTTGGAACAAAAAAAAGATTACAACAATAATTATAATTGATCTTAGCATTTTTAACTTTTAATTTTCAGGACCATGGCTTAACTATTTTTATAGACGCAAAAACCAAAAAAAGTTGCCATAAACCAACAAATAAAGCTCTTCTGTTTAAATTACTATAAAAATCATCTTCAGTAAAGTCTAATGAAGATTAACTAATCACATTATTTTTTAAATTCAGGTGTTTCTGAATTAAAGAATAAAAAGAAATAAAGGTTCAAGAAACAAAAAATTTTCAAATAAACACCTATGGATAATTTTTTTTTAAAATTGCAATCCCTTCAAAAGCCTTATTGGAAATGATTAAAGCAGATGTATTTATTTGGATTGATTTAATTTAAAGGATTAAGAGTTTTAAAAGATATTTTTATTAATTTAGATAAATCGCTATCTTTCCATTGGTACCTGCTAATATTACCAGATTTCCCTTTCTGGCCTGACGTACAATGTGAAAACCTTCTGAACTTAAAGTTTCCCAATTGTTTCCTCCATCTCTGCTAATATCTGTGCCGGAAGTGCCTGTGGCAATTAAGGTTTTGTTATTAATATATTCAACGCACGAACGGTAGCCTGCTGTGCTAGTTTCAGGTTTTTGCCAAGAGCTTCCTCCATTTTTAGTAATAAAAACATTATCAACTTTAAGTGTATCAATGGTGTAATCTCCTCCTACAATAACTATTGTATTTTCATTAATAAAATCAAAAGAAAAGATTCCCGTTGAGTTCTTACCCTGAATAATTGGAGTTGAAAACACTTTCCAATTGTAACCTTTGTCTTTTGAGACAAACAATCTGGAAACAGATCCTCCACTTGCAATTATCAGTTTTTTATTTATACTCCTTATACTTGTTCCACTTGCAGCAAAGGCAGCCTCCCCCTCCATCATAACAGGTCTTTGACTTTCCGGGGCCTCAGCCCATTCTTTGCCTCCATCTGTAGTTCTTAACAAAAACATTTTTCCATCTAATGGATCTCCGAATATTATACCTTCTTTATCTGAAAAAAAGGTGATACCATCTATAAAAACTTCTTTTCTTTCATCTTTAAAAACATTTAACCAAGTATTTCCGCCATCCTCTGTAACAAAAATATATGCAGGTGATCCGGCTGAGGCAACGATTGCTTTTTTATCGTCAAAAGCATAAACAGTTCGAAAGTCTAATTCTTCGAATCCCGGAATCTTAATATATTCCCATTTAGTGCCCCCATTTGTAGTAATTCCAATATAGCCATTATTGCCACTAATCCAGGCAATTTTATTATCCACTACAGACATTCCCCTAAAAGATGTATTTACATTTGAACCTACGGGTTGAAATACTTGAGAAAAGGAGTTGTTAATAAAGAAAATTGTGAATAGGAAGCATAGGTTTTTCATTGAAAATGTTTTAATGAAGATTATGCGAATGTAAATGAAAAGAACAAGGGAAGAAATATTCTGCTTATAATTCTTAATTATATTATTATGAATTTCTCATGGATGAACAAAAATCAAAAGTCTTTTATTTTCTTGCGTGTTTTTATGTTTTTTTTAAAAATAAAACAAGCCCAAAAACATTAAAATATATTGTTTCCATTCTATACAGGATGTTTTGTATAATTGAATACCCTCTCCTCCCCTTTTTTCATTTGAAACTCCTCACCTTCTAAAATAATTCGAATTTCATCTTCCCAACCACCATGGCTTTTTAAGAAAAGATTTTTTTTAGTTAGTTTAACCTCGAGACAATGATCCCTGTAACGTAAGCGGAATTTAATATGTTTTATATTTTCCGGTAGCTGTGGATTAAAATACAATCCTTCTTTTCTAAATTCCATTCCTGTATAGCAACGCTGAATAAGGTCAACAGTTCCTGCCATTGCACCTAAATGTATACCCTCTGGTGTTGTTCCTCCCTGAACATCTTTAAAATCACTTACTAATGCTGTTTTAAAATGATGCCAGGACTTTTCTCTATGTAAGCGGGCAAATACCCAGGAATAAACAAGTTTACTTAAGGTGGAACCATGAGATGAAATTTTTTCGTAATACTCCACATTAACAAGAATTTGTTCTTTGGGATCAAAATCATAACCCATATGTTCAAACAATTCTTTTAACTCCTCTGCTGAAAAAAGATAAAATAACATCAGCACATCAGCTTGTTTTACTGCCTTGAATTTGTTTACATCATCTCCTTCTTTCTCCAATATTCGGTCCAGACGCAACATTTCTCCATACTTTTCATGGTATTTTTCCCAATCTAAATCTTTTAATTGTTCAAAACCTTCAAATTGCTCAATGATCTTTCCATTTTGAATAAAAGGCACATACATATTATGACTGATCTTTTGCCAACGGATAATTTCTTCTTCATTGATATTTAATTTCATCTTTATTTCATCTCTTCTTTTGCTGTCTAATTTTCCCATGGCTCTATGCGCGTGAATTAGCGTCCATGCTGCCATTACATTAGTATAGGCATTGTTTTTTAAACCGATTTGATCTGATCCCGGATACTGAGTATGGTATTCATCAGGTCCAACAACTTGGTGAATTTCATATCTTTTTCTTTCATCGCTATATGTAACTTTGCTTGCCCAGAATTTAGCAATACCCAATAACATTTCAGCACCATGAAAGGATAAAAATTCTAAGTCACCACTGGTTTGAAAGTACTTCCAGATATTGAATGCGATGGCTGAATTAACATGTCTTTGCAAATGGGTATTGTCATGAACCCATCTTCCTGATGCAGGATTAAGGTGAATTACTTGACTTTCTTCCCTTCCATTGCTTCCACTTTGCCAGGGAAACATTGCCCCTTGGTAACCACTTTCTTTGGCTGCATAATGGGCCTCTGGTAGTCTTCTGTAACGGTACATTAATAAAGACCTGGCAATTTCAGGAATACTTATATTAAGGAAAGGGAAAATAAATAACTCATCCCATAGAATATGTCCTCTATATGCTTCGCCATGCCAACCTCTTGCTGGTATGCCTGCGTCCCAGTCAATAGTATTTAAAGAATATGTCTGGAAAAGATGAAAAATATGCAATCTTAAAAGCAGTTGATCTTCATCTTTATCTGCCTCTAATACTATATCGCATTGTTCCCATAATTCCTTCCAGGCCTGAATATGCTCTTTTTTTATCTCTGCAAAATTCATTACTCGTTTCACTTCTTTTTTTGCTTCAATCAAGGGTTCTGAAATTGCTTTGTCTTTTGAGGTATAAATAGCAACAATTTTTTCTATAGTTAAAGTTTTATTTACTTCTGCTTCAAAGACTATCTCGTGAGCGATACATTCATCTTCTGCTATTGTTCTTCTGGTTATATATGAATCATATAAATCAAAATGAATAGTTGTTCTGGCAGTTTGAGCCATTATTAGCTCAGATTGATTTGTCATTACTTTTAAAAAAATGCAATCCTCTTCAAAATTGCCTTTTTCTAATACTTTTAAATGTTTGCTGTTTAACTCTTTATACCTTTCAACTCCATTGTTTATTACAGAACCATCTAATGATGAATAAACAATCACTTTTCCTGACCAGTTTTGAGGTGTTAGTTCCCATTGAATGGAGGCTAAATGCATACTTCCCATACTAACAATTCTACGGGTAACTAGTTTTGTTTTTCTTTGCTCTTCGTCTTCAAAAATAATTATACGTTCAAGAGTTCCTTGTTTTAAATCAAGCACCTGTTCATAATATAGGATATTAACCCTATCCAAACTAAACCATTCTCCCCCTTCAGGCATAAATTTTAACAAAGTCCAGTCCGGCCAATTTACTAAATCCTCATTTTCTAGTACTTTTCCTGCTATTTCTGTTTCTAATCGGTTGTATCCTCCTGCCAAATAGGTTCCCGGATAATGATTTTTACTATCGGATGATTCTTCTGCAGCCCCTCGAGTTGCAAAATAACCGTTGCCAAGTGTACATAAGGCCTCTCTTAATAATTCATGTTCAGGTATATAATCAGAATATTTTATTTTCCAAGTTTCCATTTCTTATTTTTAAATCAATTTCAAAGCTGATCCAAAAATTCTTTTACTTCCTCTACATTCTCCAGGTGAAAATCGGCATAAGATTTTTTACCATGTTCACCAACTAAGATACCAATGCCGCCTATTAGGGTTTTAAATGCATCTTCATCAGTAATGTCATCTCCTATGTAAACCGGTAAAAAATCATTGCCAGTAGTAGTCAGCTCCTGTATAAGCATTTCAACAGCACTCCCTTTATCCCAATTCAAATTTGGACGTATCTCTACTACTTTCTTGCCCTCTCCCATTTTTACATCCTTGTAATTCTGAACAGTTTTTTCTATAATTGCTAATACCTCTTTTTCCTTTTCTTTAGCTACCTGTCGGTAATGAACGGCAAGAGTGAATTTTTTCCTTTCAAACCTTACTCCTTCTATTTCTTTTAATTTATTCTTTAATTCAGGTTCCAGTTCTTCAAAAACAGGTAGCACTTTTTGGGCTTCATCATTTTCTTTAAAAAAATTATTTGGTCCTGAAATTTCAAATCCATGACTCCCTGCATAATATATATTATTTAAACCCACTCTGGCCTTTACATCGCTAAGTCCACGACCGCTTATTATAGAAATTGAATATTTGGCAGCTAATCTTTCAATAAGTGCTCTCATCTCATCAGATATTGCTGCATCATCATGATTTTCTACTATAGGGGTTAGTGTTCCATCAAAGTCAAGAAATAACAAGGTTGTGACTTTTTCCAGCTTTTTCTTTAATTCTAAAATGTTTTCTAAAGCAGATGGCAATTCCTTTGCAGAATGAGTTTCTTTACATGTGATGTCAATGGTTTTTAAGTTTTCTACAACTTTATCTGCGCCTTTATTCATTAATTCTTCCATATTTGAACCATTTTTAATTCCTACTACTAATCTGAAATTTCCTCTTTTGCCGGCTTCAATTCCAGCTCTTGAATCTTCAACAATCATTGCGTTTTCTGGCTTAACATCCAAATCCTTTGCTGCTTCTAAGAATATATCAGGAGCAGGTTTACCCTTAATATTTCTCTCTATTGAGATAATCCCATCTACACGTGCATCAAATAAATTTTCAAGCCCAGTTGCTTCCAGTATTTCTTTACAGTTTCTGCTCGAAGAAATCACAGCAGTCTTAATTCCTTGTTTCTTCCAATTTTTTATAGCTTCTATATTGTCTTCAAACACCTCTACTCCTTCTTCTTTTATTATTTTATGGAAAAGAGTGTTTTTCCAGTTGCCTAAGCCACAAATTGTCTCCTTACCTGATTTATCATCAGGACTTCCATAGGGAAGTTTTATGTTTCTTGATTTTAAGAATTCTTCGACTCCATCGTATCTTGGAATACCATCAATAAGCTTTGGATAATCTTCTTCTTTTATAAATGGTGAATATGTTTGTTTCCCTTCTTTCCTTCTAAGTTCATTATACTTATCAAACATTGATTTCCAAGCCTTGGCATGCTGAGTAGCCGTGCGAGTAATTACTCCATCAAGATCAATAATAGCAGCTTGTAAATGTCCTTTTTCTTTTAATTCGTTTTCTTTTCTTTTTTTAATTTCTTCATCCGAAAGTCCTTTTTCAGGATATACATTTTGTTCCATAATAACCTCTTTAGCTTCTTTTAAATATGCATCACTCTTCTCTTTTTCATTTACCTTTTTCTTTTTTTTGTTCCTCCTGTTTTACTTCATTTTCTTTCGGTTCAACCATTTTTCTTTTTTGGTGTTTTCCTTAATTCTCCTTCTCCTGGTCTTCTTGCTTCTTTTGATTTTTTTTTATATATTCTTTTCCTGATTTACACTTGAATTTCAGATGTTTCTCATTTTGAACCTGTCTCCATTCTTACAGAAGAAGCTTTTACTTTATAATTATAAGTTGTTTATATTGAAAAAACTTGTTGTACAGTAATCAATACATTTTTATTTGCTAGACGATAAGCAAGCTCTGAAAACTGTTATTTACATTTTACTATATTTTATACTATACAGTAGATTTAATTTTATGATCCTTGTAATAATTTATTAATCCAATGGTAGAACCATCCATTTTGTTATCTTCAATGCCATCTTGTAAAAAAGGCAATAATTCATCGGCTAACTCTTTACCAAGTTCAACTCCGAACTGATCAAAAGAATTGATATCCCAAATAACACCTTGTACATAAATTTTGTGCTCATACATAGCCATGATCATTCCTAAATTCCTTGGAGTTAATTGATCCAAAAGAATAACATTATGAGGCTTATTTCCAGGAAGTGATTTATGAATTTTAAGATCTTCAATAATTTCTTTGGAAATATGTTTTGCCAACAGCTCTTTTTTTACCCTTTCTGGACTCTTGCCATCTATAAAAGCTTTGGATTGTGCCAATAAATTAGCAAATAAAATTTCCTGTTGTTCATCGAAATGCTCATTGTCCTCAAAACTATTTACAAAGCCAATTAAATCAAAAGGAACAAACTTTGTTCCTTGATGCAGAAGTTGAAAAAATGCATGTTGTCCATTTGTGCCTTGCTGCCCCCATATAATAGCTCCTGTAGAATAATTAACTTCTTCATTTTGTTTAGTTACGCTCTTCCCGTTACTCTCCATATCTACTTGTTGAAAATATGCAGGTAATAATCTAAGTTGTTGACTATAAGGAAGCAATGCATAAGTTTCGGATTTAAAAAAGTTATTGTACCAAATTCCTAAAACCGCGAGCATAACTGGTATGTTTTTATTTAATGGTGCATTTTTAAAATGCTCGTCCATTTCATTTGCGCCCTGTAATAATTCTTCAAAATGATTATATCCGATTTGAACAGCAATTATAAATCCTACAGAAGACCAAACAGAATACCTTCCTCCTACCCAATCCCATATTTTTAAAATGTTTTCTTCTGGAATACCAAATTCCACTGCCTTTTCTGGATTAGCAGTTACTCCAATAAAATGAGAGGCGATTGCATTTTCATCCTGAAATCTGTTAAGCAACATGTTTTTTACTACAGAAGCATTAGTTAAAGTTTCCTGTGTATTAAATGATTTTGAAGAAACAATAAATAAAGTTGTTTCAAGGTCAATTTTTTTAAGTGTTTCTTTTAAATCAACGCTATCAATATTTGAAATGAATTTAATTTTTAAAGAATTATCCGCATACTCTTTTAAGGCTTCTGTTACCATTCTTGGACCTAAATAGGACCCACCTATTCCAATATTAATCAGATATTTAATTGGTTTTCCTGAATAGCCTTTCCACTGACCATCCCTGATTTTTTCTGATATGTTTTTTATTTTTTCTCTTTCCTTTCTTATCTCCTCCATAATATCTTGTCCACTTACTTTAAGTTTATTTTTGGAAAAACTTCTTAAAGCAGTATGAAGGGCAGGACGTTTTTCTGTGGTGTTAATTTTTATTCCTTCAAACAAATCGTTAATAGCTTTCTCCACTCCTCTGCTTTTTGCCAGCTTAATTAATAATTCTATTGTTTTATCTGTTATTTTATTTTTTGAATAGTCCAATAAAAGATTCTCCATTCGAAGAGAGAACTTGCTAAACCTTTCAGAATCTTTTTCAAAGTGTTCCTTTACATGAATTGATTTAACATCTTGATAATGACTTGTTAATTCATTCCAAATTCTATTTTCAAGTAATTTTTCCATGATACTTTAATTTTCTTTTAGTTTAACAGAAACAAGCTCATCATATAATTGATCTGCATCTTTTTTGTTTAACAATTGAGTGCCTGGAGTTTTTAAAGTAGCGCTTCCACAAGCCAGCCCATAAAGAACAGCCTCAGATAAAGAACTCCCTTTTGATAGGCTATAAACAATTCCACCAACCATACTATCACCGGCACCAATTGAACTTTTTGATTCCACAGATGGTGCCGGATAATGTTCAACTCTATTTTTAGTGGCTAACAAAGCTCCATTTGATCCTAGAGAAAGCACAATAATTTCAACATCATAATTCTCTAACACCTTCTGCAATAATTCTCTTTGCTTTTTTTCATTATCTGCCTTTTCACCCATCAGGTCTTCAAGTTCCTCAACATTGGGTTTTATAAGGTAAGCTCCCACCTTTAAAATAGCAGACAAGGCTTTGCCTGAGGTATCTAAAATAAATTTTTCATTGTTTTTTCTTGCTTTTTTTGCAACCTGAACATAAAAATCCTCAGGTGCATTAGGTGGCAGACTACCACTAGCTACCAGATATTCAACTTTATTTAGTGTTTCAATATTATCTAATATCTTTTCGTATTCTGATTCAGTTAAGATTGCTCCTGGAGTTCCAAATCGAAACAGTTCACCACTTGAGCTTTCTTTTACAGCAAAATTTTGCCTTAAATCTCCTTTAACATCCAAAGGATCTTGTTTTACATTTTCTTTTTCAAGCAGTTCGCTATATATTTTTCCTGTATATCCTCCTCGAGTATATATAGCTATTGATTCTCCACCTAGACGTTGAATTACCCTTGATACATTTACACCTCCTCCTCCTGGGTGCATTTGCGGCTGTTCGCACCTTAATTTTTTATTTGATTCAAGATGATCAATAGTTGTATAAATATCTAGGGCAGGGTTAACAGTTAAGGTTACTATCATATCTTACATTTAACATTCAGTGATTTATTAATTTGGCACTTGTGTTTTATTTTATTTCTCATAAAAACATACATTGAAATATGAATGATTAGGACATGAAAATTTCTTTTAAAACCAATATTTACAGGATTAAAAACTAAAATATTAACTAACCGGTTCTTTAATTTGACTTCCCAGCATTACCCCAGCTTTAATCATTTGATTTACATAACCCCATTCGTTATCATACCAACTCATTATTTTCACCAAATCACCATCAACTACCATGGTCATTTCTGTATCTACAATTGAGGCTCTTGGATCCTTAATTATGTCAGAGGAAACCAAATCATTATTGGTAGTGCCTAAGATTCCTTCATAGCGTTTGTTGGAAGCCTCCTCCTGGAAAATTTTGTTTATTTCTTCTTTAGAAGTTTCTCTGCTGGTAACTACTGTTATATCCGCAATTGATCCGCAAGCAACTGGTCCCCTGATAGCTACTCCGTCAAAAATATTTTCAAATTTTGGTAATGCTCTTGATGTGGCTTTAGCAGCGCCTGTGCTGGTAGGAACGAAATTAGTGGCAGCCGCTCTTCCTCTTCTTCTTTTATTATGTGGCGCATCAACAATACTTTGTGAGGAAGTATAAGCATGAACTGTTGTCATTATAGCTTTTTTTACCCCTACAGTACGTTCTAATATTTCCATAACAGGAGCTATGCAATTGGTGGTACAACTTGCAGTAGAAATTAATTTGTCTTCTGAATTAGGTTCATTCACACCTGGTATAACATATGGAATATTATCTCCCTTTGCAGGAGCAGAAAGAATTACATAACCAGCACCAGCATCAATATGTTTTTGCATTTGTTCCTTTTTGGTAAAATGCCCGGAACATTCAAAAACAATATCGATATTGTTGTCTTTCCATGGTAATTGACTTGGGTCTTTTTCACTAAAAACTTTTATAGATTTACCATCAATGTTTATTTCATTATTATTAAATTCTATTGATTTTTCATATCTACCATAAACTGAATCATAGCTTAATAAATAAATAAGTTCTTTGGCTGGAGTAATATCGTTTATGGCTACTAATTCTAATTCTGGAGTATCCAGAATTACTTTAAAAGCAGCCCGGCCTATACGACCAAGTCCATTAATAGCAATTCTTGTCATATAATATGTTTTAAGTTTTTTGAATTAAATTCACCCAATGTTCTTAGCAAGTTTTATACTAAAACAAAGAGTCTAATTTATATATAAGAAATAGCCTTAGTTTGCTATATTAACAGGAAGTGAAAGAAAAAAAGATGTTCATTAATTTCCCCCTTGTGGGAATTATTTTGCATTTTTTAAGAGGAAATAAAATGAATAAAAGTACAGGGTATTTGTACTTTTATTGAAAATTTAATTTAAAGTCGGTTTTTATTAAAAAAAAACAAAGCGATTTTCTATGAAAATAAGAATTATTTCTTTAGTTTTTCCTTAAAAATCAGATTCATTTTTTCAAGCTTGGGGTTTATTACCACTGAGCAATAGGGCTGATTTGGATTTCTGCTAAAATAATCCTGGTGATTTTCTTCTGCTTTATAAAAATTAACTAAAGGACTGATTTCTGTAACAATGGGTTTATCAAATACACCTGATTTATTAAGTTTGTCTTTGTAGTTGTTTGCATGTTCCTTTTGTTTTTCACTATGGTAAAATATAGCCGAACGGTATTGAGATCCAACATCTGCTCCTTGCCTGTTAGTGGTTGTTGGATCGTGTGTTTTCCAAAAAACTTCAAGTAATTCCTCAAATGAAATAATTTGGGGATTAAAAACAACTTGTACTACTTCAGTATGTCCGGTAGTTCCATTACAAACTTCACGATAAGATGGGTTTTTAACAAATCCTCCTGAATACCCTGATTCTACAGACTCAACCCCCTTTAGACTTTCAAAAACAGCTTCGACACACCAAAAACAGCCTGCTCCAAAAGTAGCTGTTTCTGTATTTACTGATGGGGAATTAGGCATAATGATTAATATTAAGTACAATACTGGACCCATTGCTTGTATTTTTTCTTTCAAAAATAGTCTTTTAATTTTATAAGAAAAACAAAATGATCCTTTGTTATTCTTATTTTTTATAAACCCTGTCTTTCACCCCTGTTTCTCCACTTACATGAGCACAGTGAGCACTACAATATATACTGTCAATAACTTGAACACCATGGCCAATAATGGCACAGTTGCAATGCGTGCATTTTGGCGCCATTACACTAATAGCACATTCAAAACTATCAAAAGTATGCTGTTCATTTCCTTGTTCAATAACAAAAGTGTTATCGTATTCATTACCACATTTTTCACATTTTCCCATTATTTATTTCCTCCTTTTTTATAATTATTAATAAGTTACTCTTCCATATTTATACCACTAAGATTTTAAAAAGAATATGGGGATTGTTTTATTAATAACTGTAGAAAAAACTTCTGATTTAATGAAATTAATTCCCATTATATAATTATTAATTCCACTATTAATATAAAGATACAAATCTGGTATAGTAATAGAATGAAGGAGTTTAAAAAATAGCAGGTATGGCAGAATTACTTATTGCATTAATTATTGCTTTTTTCGTTTCGCTTTTAATTGCCTTTGGATTTAGAAAAAGACATCCTTTTGGTACATTCTGGCTGTTTTTTTTAGTTATATTCCTTACTACTCTTGCTGCAGGTTTTTGGGTTCGTCCTGTTGGACCATTGTTTTTAGGTTATGCCTGGATACCCATATTTGCTGCGACCCTTTTAACAGCAATAATAATTGCAGCAACTACTAATGGGTCACATCCATTTTCTGGGGAGTAACCCTATTAAGCAAAGAGCTTTTCTAATCTAAAAAGGAAAAATTTAACATCTGTTACACCTCTTAAATTAGCTCTAAATCCTTTTATTTTTGAATTGAAAG
>JALYPI010000243.1 GCA_030856445.1 Bacteroidota bacterium
CGGCTAAACCTATATTATACATATGTAATGTAGATGAGGCTTCTGTTAATACTGGAAACAAGCATGTTGATGCAGTAAAAGAAGCGATTAAAAATGAAGATGCTGAAATTTTGATGATTGCTGCAGCAATTGAAGCAGAAATAGCAGAATTGGAAACCTTTGAAGAAAGACAAATGTTTTTAGAGGAACTTGGTCTTAAAGAGCCAGGAGTCAATAAATTAATTAATGCCGCTTACAGGTTACTAAACCTTTATACTTATTTCACAGCAGGGGTAAAGGAAGTAAGAGCATGGACTATTGAAAAAGGAATGACAGCGCCTCAGGCAGCCGGAGTAATTCATACTGATTTTGAAAAAGGATTTATTCGTGCTGAAGTAATCAAATTCAATGAATATGTAAAGTTAAAATCAGAGCAAGCTTGTAAAGAAGCCGGAAAAATGGCTGTTGAAGGTAAAGAATACGTTGTTGCTGATGGTGACATTATGCATTTCAGGTTTAACGTATAACTGAAATTTAGTGATTAAAAACATCTAATAATAAGAAAATCCGTATTAGGGATTTTTTTATGCTCTTTTTTCACTTTTTACATTATTAGGGATTTTGTTTTTCGCAATTTTCTTATACTTTTTCATTATTCAGCAAATTTCTTTAGGCCTTTTGCCTGAAAAAAGAATATCTATTTTGATAAGGACTTAACTCTATTTCATTTTATTTTTTAACCTGCAGGATTTGTTTATTATCTTTGTAAATAGTATAAATCTATGTAAAACAAGTTTAAATCCTGTTATCTGTGCGCATTTTTTATCCAATTTTATTTACTGTTTCAATTATAATTGCTTTTTCTAATCCTTGTTTTGCTCAAAAAAAACAAGCGGAGGTAGAAAAGGAAAGTTGTATTGAAATTGCAGATAAAAAAGCAATTAAATTATATGAACAAGCCAAGGATAAAAAGAAATTCGATAAGAGTAAGCGTATGGAATTTCTCAAGCAGGCAATTGAACTTGAACCTGATTATGTTGAAGCATTATCTCTTTATACCGAAGAATTAATCAAAACTGCCAGAGCTGATGGAAAGTCCTTTAAACACACTGAAAAATATTTTCTTAGAATTACTGAACTCTGCCCGGAATATGACAATTATGCCTATTTTTATCTGGCTCAAATTGCCTACAGTTCAAATAAATACACCGATGCTGTAAAACATTTTGATAAGTTTTTAAAATATCCTGATGAAATTAAAAATGACGCAGACTTAAATCAGGCATTAGAATCAAGAAAAAAAGCAAAAGAATTTGCTGAGATTTTTGAAAAACCTGTGCCTTTTAATCCTATTTGCGTTGAAAAAGTATCTACAAAAAATGATGAATACTTGGCCATTATTTCTCCTGACAATGAAATGATGTTTTTTACAAGAAGAATGCCCTATGTATCTGAATTTAAAGATCAGCCCTGGCAATCTGACACTGAAAAATTGGTTGAGAAGTTCAGCATGAGTATGCGTAATGGAGAAGCTTTTGAACAAGGACAATCATTGCCAAGACCTTTTAACCGTGGTGATAATTATGGAGGAGCAACAGTAACACCAGATAATAAACATATGTATCTTACCGTATGCCGGGATACATTTCTTCCAAAAAAATATACCAACTGCGATATTTATTCATCAGATTTTGTTGGAGGAGAATGGACTACACTTCAAAATTTAGGACCAAATGTAAATACTGCCGATGGCTGGGAGTCTCAACCAACTGTGTCCTCTGATAATAAAACATTATATTTTGCCAGTTTTAGAGAAGATAGTCAGGGAATGGATATTTACGTTTCCCAAAAAAGCTTTGATGGAATTTGGGGGCCTGCAAAAAACATGGGTTCTCCTATCAACACTGAAAAGCATGAGAAATCTCCTTTTATTCATTCAGATAGTCATACTTTATATTTTTCATCTGATGGGCACACTGGGGTGGGAGGATTAGATATTTTTATGGTAAAGGCAAAACAAGACAGTGGTTGGTCTAAGCCTAAAAATCTAGGTTTTCCTATTAATACTGAAAATGATGAAGTTGGTTTTTTTGTAAGCACAGATGGGAAATTGGGTTATTTTTCCTCCAATTCAATCAAAAGTAAATGCGGAGGAGGCTATGATATTTTCTCCTTTGATCTGTATAAAGAAGCCAGGCCGGAAGAGGTGATGTTCATTAAGGGATCAGTAAAATCAGACAATGGCGATTTTTCAAAAGCCAATGTGAAAATCAGGAATTTGAACACGCAACAAATAACGCAGGTGGAGGTAGATTCAGTAGATGGAAAATATGTAGCGGTGGTTTCAGCCAAAAAAGATGATGAATTGGTGCTTTCTGTGAAAAAAGAGGGAAAAGCTTTCTCTTCTGAGATGATAAAGGCAAAAGATGAATTTCTGGGCAAGCCCCGTGATTATTCTACTGAAATTAAGGAAGTGGTAGTTGGCACAGCCTATAAATTAAATAATATTAATTATGCTACTAATTCAGCAGAGCTGACTAAGGAAAGCAGAGAGATTTTAAATGATTTTGCTAATTACCTGGAAGAGAACCCATCTATTATCATTGCAATTCATGGGCATACTGATGATGTTGGACAAGATGCAGCTAATTTGGCTTTATCCTCAGACAGAGCATTTTCAGTAATGGCTTATTTGCAAGAAAAGGGAATTGATAAATCCAGGCTTTCTTTTAAAGGCTTTGGTAAAAACAAACCCTTATTACCTAATTCCAGTGAGGAAAACAGGGCATTAAACCGTAGAACGGAATTTCTTATTATATCTAAATAGAATTGTATTAAAGGTTTTTATAATAAAATAATTTCCATAAATATTCAAATTCTCCTATTTCTCTAATAAGCTAACTATTATTTTCTACTATATTTGGGGGAAATTTCAATATTAAACATTTAAAAACATCATACTTTAATGAAATTACTTGAAGGAAAAGTTGCTCTAATTACCGGTGCATCAAGAGGTATTGGTAAAGGTATAGCTGAGAAATTCGCTCAACAGGGTGCAAATGTTGCATTTACCTATTTATCATCAGTTGAAAAAGGTAAAGAGCTTGAAGATGAACTTGCTTCTTATGGAATAAAAGCAAAGGGATATCGCTCAAATGCTGCAGACTTTAAAGCTGCAGAAGAACTTATAAATGAAATAGTTGCAGATTTTGGTGCTTTGCATATTGTAGTAAATAATGCAGGTATTACAAAAGATAACCTTCTAATGAGAATGACTGAGGAAGCCTGGGATGAAGTGATAAATGTGAATTTGAAATCAGTGTTTAATATCACTAAAGCGGCTCAAAGGCCAATGCTTAAACAAAGATACGGTTCTATCATTAATATGAGTTCTGTGGTAGGGATAAATGGCAATCCTGGTCAGGCAAATTATTCTGCTTCAAAAGCAGGAATTAATGGTTTTACAAAATCTATTGCAAAAGAACTAGGTTCAAGAAATATACGTTGCAATGCTATTGCCCCTGGTTTTATTGAAACGGAAATGACTGCTGCACTTGACCCTGTGGTGGTTCAAAGCTGGAGAGATGCTATTCCTTTGAAAAGAGGAGGCACCACTGAGGATGTTGCTAACCTTACACTTTTTCTGGCCTCTGATATGTCCTCTTACATTACAGGACAGGTTTATAATGTTTGTGGGGGCATGTTAACCTGATTCTCATTTAATACCCCTTAAATTCCTTTAAGAGGTTTTATAAATTATATTTTATAAGAAAACTCGGCTTCATTCGTTTAGTCTGAAGTCGAGTTTATTTTGTAGTTTTAATAAATTTCCTGTTTGTTCAGGTACCGGTTTTTCCGAAAAATATTTATTTGTTTTGAGTTTTATCACTGAATATCCACTTTGGTTTGTTATTTTCTGCATTATGCTCGGTTTAGGGTATGCTGCATTATTGTATTTTAAATCATCGAAATTTGATGGAGCTAGTTCCCTTGTAGCTTATTTAATGGCTGGCTTTAGATTTTTGAGTGTAACTTTTCTTTCTTTTTTATTGCTTGGCCCTTTGCTTAAAACCATTTTTAGAGAAATTGAGAAACCTGTTATTATTATCGCTCAGGACAATTCGGAATCTGTTTTAATTGGCGAAGACTCAGTTTTTTACACCACAACATATAAAGAAAAACTTAATGCTCTCATAGGTGAGTTTAATGCTGCTTATGATGTTCAGACTTATTCATTTGGTAGTTCTATTAAACAAGATATTAACTTTGATTTTACTGATAAGGAAACGGATATTTCCGAATTGATGGAAGAAATCAATACGCGTTATAGCAACAGGAATGTTGGAGCTTTGATCATTGCAACCGATGGTTTATATAACAAGGGGATGAATCCTATGTATAAATCAAAACAATACAATTTTCCTTTTTATGCAATTGCTTTAGGTGACACCGCTGCTAAAAAGGACCTTATTCTGGCTAAAGTAGCACATAACCGAATAGCCTATCTTGGAAATTCATTTCCTATGGAAATTCATGTAGATGCAAAACAATTACAAGGAAAAGAAACAGTGCTAACAGTTTCTAAAGAAAACAAAGTTCTTTTTTCTCAGAAAATCAAAATCAGTAATGATAAATATTCCACTGTGGTTCCTATTATGCTTGAGGCGAAGGGGACAGGTATACAAAGATATAGCTTAAAATTAAGTAACCTGGAAGGGGAGGTTAGTTACGTAAACAACCAAAAAGATGTTTTTATTGATATATTAGATGGCAGACAAAAGGTACTAATTCTTGCTAATTCTGCGCACCCTGATGTTGCTGCCCTAAAGCAGAGTATTGAATCAAATGAAAATTATGAAGTTTCTTTTGCTTTCGGGGCTGATTTTAAAAAATCCCTCAAAGAATACAACCTGGTTATCCTTCATCAATTGCCTTCTTTAAATTTTCCAGCCACTGCAATACTTGAGGAATTGGAAAAAAACAATATACCAAGGCTTTATATACTGGGTAATCAGTCTTCTTTAAATCATTTTAACGGACTTAATGCCGGTTTAACTATTGCAGGTAGTCCGGGAAGGCAAAATGAAACTCAAGCGGTTATATCTGATAATTTTTCACTATTTACTTTGAGTGATCAGGCTCTTAAAGCTATTAAGAAATTTCCACCAGCACTTTCTCCTTTTGGCAATTATAAACCTTCTGCTTCTTCCTACCTACTTATGAAGCAGAAAATAGGTGCTATTGTAACCGAGGATCCATTAATTTTATTTAACTCCTCAGGTGGAGCTAAAACAGGTGTAATTACTGGTGAGGGGATATGGAGATGGAGAATTGTTGATTATGCAGAGAATGAAAACCATCAGGCATTTAATGAGATTGTAAGTAAAATTATTCAGTACCTGGCAGTTAAGGTTGATAAAAACCATTTCAGGGTAAACAGTAAAAATAATTTTTTTGAAAATCAAGCCATAGAATTTGAGGCGGAATTGTACAACGATATTTTTGAACTCATAAATGAACCTGAAATCTCCATTAACATTATAAACAGTGAAAATAATAAATTCCCATTTGCCTTTAGCAAAACCACAAATGCTTATAGGTTAAATGCCGGAGTTTTTCCTGTTGGTGAATATAAATATGAAGCAAAGGTTAAAACCGGAGATAAAGTATTGACCCAGACAGGAGAGTTTAGTGTAAGCGCATTACAAATAGAATCACTGGTTACAGAGGCTGATCATCAGTTTTTATACAGTTTGACTAAAAAGCAGGACGGACAAATGGTTTATCCGGCTGAATTATCCAGTTTATATTCAATAATTAAGGCAAGAGAAGATATAAAGCCTGTTGTGTATACTCAACAACGTTTAAATGAATTAATTAACTTCAAATGGGTTTTCTTTCTGATTTTAATTCTCTTGTCTTTTGAATGGTTTTTAAGGAAAAGAAATGGTGCTTATTGAAAGCTCAATGCAAATAAAAAAAAAATCTCAGATTAGATTCTCTTGGATTTTAATAAATTTGCACCATTATAAATTTCAAAAGACATTATCATGAAAAATATTACTGTTATAGGTTCCGGTACAATGGGCAATGGAATTGCTCATACTTTTGCACAATTTGGATACAAGGTATCTCTTGTTGATATTTCAAAAGATGCACTGGAAAGAGCATTGGGAACAATTTCTAAAAATCTGGACCGAATGGTAGCAAAGGGTAAAATAACTGAAACAGAGAAAGCAGACACATTAAATAATATTTTCCTGTTTACCCAGCTTAATGAAGGAGTAGCTCAGGCTGATCTTGTTATAGAAGCAGCAACGGAAAGAATAGACCTTAAATTAGAAATCTTCAGTGAACTGGATAAAATTTGTAATCCAAATACAATACTAGCAAGTAACACTTCCTCAATATCAATTACAAAACTAGGAGCTGCTACAAAGCGTCCAGATAAAGTAATTGGGATGCATTTTATGAATCCAGTACCTGTAATGAAATTAGTGGAAATTATACGAGGATATGCCACTTCTGATGAAGTTACAACTCAAACATTTGAGCTAGCAAAAGCTTTAAACAAGGTGCCTGTTGAAGTTAATGATTATCCTGGTTTTGTTGCTAACAGGATTTTAATGCCTATGATCAATGAAGCTGTATACACTTTGTATGAAAGTGTTGCAGGTGTTGAAGAAATAGATACAGTAATGAAATTAGGAATGGCTCATCCAATGGGACCATTACAACTGGCTGATTTTATTGGGCTTGATGTATGTCTTTCCATTTTAAAAGTGCTTCATGATGGTTTTGGAAATCCCAAATATGCTCCTTGTCCCTTACTAGTTAATATGGTAACTGCCGGTAAATTGGGAGTAAAATCAGGAGAGGGCTTTTATTCTTACGGACATGATTCAAAAGATTTGATCGTTTCCAGTTCTTTTAAAAAAAGTATTGCAGTTAACAGTTAATTGAAAAGTAAAAGGAGCAGTTTTGCTGCTCCTTTTACTTTTCAATTAATTGCACTTGTCATTCTCAGCGCAGTAAGAAATAATGTTCTCTTTAAAAACTACTGCACAATCATTTTCCTTGTTACTCTTTTGTTTTCTGCAACTATAGAGTAAAAATATACTCCAGGTTGCATTTCAGTTGTTGAGACCTCCACCTTATAATTTCCTTTTGATTTGTAGCCTTGCTTTAAGTTAAGGATCTCCTTTCCTGCTATATCATATATAATTAAGGCAACATCAGACTGAATATCTAAGTCATAAGTTATAGTGGTTTGATTTTTAACAGGATTGGGGTAATTGTTAAAATTCCTGACATTGTCTTGTACAACTGGAATATTATTTACTTCAGGTCCTTCAGTAATGGATATCATATCCAGATAAAGAACAAACTGATCATTGGCATTATGGTTAAAATGTACCCAAATACTGTCACCGACAAATTCACTTAAACTAACAGACTGTAAAGTCCAGGTAGTATCCTCTGGACATCCTGTACAGTCCAGCCTTTCGAATAAAGGAGTTTCTGTTGTATCAACATCATCAACAGGGGAAACTCCTGTAGGTGAAATAAATACCCGGTAGCCATCGGAAAAAGAGGAATCAGGAATTAAATGATACCAATTTAACATTGCACTAGAATCATTGATTGTTATTGGTCCAAATGAAAACCAATTATCTACTTTTCCAGGAGTTTCTAAATAGGAAGTAGAGCCAATAAAAAATGCAGCTGTATCGGTGTCGTAATCTGGAAAGAAAAATGTTTGATCGGTAGAATACAAAAACATGAATTCTGATTGCCAGCCTGCTAAAGCCATGGAAGGATCAGGATCCACACTGTCACCATCAAGTATTAGAAATTCAAAATCAGGTTGGTCCTGAGGATTAATAAAGAATTGCTGCCCATCAAAAAGGAAAAGTGTATCTCTTTGCGCTCTTGAGGTATTCAAATTTACAGAAACTTCTCTTTCTGAAACTTTTATAGTAGTTGGTGATTTTGCTTGCTGTGCTATGGTGTAGCTACAAAGCCATGTGCAAAATAAGGCAAATAAGAGTGTAAATATTTTTTTCATAAGCGATGTTTTTAGAAATGATTTTTAATAATTGGTTTAATAAATAAATTACTTAAATCTAATTTACTTATTTAAATTTTAGTATCAAAAATCATTGAAACACCGCGCTTATTTTAGTTTATTTACCTCATTTTTAATGTTTTTAAACATATTGTCGCTCACACCATATAAAGGCAGGCGCATGAAGTCCTGAGTAATCCCCAAAATTTTTAAAGCAGCTTTTACACCTCCGGGATTTCCCTCGGCAAATAAATATTGTGTAAAATTTAAAAGTTTGTAGTGATTTTTACGTGCTGCTGCAAAATCTCCTTTAATGCAATGCTTTACAAGGTCGGAAAATAATTTAGGAAAGGCATTTGCCACAACAGATATAACTCCATCGCCTCCACAAGCCATAAGAGGCAGGGTTAAGGCATCATCACCGGAAATAACAAGGAATCCTTTAGGTCGATTATTGATAATTTGCATTGCTTGTTCTAAATTACCTGAAGCTTCTTTTATACCAATAATATTTGGAACCTCGGCTAGTCTTAATGTAGTTTCAGCGGTCACATTTGATCCTGTTCTTCCAGGAACATTATAAAGTATAACCGGAACCGGTGCAGCTCCTGCTATCATCTGATAATGTCTGAAAATTCCTTCTTGTATTGGCTTATTATAATAAGGTGAAACAGATAAGATAGCATCTATATTTTCAAAATCGAAAATTTTCATGCAGTTTACAATTTCCTGTGTATTATTACCACCTAATCCTAATACAAGAGGGACACGTTTTGCAGTTATTTCAATTACATGATTAACTACAGCAAGTTTTTCATCCTTGGTAAGCACTGCTGTTTCTCCTGTTGTACCCAGAATTACAAGATAATCTACACCACCGGTAATTATATGATTTACAAGTTTTGTGAGTGCATTAAAATCAATATTTCCGTTCTCATGAAAAGGGGTAACAATTGCTACTCCAGTACCTTTTAACTTCTTATCCATTTTTAATTGTATTATTTTTATATTTTCAATTATTTTGTTTTTTAGCAGACTCTGATTTTTCATGGATTTGCAAAAGATAATGATCCACGTTTTTCATGAAATATTTCAGATCATTATTCAACCCCATTTCAATCATTAGGTCATATTGATCGGAATTGTCGATAAATTTACCTATTTTAAATTTAGCTTTTGACAGTGTAGATATATAATACAAAGGAAAAATTCCTTCCAAATTAAAATCAATAAGAATATCATACTCTTCATCAATAAAATCAGAAACAAAAGAACTTATTGGTCTTAAATGCCAGTTCAGGTCTTTTTTTGAAAAAAAATCATATTCGTTTTTTGAATAAGTCATTTCTGGAATTTCTTTTTGATTGAAATATCCTACAGCCTTTACTTTTTTACTGTTCTCCCTAAGGTATTTAACATATTTTTTTACCAGTTCAAAATTTGTTTTATCACTTGCATCAAAAAGGATTGCTACAGTTTTGGATGAGTTAAATCCAGAAAAAGCAGTTTTTCTTTTTAGCCGGTTAAGCTCAATATTCAATAAATATTCCCCTGCTCTTTTACGAATATTATATATTTGTTGCATTTAGTATTAATGGAATTAATTATTAATCATTAACAAAAAATCATCTTCATTAATGATTTTCACTCCCAGCTTTACAGCTTTATCTAATTTTGCAGGTCCTATATTTTCTCCTGCCAATAAATAATTGGTTTTAGAGGAAACAGAACCAGCATTTTTTCCTGAATTTTTTTCAATCAATTCTTTTAGCTCATCTCGGGAAAATTTACTGAAAACACCAGAAATTACAAAAGTTTTACCTGAAAGCTTATTGGTTTTTTCAGCCAGTTCATCTTCACGAAGCTCAAATTTAAGCCCTTTTGCCTTTAAACGGTTAATAATTTCAATATTTATTTGATCAGCAAAGAATAGTTTAACACTTTTGGCAATGGCTTCTCCAATTTCTTCAACAGAAATAAGCTCATCAAATGAAGCTTCAATAATTTTATCAATGTGCTGAAAGTAACGAGCCAACTTTTTAGCAACTGTTTCACCTACATATCTAATTCCAAGAGCAAAAAGCAACCTTTCAAAAGGAATATTTTTAGATTCTTCAACTCCATCCAAAATATTTTGTACAGATTTTTCAGCCATCCGTTCTAATTTTAACAGCTCCTCTTTTTTTAATTCATAAAGATCTGCAACATTTTTAACCATTCCAGAATTGTATAGCTGTTCAATAGTTTCAGCACCTAAGCCTTCAATATTCATTGCTTTACGACTGATAAAATGCTCTATTTTCCCTTTTATCTGGGGCGCACAGCCTGCTTCATTTGGACAATAATGTTGTGCCTCACCTTCTTTTCTTACTAATGGAGTATTACATTCAGGACAATTTTCCAAAAACTCAGTAGGAAAGAGTGAATAATCCTTTCTTTTAGAAAAATCAACTCCTAACACTTTAGGGATAATTTCACCTCCTTTTTCCACAAATACAGTGTCTCCTTCTCTGATATCAAGCTTTTCAATTTGATCCGCATTATGTAAAGAAGCTCTTTTAACCACTGTACCTGCCAATAATACGGGTACTAAATTGGCAACAGGTGTAATTGCTCCTGTTCTGCCCACCTGATAGGTTATTTTTTCTAATAGGGTGGAAACCTGCTGGGCCTTAAATTTATAAGCAATTGCCCATCTTGGTGATTTGGCAGTAAATCCTAATTGCCTTTGCTGATTATATGAATTTACTTTTAAAACCACACCATCAATATCAAAATCCAGGTTATTTCTCTGAATATCCCAATAATCTATGAAATCAAAAATCTCCTGCATATTACTGCATTTTTTTATATAATTTTTTTCAGGAGAAGGAACTTTAAATCCCCACTGCTTCGCTTTCATCAGGCTTTCATAATGCGTAGTAAAGACCGAACTACCCGATGAAATATTATATAAAAAACAATCAAGGCCTCTTTTAGCAACTATGGATGAATCCTGCATTTTAAGAGTTCCGGAAGCAGCGTTTCTTGGGTTGGCAAAAAGGGCTTCCCCATTTGCAATTTTTTCTTCATTTAGTTTTTTAAATGCACCAGTAGACAAAAATATCTCCCCTCTAATTTCGAATTCTTCAGGATAATCACCTGCTTTTAATTTTATAGGAATGCTTCTAATGGTTTTTACATTGGCAGTAACATCATCTCCCTGAATTCCATCACCCCTGGTAACAGCTCTTTCCAATCGACCATGAATATAGGTTAAACCAATTGCAACTCCATCATATTTAAGTTCAGAAACATATTCAACTTCCTCTTCAATAATTTTTTTAACTCTTAAATCAAAATCAGATATTTCTTCAATGCTATAACTGTTTCCAAGGGAAAGCATTGGGTATTTGTGCTTAACTGCTTTGAATTTTTTTGTTATTTCTCCACCAACTCGCTGGGTAGGAGATTCAGGCAAAATGTATTGAGGATATTGCTTTTCAAGTCTGTTTAACTCCTCAAGCATCATATCAAAATCATAATCACTAATTACTGGCAGGTTAAGCACGTAATAATTGTAATTGTGTTCCTGTAACTCAAGAGTGAGTTCTTCTATTTTTTGTTTTGCGTCTTCCAATGTCATCTTAATAACCCCTGTTCATTCCTCCAGAAGACATTTCATAAGTAAAACTCACTGGGAATTTCATTTTTGTCCTAACTGCTTTATTGTCTTTTATTCCTGGGCTCCATTTTGTTAGACTAACTAATCGAACTGCCTCTTCACTGCATCCACCACCTACATGTTGTTGTATTGCAATGTTTGTAACCATGCCTGAGGGCTCAACAATAAAACTAACTATAACAGTTCCCTTAATATTTTTTACCGCTGCTTCTTTTGGATATTTCAAATTATCTCTTAAAAATTCAGCTAGGTTGTCATCTTTAACTTTAAATTTTGGTGCCTGATCTGTTTTTTCATAAACAATTAAAGAAGTGTCAACCGGACTATAAGGATACGCTATTGCTGTATAGCCTCTTTTTTTACAAATTTTAGGATATTTTTTAGGATCAAATACAATGGAAAATTCCATGTTTGACTCCCATTTTTCTCCTGATTTATTAATAGGTTCCCATTGCATAATTTTTATTATCCTAAGTGCCTCCTCATTAAGTTCATTATTAACAGCAGTAATAAGCCTGAAATTACTTAGTGTTCCATCTTTAGCTATTTTAAATCCCCAGGTAACCTTTCCACCTATTTCTGCTTTTAAGGAGGAGTCTGGATAAATTAATTCCTGCTTAAAAAGCCTGTTAAATTCTGATTTTCCTCCAGCGTTACCCGCATCTCTCACTAAATTGGTTTCATATTGGAGTTGAGCCTGTAAGGTTGTCGGTAAAAGACAAATTCCAAATAGCAGAATAGAAATAAAACGCATATTTTTATATTTTAATGAGCAATTTATCAAATTTATTTAATTGTAGCACTTATCATTCTATGTTTTTCATTAAGGTCTTTTTTTACCTCTATATTTTTATACCCTAAAATGGCTAGTAAGCTTGTAAGTTCTTGGCTTTTTGCTTCGTTTATTTCAAAATAAAGTTTCCCCTTTTCTTTTAAGTGCATGTAAGCCCATTTTGCTATTGCAGCATAAAATTTCAAAGCATCCTTGTTATCCACAAATAAAGCAAGATGCGGTTCATAATCAAGAACATTTTCTTGCATTAATGACTTTTCTCCTTCAGTAACATAAGGAGGGTTGCTCACAATTATATCATATTTTTCTTCTCTTTTAATTTCGGCTAATGCATCTTCTAATGAAAATGAAATGGCAGAATTGTTAAGAATTGCATTTTTCTTTGCAGTTTCAAGGGCATCTTCAGAAATATCAATAGCACTTACAACAGAATTTGGAAGGTTTTTTTCTAATGCTATAGCAATACATCCACTTCCTGTACAAATATCTTTTATGTTAAGAATTTTGCTTTCATTTTTAAAATCCTTTATAATCCAATCCACCAGCTCCTCTGTTTCAGGGCGGGGAATAAGCACAGAAGGATCTACCTTTATTTTTAGTCCATAAAATTCAGTTTCTCCAAGTATATATTGAATAGGCATGTATCTTTTTAAATCTTTAACGGCAAAATTAAATTTCAATAGCTCAGATTCGCTCATATGCTTATCCTTGCTTAAAACCAGATCAGTAGCAGATAAATCAAGATAATGTTTAAAGCTGAGATATATAAAGGATTGTATTTCATCCATAGGGTATAAATCCTTCAGCTGAGCTTTAAAGTAATTAATTACATCATTGATTTTGTTTGAAGCTATTTTCACTTTTTTATATTGGAATGCGAAATTAAGCAATACAATTTGGTTATTATAAAATTTATGTGTGCTAAAAATGTATTTTTGAGCTCACTTTATGAAACAACACGAAATTTTTATGCTACGGTGTATTGAACTGGCTAAAAACGGTTCAGGTAATGTTGCCCCCAATCCTTTGGTGGGCTGCGTAGTTGTTCATGAAGGAAAAATAATAGGGGAGGGCTATCATAGAAAATATGGGGAAGCTCACGCAGAGGTAAATGCCATTAGTAATGTAGAGGATAAATCTTTACTTGAAAAATGCACAGTATATGTAAATCTCGAACCATGTGCACACTATGGAAAAACACCACCTTGTGCTGATTTACTTATAAAATACAAAGTTCCACTGGTGGTAATTGGTTGCTTTGATACCTTTTCTGAAGTTTCAGGAAAAGGTATTAAAAAGTTGGAAAATGCAGGCTGCCAGGTTATAGTGGGTATTCTTGAAAAACAAGCAAGAGATTTAAATAAACGCTTTTTTAAATTTCATGAGAAAAAAAGGCCTTATGTTATATTAAAATGGGCACAAACCATAGATGGTTACATTGATAAAGTAAGACTTCCTGGACAGGAAAGTATGCAAAATAAAATCAGCTCAAACCTTTCTCAGGTACTTGTGCATAAGTGGAGAAGCCAAGAGCAGGCAATTATGGTAGGAACCAATACTGCATTATATGATAATCCAAAATTAAATGTAAGGTGTTTTTCCGGTAATGATCCCATCCGAATTGTTATTGATAAAAACTTAAGATTACCTTTTGAACTCCATCTCTTTGATCAATCAATTCCTACGCTTGTTTTTACCCAACAGGAAAAAGAGTCAAAAAATAATCTCCAATATATTTCAATAAATTTAAAAAATTTACCTGCAGAAATATCCAATGAATTATACAATAGAAATATACAATCTTTATTTATTGAAGGGGGATCAATATTAATAAATTCCTTTATTGAAGATGGAATTTGGGATGAAGCAAGGGTGTTTATTTCACCAATGCATTATGAAAAAGGGATAAAAGCCCCTGTTTTAAAAAATGCTGATTTAGTTTCTACAGATACCATTGAGTTCGATTTTTTAAATTGTTATAAAAATAATAAACCGCAATGACATACTTGTTTTTAAGTATAATTTCCTTCACCGCTTTAATGTTGATTTTTAAGCTAATTGACAAATATAAAGCGGATACTTTTCAGGTTATTATTTTCAATTATATAACAGCCGCAATACTTGGTTTTTCTGTAATGGGCAGCGGTATGACAGTGGCCCATATTACGCATTCTATTTGGTTTCCCAATGCCGTGGTAATTGGGCTTACCTTCCTTTTCTTATTTTACTTAATTGCCATCACTGCTCAAAAAGTGGGTGTATCAGTTTCAACTGTTGCCAATAAAATGTCAGTAGTTATTCCTGTTACTTTTGCATTTTTCCTTTATGATGATACTGTTACTTTTTTTAAAGTTTTAGGTATTGTAATTGCACTTGCTGGTGTTTTAATGGCCACAAGTAAAGCCAAAGCATATGTGGATGAGGGCTTAGAAGATAAAGTGGAAAGAAAAAAATTCCTTGGCTTTAATTTGTCAACCAGAAAAAGAATGTATGTGCAGGAAAAGATAATAGTGGATAAAAGGTATCTGATAATGCCAGTAGTACTTTTTTTAGGTTCTGGATTAATTGATACTTATATTAATTACACTGAAAAGTTTTTTTTACAAGATGTAGCGGAATCACATGATTTTATTCCCACCCTTTTTTCAGTTGCAGCAATTGCAGGAACTCTTATCCTTATTGGGAAATTAATCGTTTCTCCTTCAAAATTTGCTGTTAAAAACGTAATGTGGGGATTAATTCTAGGTTTTTTTAACTATACCTCCTTGTATTTTTTCCTTGAATCATTAAAAATGGAAAATATGGAAAGCTCTGTGGTGTTTAGTATTAACAATATTGGCATTGTTTCATTGTCAGCAATTGCATCATTTGTCTTTTTTAAAGAATACTTATCCCTTGTGAATAAAACTGGTATTTTTCTTTGCCTGATTGCAATTCTGCTTATTGCCTTTTCCTAAACAGTTCAAAATTTTTAAATAATATGAAATAGCCATACACATGAAAGAAGAAAAATTTATGCGAGAAGCAATAAAGCTCTCTCTTGATAATGTAAAAACAGGGGAGGGTGGGCCATTTGGAGCAGTTGTAGTTAAAGATGGTAAAATAATTGCCAGGGGAAGAAATCTTGTTGCATCCACCAACGACCCTACAGCCCATGCAGAAGTTGTGGCAATAAGAGAGGCTTGTAAAAACCTAAATAGCTTTCAGTTGGAGGATTGTGAAATCTATACAAGTTGTGAGCCTTGCCCCATGTGTCTTGGAGCAATTTATTGGGCAAGACCAAAAACTGTTTATTATGGCAATACTAAAAAAGATGCAGCAGAAATTCTATTTGATGATGATTTTATTTACAATGAACTAGCTGTTCCTATGAATGAGCGCAAATTGAAGTTCGTGCAGATTCTTCCGGATGAGGCCATTAAGGCCTTTGTGGAATGGAGGAATAAAACGGACAAGATTGAGTATTGATTTTTGATGAAAAAATAATATTATATTAAAAAAGCAGGTAGTTTTTAAACTACCTGCTTTTTTAATTTTTGTTTATCTGTTTATTTAAAATTCTGAAGAAGATACGTTAGCTTCCTGATTTACTCTATCTGCAATTTCAGTGAATTTTTTGTCTGTATTTTTTTCTTCCTGAATTGTTTCTTTCATTCTGTCAGCAACCTGGCTAAAATTTAACATTTTAGCATATGTTTTTAGAGTTCCATAACTGGCGATTTTAAAGTGTATTCCTTTTTGAATTTCTGCTATAATTGCTGCATCAATTACTTTAGGATCTGCATCTTCATTTATCACTTCATTTATTTCATCTATTACTCCATCCATTGCTGGGCATTTTTTTCCTTCAGATTCCATTTCCACTTTGCTAAATACTTCTTCAAGTCTTTTAACCTGACCCTCGGTGTCATTGCAAAGCTGATTAATCTGGTTTTTAAGCTCATCAGAACTAACTTTATCCTCAACTTTATTTAATGTATCCAAAAATTCTTTTTCTGAATAATAAAGGACCTTTAGCTGATCTTTAAAAAGATCCTTTAATGAATTTAATTTAGCCATAATTTTTAAAGTTTTTAATGTTTTTACTTCTTAAATACTTTAAAAACCTTGCCAAATCTTTGTTTGAGGAGTTTTGTGCCTCAAGGCCCCCGTTAATTCTATGATTGGGAATTATTTTTTCAAAATCAGGACATAATAACCATAAATATAATCTCACTTTCTTTAAGAATTTTTAAACTACTTAGAAGAAATCAAGTATCAATTCGCTATTTCATAATTCAAACAGAGAAGGATATTACAAACTAATTTGCAGCAAAATCATTCCACTTTTAAATCATCAATTATAGCCTTAATTTTTTCATCTAATTGCTTGGAAACTTTATAATATTGGCTTTTATCGCTTAAAGGAGCATTTACGCTGCAATAAAATTTTATTTTAGGCTCAGTTCCAGAAGGGCGGGCTGAAATAATACTTTGATCTTCTGTAATGAATTGTAATACATTGGATTTAGGTAGATCAATAGCTTGCTTTTTATTTGTTTTCAAATTGGTTTCTTCTCCTTTCTCATAATCTTTTATAGTGAGCACTTTAGAATTACCCAAAGCAAGAGGAGGGTTGTTTCTGAACCTTTCCATCATCAGTTGTATTTCTTTAGCACCACTTTGGCCATTTTTTGTAATAGATATTAGTTTTTCTTTATAAAAACCATATTGCTGGTACATTTTCAAAAGCACATCAAATAAACTACTGCCTTGATCCTTGTAATAAGCAGTCATTTCGGCAATTATAGCACAGGCAATCACTGCATCCTTATCACGGGCATGCTCCCCAATCAGGTAGCCATAGCTTTCTTCACCTCCGGCAATAAATGTTTTTTTGCCTTCGAGCTCAGTTATTAAAGCTCCTATATATTTAAATCCTGTTAGCACATTATAACATTCTACATTTTTTGATTCAGCAATTTTATCTATCAGATAAGAGGTTACTACAGTTTTTACGATATACTCATTCCCTTTAATTTTGTCATTTTTTTCCCAGGCCTCAAGTAAGTATTGAATAAGCAAACAACCAGTTTGGTTGCCATTTAAAAGTATAAATTCATTCTTGTCAGTTTTTATGGCAATGCCTACACGGTCGCCATCCGGGTCGGTGGCCATTACCAGGTCAGCATCAGTTTCCTTTGCTTTATTCAAAGCCATATTAAGTGCTTCCTCTTCTTCAGGATTAGGATAGATTACTGTAGGGAAGTTTCCATCCACCACACATTGTTCTTCCACAAGTATTATGTTTTTAAATCCAAATGCTTTTAATGCATCAGGTACTAGTTTAACGCCTGTTCCATGGATAGGAGAGAATACGATTTTTAAGTTTTCTTGTCTTTTAATGGCATCTTTTGAAATAGATAAAGCTTTAATAGTGTCAATATAGCGCTGATCAATATCTTTTCCTATAGTTTGTATGAGTGATTCCTGCCGTGTGAATTTTACTTCATCCACGCTTTTAATGCTCATTACTTCCTGAATAACCTTTTTATCATGGGGGGCTATAAGTTGCCCGCCATCGTTCCAATAAGCTTTATACCCGCTGTATTCTTTTGGATTATGAGAAGCAGTAAGCATTATGCCACTATGGCAATTCAATTCTCTAATAGCAAAAGATAATTCGGGAGTAGGCCTTAATCCTTCGAAAAAGTAAACAAAAATACCATTGGCTGAAAACACATTGGCAGTAATGCGTGCAAAGTATTCAGCATTATTGCGGTTGTCATGGGCAATTGCAATTTTTATTTGCTCATTAGGATATATCTTTTTTAAGTAATTACTCATACCCTGGGTTGCCATTCCAAGAGTGTATTGGTTGATGCGATTTGTACCAGTACCAATAATCCCTCTTAATCCTCCTGTACCGAATTCCAAATCTTTGTAAAAAGCATCAGTTAAAGTTGTGAATGCCTTTTGATTTAATAATTGATGAAGTTCTTTCTTTACGTTTTCATCGTAATTTCCGTTTATCCAAATATTTACTTTTTCAAGTACTGATTGTTCTAATGAAGTCATAATAACAGTTTATGTATTAAAAATAATTTAATTCAAGGTAGTAAAAAAAAATGAATTTTGGTCCGATTGTGTAAAAAGCAAACCTAACACTAAAATTAAAATATTTATCTTAAAAATAAAACAGGAATTTCATGAAAAATCCAAGATGATAAGATTTTATCCAAATTTATTTTAAAGAATGATTTCATATTAAAAATTAAATTTACTTTAGCTTTCTAAATTTATTTTTAATTTGTCTTAATAAGATGAGAGGGTTATTAATTATAAAAATTCTACTTTTTTTAATCATAGCATCGTTCAATGCAATAGCATCAGATAAGGACAGTCTTTTAACCATTCTGAATTCATCACAAGGGGAAAAAAGGGCGGAAATTTTGTTAGAGCTTTGTAAGAATTACAGAGGAAGGGATACTGATACAGCCCTGTATTACTGTAATGAAGCTACTAAAATTTACAAAGCCATTTCAGGTAAAACAAGTGAATTAGCAAACTCTTATCATAATACAGGAGTGGTATTTTATATAAAAGGAGAATACAATACAGCCATTTCTTATTTTTTAAAAGCATATGAAATACGGGATTCTATTGGAGATATAGATGGTGCATCTAATTCTCTTAATAACCTGGGTGTAATGCACCGTAATTTGGGGCAATTAGAAACTGCTCTTAAATACTATATTAAAGCTCTTATACTCAAAGAGAGAAAAGGGGATAAAGCAGAAATGGTAGGTACAATTAATAATATTGGAAGCCTATACTACACTCAAAAAAATCACGAAAAAGCATTACACTATTTTGAAAAAGCCCAATTGCTTTATAAAGAACAAAATGACAAGGCTGGCTTAGCTGCAACTTATAATAATTTATCCCTGATTTATTATGAAAAAAATGAAAGAGAGAAGGCTATGGATTATAATCAGCTCTCTTTTAATTTAAGAAAAGAACTTAATGATGAGCATGGAATGGCTGTTTCCTATAATAATTTCGGACGAATATTTGAAGGTGACAATAACAATGAAAAAGCACTGATATATTATTTAGAAGCTGAAAAAACATATAGAAAAATAAAAGATAAGCAAAACCTTGCAAGCTCTTTAAATAATATAGGAGGCATTCATATTAAATTTGGAAACTATGCCAAAGCAAAAGAATACATTTTTGAAAGTCTTTCCCTTGCTGAAAGTATTGATAATATTAGCCAGATAAAAGAAAATTATTTTTTTCTTTCTGAAGTAAATTTCAAATTGGGAAATTATAAGAATGCTTACAATTACCTTAGAGATTATAATTTACTTAAAGATTCAATATTAAATAAAGAAAGTACAATTAGAGTAGAGGAGATGGAGGCAAAATATGAAACCGGGCAAAAAGAAAAAGAAATTGCGCTGTTGACAAAAGAAAAGGAAATTCAGCAATTAAGCAGGGAAACAGAACAAAACAGGAATAAAATCATATTGAATGCATTACTAACCGGTTTCGGATTTATTATTGTTATTGCAGTTCTGCTCTTATTTATGAACAGACAGAAACAAAAAGCCAATACTATATTGGAAGCTCAAAATATAAAGATAATTAACAGTAAAGTAGAAATAGAGGGGAAAAATCTAGAACTGGGAATTAAAAACAAAGAAATAACGGATAGTATAATTTATGCTAAAAGAATACAGGAGGCTATTTTCCCACCTGATACTTTTTTTAAAGAGCTTTTGCAGGATTCGTTTGTGTTATTTAAACCCAAGGACATAGTAAGTGGTGATTTTTACTGGGTAAATAAAAGCTGTACATCAGAAATAGCAACTACTAATGAGGGCGTCTTGTTTGCTGCAGTGGATTGTACAGGACATGGTGTTCCAGGAGCATTTATGAGTATAGTAGGTTATAATTTACTTAATAAGGCCGTAAACGAAAATCAGCTAAATAAGCCATCAGAAATACTAAATTACCTTAATTTGGAATTGAACCAAACACTAAGACAAACCTATGAAGAGAGCAAAGTGAAAGATGGTATGGATATTTCCTTATGTTCGTTAAGGTATGATAAAAGCAGCAGTGAAAGGGGAGAGGATTATGCAGGCATATTGGAATATGCCGGTGCTTATAATCCTGTTTGGATTTTAAGAGAAAATAGTAATAATGAACCAGAATTAATTGAAATAAAACCCGATAAACATCCTATTGGCGCATTTTTAGGAGAAGAATTAAAGCCTTTTACCAACAATGAAATCAAAGTGAAAAAGGGAGATAAAATATACATATTCACCGATGGTTATGCTGATCAGTTTGGAGGACCAAAAGGGAAAAAGTATAAATACAGCCAGTTAAAATCACTTTTATTTTCTATTTATAATAAAACAATGGAGGATCAAAAAAATATTTTGGAAGAAGTGCTTGAACGGTGGAAAGGAGATTTGGAACAAGTAGATGATATATGTGTAGTTGGGATTTGCGTTTAGCTTAAATAATCAAATTGCATATTAGAATAACATTATTTTAGTACACCTGTTTTAAGTGGAACATTCTTTTATTATTCACTAAACTAAATCAAAAAATATTTATTTTATAAAATAAAAGCATTCAACTAACTCAGTACGATAAAAAGAACTACAATTACAATTATTGCTACAATAATGGAAATCAAACAACCCATTGCTTTTTTTGCTGCTAATCCGGCTAAAAGCCCTTTTAAAAATTTGCTCATAGTTCATAATTATTTATAATTGAATATAAGAAATAATTAGAAAAATGGCAAATGTTTAAACTCCCAAACTATGCTTTTATAGCCCAGCGCAGTTTTGCTGAACGGGCACGAGAATTTGTAAAACATTCTTCAGCTGAAGGGCGTATTGGCTCAGGAGCAACTTTACTGTAAACACCTTCACGAAAAAAGTGTTGAAATGATTTTTTAACACGCCTGTCTTCTCCCGAATGGAAAGAAAGTATTGCTACTCTACCGCCAGGAGCAAGAGCAAAAGGAAGTTTTTCCAAAAATTTGTCCAACACTCCGAATTCATCATTCACAGCTATTCGTAATGCCTGAAAACAGCGTTGACAGCATTTTTTAATAGTATCATTTCTAGTTTCGTCCTGTGGGAGAAATTCCAGGGCTTCTTCTATGATTTTCTGCAATTGGGTTGTAGTAGCTATGTTATTTCCATTTTCTATTTTCAAAGTAATAGCTTTAGCAATGAGCTCAGAATGAGGTTCGTCTGAATTTTCAAAGAAAAGTTCCTGAAGCTTTTGTTGAGAAATAGTTTTTAAAAGAGCAGAAGCAGGTTTGCCGGTTTTAGGATTAAGCCTTAAATCCAAAGGGCCTTCCATCTTAAATGAAAACCCTCTTTCAGGATTATCTAATTGCATAGAAGAAACACCTAAATCTGCCAGAATAAAATTTAAAGGTCCTGCTTCAAAAACAATTTGATCAATGCCAGAAAAATTCATTTTTCTAACAGTTAGGGAATCCTCCCCAAATCCCATAGCTCCCAGGCGCTCCTTAGTGCGGGGCAATTCAAAGGGATCCACATCAATAGCAAAAAGATGGCCTTTTGGAACTAAACGTTTAAGAAGCTCTAAACTATGTCCACCATAACCAAGAGTAGCATCCAGCCCAATTTGTCCGGGAACTACAGCAAGGAACTCCATTATTTCATCCACACAAATTGGGCGATGCATACCTGCAGGAGTTCGCCCCTTTTGAATAACCTTAGCAATGTCATCCGAATAGGATTCAGGCTGCAGTTCTTTGTATTTATCCTTAAAGGTTTTTGGATGGGTTCCTTTGTAACGTTCTCTGCGAAAGCGTTCTGGCTTATTGTCGTCCATATAGGTTAAACTTACAATTGTTTATGAAATATGCTTGCATTATTTGCTGGTAAAGTTAATAGTTATTTTGTTTGCTGTAATTTATAACAACTTACTCCGATTTTTGGTATAGATAACCAAAGTATTTCGACCTTACTAAATCTATTAACTTGAGTTCGATTTAAAAAACAGTTGTCAGTTTTTTTTTGATAATAAAATTCAGGGAATCTCCGTGGCTCTTTGTTACTTTTCCGTGTAACTCCGTGAAATAATAGGGGCCTGTAATTTGTGCAGACACTGCTTTTTTATTTTACACAGAACAAAGTGGTATTACAAAGTTACACAGAGGGGACCGGAATAAATACTAAAAGTTTAGGGAATCTCTGCGGCCCTCTGTGACTTCTCCGGTGCAACCTTTGTGAAATAAAAGAAACTATGCCATCTACAATATGAAGCTCAGCGTAATGAGGAATCACGGTGTGCAGAAGTGTCAATTATAATCGAACTCAGGTTACCTAGTTAAAATCGGCAAAGTCTTAAATATATAAAAAACCTCCACTGATCTGTGGTATATAAATTAAAAACTGAATCTGAAGAGGTTAATTCACTCTATTGCAGGGCTGAATCTGATTTTAAAAAAGCAAATCTCACTCTATGTAAAATGAAGGGTTAATCCAGGATCAATTAGTTTTATTTATTAAGTTTCCCTTTTACTTATACTTGCTTTTTGCTCTATATTTGACCATTACAAAAGTTATTACACATGAATCCGATTATCAGAAACATCTTATCCTTTTTGGCCGGTATAATATCCGGCAGTGTTGTAAATATGGGAATCATTATGATAAGTAGTTTTCCATTATTCCCCCTCCCGAAGGTGCAGATGTTACCACCATGGCAGGATTAAAAGCGAGTATGCATTTATTTGGTCCGAAGAATTTTGTTTTTCCTTTCATGGCACATGCTCTGGGTGTGCTTGCAGGAGCGTTTTTGGCTGGGATAATTGCTGTCAACCATAAAATGAAATTTGCCTTGAGTATTGGAATCTTTTTTTTAATGGGAGGCATAGCCAATGCCTTTTTGCTGCCTGCCCCCAACTGGTTTATTGTTTTAGATCTAACTGTAGCCTATATACCTTTGGGATATCTGGGAGGAAAATTGGCAATAAGAAAAAATAGTAATACAATCTGACCTATGCTGCTATTTAATTGAACTTTAAACTGGGCCTAAACGCTGCAAACCAGCTCCACATGAGGGTATGCAGGAAACATTGCCCGCCAGCATTGGGCCCCGATTGACTTTTCAATAAATTTGAAATGCCACTTCTTGGCAATTTTCAAAACATTACTTTTTTGAATAATTATTTGAGCCACAAACAGAATGATAAGTTTAATATCTTTTTGATTTTAACACAAATTTCAAGCTTTCTGACACAAACGCACTGGGCTCTCTTCACAATTACCGAATCAATAAAATATCAACACTCAAATTTTGTCTGGCCTAAAGTCGGGGGGCATTAAATTAGCTTTTAGAAAGCATTTTAAGGCAAGCAAGCGGGAGTTTTTACCGAACAATCTTCCAGGAAGTTTTTTAAGGCAGCGAGCGTAGGTAATTTAAAAAAAAAATTGGATTTTAAGGTAAATTTCAAACGGTTGGAAAATTCATAAACTTTTTAGCTATTTATAAGAAAGATTTTAAGATATCTACATTAAAAGGGGCCGTTTTTTATTAAAATATTGGAGTCCAATAAACACTAAACACACCTAATTATAGATGGTCGAATAATATAAAATATATAATCCACAGTATCCAGGTCGTTATGGAAAGTGAAGGTCTAATCAAAAGTGTGAATTATATAACTTATTTCTAAATATTTATAACACTTTGTCAAATAAACGGGTAATCTTTGTAGTTATATTTTTTAATTGTGTGCTAAAACAGAAATAACTTACTTAATTTTGAAAATATATATCAAATACATGGTCAGCAACAGGTGCAAAATTGCTGTGAAAGAGGAGTTAAAAAAACTTGGTCTTCATTTTATGCTTGTTGAGTTAGGTGAAGTTGATGTAATGGAGAATATTTCCTTAGAGCAGCGTGAACAGCTAAAAGCAGGCTTGCTCAACTCAGGTCTTGAGTTAATGGATGATAAAAGAGCCATGATAATTGAAAAAATAAAGAATGTAATTATTGAAATGGTTCACCATAAGGAGGAGCTCATAAAAATAAATTTTTCCAATTATCTTAGTGAAAAATTAAATTACGATTATACTTACCTGGCAAATTTATTTTCTGAAGTTCAGGGCACTACCATTGAGCAGTTCATCATTTCCCATAAAATTGAGCGCATAAAGGAATTAATGAACTATGGTGAACTCAACATTACTGAAATTGCATGGAAGATGAATTACAGCAGTGTGGCTCATTTATCCAACCAGTTTAAAAAGGTTACCGGGCTCTCTCCCTCTCATTTTAAACAATTGAAGGATATAAGAAGAAAACCCCTTGAAGAAATCGGAGATTCAGGGAGGATAAATTTATAAAATGGAAAAAGCAATAAAAAGGTGGGAGGGATCTCAATATGCCAGAAGTTTGATAGAGGCCAGCTGTGATCCTTTGATTGCCATCAATACCGAGGGTAAAATTACGGATATGAACCAGGCAACAGTTAATATTACAGGCTTGACGCGTAAAAAACTTACCGGGACGGATTTTTTAGATTACTTTACTGACGCTCAAAAGGCACGTAAGGTATATCAGGAAATATTTGCCAAAGGATCTGTGTCCGATTCCCAACTTACACTCCGCCATTTAAAGGGAAAGCTTACAGATGTAGTATTTAACGGGTCAGTTTATAAGGATGATAAAGAAAATATAATTGGCGCAGTTGTAGTTGCCAGGGACGTTAGCGAACAAAAATGGGCAGTTGAGATACGAGCGGCCAATAAAGAACTTGCCTTTCAAAATAATGAAAAAGAAAAACGTGCAGCAGAGTTAGTGATTGCAAATAATGAACTTATATTTCAAACAGCAGAAAAAGAAAAACGTGCCGCAGAATTAGTAATTGCTGACATTGAACTGGTATTCCAAAACAAAGAAAAAGAAAAAAGAGAAATTGTCAATAAAGAACTTGAAGCATTGAGTTATTCTGCCAAATTAGCTTCTCAATATTCTCTTAGTCTTATTGAAGCCAGCCGAGATCCTTTATTTACAATTAGTCCTGAAGGAAAAATTACCGACCTGAATCAGGCAACCGTAAAGGTAACCGGACTGTCCCGTGAGGAATTAATTGGCACCGATTTTTTTAATTATTTTACCCAACCCGATAAAGCGCGCGAGGGCTATGAACAGGTTTTTACAGAAGGTTTTGTGGAAGATTATCCATTAACTATTCTGAATGAAAAGCTAACCAGTGTTTTATTTAATGGAGCCATTTATAAAGATGATAAGGGGGGCGTGCGTGGTGCAGTTGTAGTGGCCAGAGATATTACTGAACAAAAAAGAATTGCCAAGGAATCAAACGAGGCTAAAGTGTTTGCGGAACTAGCAACGGAAATTGCAGAGGAAGCAAAGAGCAGGGCCGAAAAAGCCACACAAATAGCACAGGATGCTGTTAAGGCCAAACAGCAATTTTTGTCAAACATGAGCCATGAAATCCGAACGCCAATGAATGCGATTATCGGATTCACCAAAGTATTGCTCAGAACAGAGCTCACAGAGAAACAAAAAGAATATTTAAATGCTATAGAGGTGAGTGGTGGGGCATTGATTGTGCTTATTAACGACATACTTGACCTGGCAAAGGTGGATGCAGGAAAAATGACATTTGAAAAAACTCCCTTTAACATGGCCTCATCCTTATCAGCCATGCTTCATTTGTTTGAACCAAAAATTCAGGAAAAAAATTTAATCCTGATTAAGGAATACGATAATAAAATTCCTGAGGTATTGGTTGGAGACCCAGTGCGTCTGCATCAGATTATTTTAAATTTGGTATGTAATGCAGTAAAATTCACTTCAATAGGAAACATCACAGTGAGTGTCAATTTAGTAAGTGAAGACCAGGAGAAAGCCAGCATTGAATTTTCAATTAAGGATACCGGAATTGGAATCGATGAAGATAAAATTGAAAATATTTTTGAAAATTTTCAGCAGGCAACAAGCGACACTTCAAGATTATATGGAGGGACAGGATTAGGCCTTGCCATTGTTAAAC
>JALYPI010000277.1 GCA_030856445.1 Bacteroidota bacterium
GTAATAAGTATTCCATTTGATTTGCTGAATTTTTCTTTACCCATTTCATACCACCAACTTCTAATTGTTGCCACCGCAAAACTGGCTGTATCATGGCTAATACCAACACTTACCCATCCTTCATTATTATTTATATCATACACCCCATAAGGAATAGCTTTACCCAAGTCTTTATCTATAAAATCGCAAACCTTTACTGTTGTTGCTTGCCCTTCCGGAAGCCATTCTTTGCCCGCATTTTTGAAATTTCCAATCAATTCCTTTTTTTACAATCAACTGATATTACTGGATTACCTGCTGCGAAAAAAACTTTTGAAGTGTCATTAATATAATTAAATTGTGCATCTCTATCAATATGATTACTTAAAATTACTTTCGTTCAATTTTTATCTTAATCATTAGAAATGTACTCTCATTCCTTATGATTAAGAAAATTTTTTAAAACTCCTTTTATTGCTAAAAAAGGGATGTGTTTCTTCAATTTTATTTTAATAAATCAAGATATCTTCAGAAACAACTAATTCTCAATTATTTCAAATTCTGTTCTTCGGTTTAATTGTCTTCCTTCTTCTGTATCGTTTTCCGCCACAGGGCGATCGAATCCATATCCCTTAAAAGTGAGTCTAACAGGAGAAATCCCTTTTCCTGTTAAATAAATCACTACCGATTTTGCTCTTTTTTCAGAAAGACTTTTATTGTAGTCAGCTGAACCCTGATTATCGGTATGACCAGAAATTTCAATTTTAAGCTTTGGGCTTTCATTGAGCAGTTTGTACAATTGATCAAGTTCAGACATGGATTCATTTGTCAGAGAGTCTTTTCCATAATCAAAAAAGATATTGTTAAGTACAATTCTACTACCTTTATTTAACCTTTTTAATTTAATGTTCTTTATGATTTCAGTATATTCTCCTGATTTCATAACTTGGATATATTCAGAATGGAAAAGATAGTTTTCTGCATTTACCGAAATGCCATAGTTTTTACCAGAGGGTAAACTAACAAGGTAATTTCCACTTGCGCTGTTTGAGGAAAATAATCCTGTACTTTCGTTATTTTCTTTTTCCGTTATTTCAATTGTTGCTTCAATTGGAGAACCATCTGCTTCATCTGTTACAGTTCCTTTTAAAAGAACTACATAATTAGTTTTTATTTCTTCTTTAGTTTCAATAAAATTCAATTTGTAAATATCCATTCCACCATTTCCTTCACTGCGAGCAGAAGCATAGTATGCAGTTTTTCCATTTGCTGCCATTACAAAAAACAAATCATCACCTGGAGTATTTACCGGATAACCTAAGTTTTCAGGAGCACCCCATATTCCATTTTCATCTATTTTAGTTTTGAAGATATCAAACCCTCCCATGGAGCTATGCCCTTTAGAACTGAAGTATAGGGTTTTTCCATCAGGATGAGCAAAAACGCTTTCTTCTTCAAATTCTGAATTTATTGTAGGTCCTAAATTAATGGCTTCATCCCATTTGTTATTTTTATTCCTTTTTGACATCCATATATCTTTTCCTCCTTGCCCTCCGATCCTTTCGCTAATGAAATATATAGTTTTTTCATCATAAGAATAGCTAGCTGAGGATTCATGATAATCTGAATTTATATCACCTTCAAGTATTTTTGGATCTGTCCATTTTTTGCCCTTTAGTACTGATTCATAAATATTGCCTATTCCTCTGTCATCTTTATATATTAGTAGTTTTTGACCATCGTTTGAAATGGCTATATTTGAATTATGATACCTGGGGAAATTTATTGCTTCATCTAATCTTTCTGAGAATGTCCAATTCCCATCCTTTCTTTCTGATACATATATGTTTTCAAATAGATTGCTTCTTGGATCATTTTTTTCTTTTTTATTTCCTGGTCTTCTGGAAGTAAATATTAAAACAGATTCATCAGCTGATATAACCGGTGCATATTCTTCATATGCAGTATTAATACTTTCACCTAAATTTACTATCTCAACGTTGATTTTTTTTTCAGTTAACTCTTTTCCATAACCGCATTCCGCTATTTTTTTGTCAACAACTGGTTTTGATCTTGGGTTCTGTAACTGATAAAGCGCATAGAACTCTACTGCTTTTTCCCATTCCATTAGCAGATGATATGCTTCCCCGATTGCAAAAATTATGTTAGGATCAACATAGGGATCAGATTTGTGTGCCTTTAATAGAAATTCCAGCGCTTTGTCTTTTTCTGATACTTTAAGGTAACAATAACCTAGTTTGTAGTTCATCTCGGGCTGAAAGTCCAATACTTTTGCGGCTTCTGAGAAATGAAAAAGTGCACTTGCATAATCTTCATTGCTTAAATAGAAGTTTCCTTTTTTTAAGTGAAGTTGTGCAGCCTTATCGTCTTTTATATTGTAGGTTTTACCCTCTAAAGCAAAAATATGCTGAATACAAATAGAAGGTAGTGATAATAGACCTAAAAGAATAATTTTAACAAAAGAAAGTTTCATAAATCATATGTTTGGATTTAACATTCAAAATTAAAATCTTGGCTTCTTTCCATAATGCTTTGAAACAAAAGGAGTAATGTACCTAAGAGTGAATTCTAATCCTCCTCTTCCATTGCTTACAGAAGTTAAACTTGAAAAATTCACATCATATGAAATTCCAAGGCCTACACTTTCCCATTCATAATATGAGGCAAGGATAATAGCATCCCCAACTCTATAAAAAGCTCCGAAATGAATAGCCGATTCTTTTTTCCACATTGTATATTTAGAGCCGTTGCTCAGTTCATACCTTATCATCGATCCAGCAATTATTTCCTGTGAAGGGCCCTGTATAGAAATTAGTACTCTAGGTATATAGGTCACATTAGTATTGTTTACTTCAATTTCAGTTGATGCATGTCCAACAACTTTCCTGTATTGTCTGTTATCACTATCCTTCATTTCCATAAAATTGGCTAAAGGTTTGCCCAGATGATGTACTGCGATTCCTGCATTTGCTTGGAAACCCCTGTGAGGTGTAAATGTCCATTGGGTACCTGCATTAAAATCTGGAACTATAAATGTTTGATTATAAAAAAGCTCATTGTTTGACATGGTAGGATCAAAAGAGGTTCCATTATATTGTGATCCCCACTGAGCATCATTGAAATTTATAGAATGTTGCCTGAAACCTCCTTGAAAACCAAAAGAAAATTTATGAGAAGGAATCAATTCTTTATGATATCCTATACCAAGATTTACATTGGTCATTCCCATTTTTGTATCCCCGGCTTTATCTGAATATGCAGTGATTCCAAAAGACCAATGATCGTTTTTTGTTCTTTTTACTCCCAGTCTGTTGTCATATGACATCGCATAGGTCTGGTAGGGAGTGGTGATGGCTCTCCACTGATCCTTATAATTTAAGAATAGCCTGTGATCGCTATTGAAATCTCCAACAGCAGCAGGATTCAATAAAGTAGGAGCGGCATAAAATTGAGAAAAATGAATATCCTGTGCAATCAATGTAAAAGTCAGGAAAGTTGCTAATGCTAGTGTAATTATTTTTTTCATAATTCAAGATTAAGTTATTAAATAGAGTTGCACCAAGAGGAACAACTTTATTAGATTTGATTATCGAATCAGCGTTATGTTTCCTTGTTTTATTTCTTCAATGTTATTTTGATGAATTACTCTTAAATAGTAAACAAATACTGCTGGATCGAGTGGCATCCCCTTATGAGTCCCATCCCATCCTATTGCCTGATTAGTGGTTTCAAATATCTTTTGTCCCCAACGATTATAAATGATCAGGTTCATGTTCTTAATATTTCCATACACAAGTAGCAAGTCATTGTTTCCATCTCCATTTGGTGAGAAAATATTAGGAATAAACACTTCTCCATTTGGCTCTTCTACAAAAATGGTAAGTGAATCTGTTGAGGAACATCCATTAGCATCTGTTACCATTAAATAGTATGTGGTAGTAGTTAAAGGTGTTGCCGTTGGATTATTGCAAGAAACACAACTCAGACCCTCTGAAGGAAACCAATTAAGTGTTCCTAATCCTAATCCATTAATAACTGTGGATTCATTTTGTATGATTGTTTGATCATCACTTGTACTAATAGGAGGACCAGCATTTACAGTAATAACTATTGTATCAGCACCTCCGCAATTACCTTGAAGTGTATAAATAATTTGGTGATCTCCAGGACCAGCAATAATTGTTGAGAATTGACCAGAACTTGCATTTGTGATTCCATTTCCGCTCCATGACCCTCCATTAGTGGCTGCTGATAGAAAAATTGTATCACTGCTTTGGCAAAATGGTCCACTTGCAGTTATTGCTGCGTTTTGTTGGCTTATTGCTGAAGTGTTTTCCATGGTACTGCCTGTGCATCCGTTACTGTCTGTAACTGTTAAGGCATAACTCTCACTGTCATAAACTGTAATATTCTGAGTTGTTGCTCCACCTGGACTCCATACATTGCCTGTTGCACTGCTGGAAGTTAATGTTACACTGTCACCCAGGCAAAAAGTAGTTTGTCCGCTTGCTGTTATTGTTGGAGTAGGATTCGCATTTACTGAAACAACAGTAGCAGCAGAAGTTCCTTGGCAGCCATTAGAATCAGTAACTGTAACAGTATAATTTCCACTATTACTCACAGTAATAACCTGTGTTGAGCCTCCTCCCGGGTTCCATTCATTTCCTGTTGAACTGCTGGAAATTAAAGTAACACTGTCGCCCTGACAAAAAGTTGTTGAACCAACAGGCGTTATAAAAGGTGAAGGATTAGTAGTAACAGTTACAGTAGTAGCTGCAGAAATACCCTGGCAGCCATTAGCATCAATTACTGTTACAGAATAAGTTCCGCTTGTGTCAAGAGTAATACTTTGAGTAGTTGGTCCAGCTGTGTTCCACTGATTTCCAGTTGTGCTACTTGAAGTTAAAGTGATATTGTCGCCCTGACAAAAGGTGGTTGGCCCACTGGCTGTAATAGTAGGCGTAGGGTTGGGATTCACTGTAACATTGGTAGCTGCTGAAGTACCTCCACAACTACCGCTAACAGTTACTGTAATATTATCTGTTGCAAATACAGTAATACTTTGGGTTGTTGCACCAGTACTCCAGATGTTGCTAGTTGAATTGCTTGATGTTAGCACAACACTGTCGCCTTGACAAAAAGTAAGAGGGCCTCCAGCTGTAATTGTTGGAGGAGGAGTAGGATTAACTGTAACTGTTGTGGCAGCAGAAGTTCCCTCACATCCATTAGCATCGGTAACTGTTACAGAATAATTGTCACTACTATTAACAGTAATGCTCTGTGTTGTTTGGCCCCCAGGAATCCATTCGTAAGCTGAAGCACTGCTGGAAGTTAAAGTAACGCTGTCTCCCTGACAAAAAGTGGTTGGTCCACTGGTAGTTATTGTAGGAGTAGGATTAGTGTTAACAACAACTGAAGTAACAGTTGAAGTGCCCTGGCAACCATTTCCATCAATTACTAAAACAGAGTAATTATCACTGGTATTAACAGTTATACTTTGTGTAGTTTCTGCACCAGGATTCCATTCATAGTTAGCAGCACTGCTTGAAGTTAAAATAACACTATCACCCTGACAAATAGTAGTTGATCCACTAGCCGAAATTAACGGTAAAGGAGTAGGATTAACTGTAACTGTTGTGGCAGCAGAAGTTCCCTCACAACCATTAGCATCAGTAACTGTTACAGAATAATTGTCACTACTATTAACAGTAATGCTCTGCGTTGTTTGGCCCCCAGGAATCCATTCATGAGCTGAAGCACTGCTGGAAGTTAATGTAACGCTGTCTCCCTGACAAAAAGTGGTTGGTCCGTTGGAAGTTATTGTTGGAGTAGGATTAGAGTTAACAACAACTGAAGTGATCGTTGAGGTGCCCTGGCAACCATTTCCATCAATTACTATAACTGAGTAATTGTCACTGGTATTAACAGTTATACTTTGTGTAGTTTCTACACCAGGATTCCATTCATAATAAGCAGCAGTGCTTGAAGTTAAAGTAACACTATCACCTTGGCAAATAGTTGTAGGCCCACTAGCCGAAATTATTGGGGAAGGATTAGGATTAACAGTAACTGTTGTGGCAGCAGAAGTTCCTTCACAACCATTAGCATCAGTAACTGTAACAGAATAATTGTCACTACTATTAACAGTAATGCTCTGCGTTGTTTGGCCTCCTGGAATCCATTCGTAACCTGAAGCACTGCTGGAAGTTAATGTTACACTTCCACCTTGGCAAAAAGTTGTTGAACCATTAGCTGTTATTACAGGAGATGGATTAGGATTAACAGTAACAGTAGTTGAAGCAGAAGTTCCCTCACAGCCATTGGCATCAGTAATTGTAACAGAATAATTGTCACTACTATTAACAGTAATGCTCTGCGTTGTTTGACCCCCAGGAATCCATTCGTAACCTGATGCATTGCTGGAAGTTAAAGTAACACTATCACCCTGACAAAAGGCAACAGGACCATTAGTCGATATGGTTGGCGTTGGGTTAGGGTTAACAGTAACAGTGGTTGTTGCTGAAGTTCCCCCGCAACCACTAACATCAGTTACGGTTATATTAGATGATAAAAATACAGTAATACTTTGTGTTGTTTCACCTGAGCTCCAGCTGTTGTCAGTTGTGTTGCTTGAAATAAGCACGACACTGTCCCCTTGGCAAAAAGTAAGTGGGCCATTAGCTGTAATTGTTGGGTTAGTGCTTGGATTTACAGTAACCGTTGTAGGTGCAGAAGTTGCAGAGCAACCTGCATCAGTTATAGTTACAGTATATGTGCCGCTTGTATCCACAGTAATACTTTGTGTAGTAGGACCATTAGTGTTCCATTGATTTCCAGTTGAACTATTTGATGTTAGAGTAACATTGTCCCCCTGGCAAAAAGTGGTTGGGCCATTTGCTGTTATTGTTGGCGTTGGGTTAGGGTTAACAGTAACAGTAGTTGTTGCTGAAGTTCCTCCACAACCGCTAATATCAGTTACGGTTATATTAGCTGATGTAAACACAGTAATACTTTGTGTTGTTTCACCTGTGCTCCAGCTGTTGTCAGTTGGATTGCTTGAAGTAAGTACGACACTATCCCCCTGGCAAAAAGTAAGGGGGCCATTAGCTGTAATTGTAGGTGTAGTGGTTGGATTTACAGTAACTGTTGTAGGTGCAGAAGTAGCAGAGCAAACTCCATCAGTAACTGTTACTGTGTATGTTCCACTCGTATCCACAGTAATACTTTGTGTTGTAGGGCCACTTGTATTCCATTGATTTCCAGTTGAACTACTTGATGTTAGAATAACATTGTCACCCTGACAAAATGTGGTTGGGCCACTGGCAGTAATTGTTGGAGTTGGGTTGGGGTCAACAGTAACAGTAGTTGTTGCTGAGGTTCCTCCACAACCGCTAACATCAGTTACGGTTATATTAGCTGATGCAAACACAGTAATACTTTGTGTTGTTTCACCTGTGCTCCAGCTGTTGTCAGTTGGGTTGCTTGAAGTAAGTACGACACTGTCCCCCTGGCAAAAAGTAAGTGGGCCATTAGCTGTAATTGTAGGGATAGTGGTTGGATTTACAGTAACCGTTGTAGGTGCAGAAGTGGCTGAGCAACCTCCATCAGTAACAGTTACAGTATAAGTGCCGCTGGTATCTACAGTAATACTTTGGGTAGTTATTCCTCCGGTACTCCATACATTTCCTGTACTACTACTAGATGTTAATGTAACCTGGCCGCCCTGGCAAAAAGTTGTTGGGCCACTTGTTGTTATTATTGGCGTAGGATTAGGACTAACTGTTACAATGGTTGCCGTGGAAGTTCCCCCGCAATTACTGGTATCAGTTACCGTAATATTATCAGAGGTGAAAACAGTAATGCTTTGTGTTGTTGCACCTGTACTCCATAAGTTATCAGTTAAAGCACTTGAAGTAAGTACCACACTATCACCCTGACAAAAAGTAAGTGGACCACTAGCTGAAATTGTTGGAATGTTACCAGGACTCACAGAAACTATGGTTGCAGCAGAAGTACCAGAACAGTTACCATCAGTAACTGTTACAGTGTAACTGCCACTATTACTAACAGTAATACTTTGTGTAGTTTCTCCTGCCTGGCTCCAGACGTTTCCTGATGCAATACTGGAAGTTAAAACAATAGTATCTCCTGGGCATAAATTAATAGGACCTGCAGGTGAAATAACTGGCTCAGGAGCTGGAGTTGTATTTACCTGGACAGTATCTGAGGGAGGAGCACATCCCTGCATGTCCTCAACATAATAATTGCCTGCTACGGATACAAAAATTGACTGAGTAGAATCCCCGGTATTCCAGATATTCCCAGCAAGAAAACTTGAAGTCAGTTCAATAGAATCTCCTGAACAAATACTTACAGGGCCAGCTGGCGAAATAGTTGGAGGGGTAGTAGGATTTACAAAAATTGTTACAGAATCAGTTACAGAACAATATCCACCGCTTACAGTTATTGCGTAGGTTGTAGTCGTAGAAGGATCAGCAACTGGATTTGCAATATTAGGATCGGTAAGATTTGTTGTAGGCGACCAGGAGTATGCAAGAGCAGCAGGTGGTGCATCACAGGTTCTGAACCTTATGTTTGGCCTGTTTTTGCTTAATGTTTGTCCTGTTGGTGAGGAGCAAATATTGGGATTTGAATCCGACCTGTCATAAACCACTGAATTTTGAGCTGTGGCTGTATAAAAAGTGCTGGAACTACTGGTATAAGGATCTGGATTGTAAAAGCAAAATTCAACTACCAGGCTTGTTATTCCATCCCAGTCAAAGCTGGAATTTAAAACATAATTGTTAAAACCCGGAGTTATGTTAACTGTGGCGGCCTGGTAAACTTGTTGCATACCAGAAACTCTTGATGTCATTACCGTTGCATTGGTGCAGCCCATTTTTATTTCTACATTTTCATAAATGGTAGTACCATTTATTTGGGAAATATTAAAAGCAAGTTCAGTAATGGTTCCTGAATAAATTCCTGCTGCATTTAGTTCAGCCGCAGTAAATAGCATTTGAGTATTTCCTCCTTTATAGTAGTTCCCATAAGGAGCTGGGGCACCCGTTGAAGTGTTAGATAAAGTTCCTGTTCCTGCAGTGGCATAATAGGGTGTGCCAGTGCAATTGGTGTTGTTTGTTCCACAAGGAATGGATGTAAGAGGAGGAGGCCCATTATAAACAGCATCTAGTTGAACAGAGTTCCCGGTGCAAATAGTTGTATCATTAGAGGCAACTACATAATTTGTGCTGTCAATCCATACACTAACACTTGCTGTGCTCGAACAACCCGGTAATGAAGGATCAGAA